>JANYDQ010000055.1 GCA_025363555.1 Bacteroidota bacterium | reverse complement strand
ATTCCGCAAAATTACACACCTAATGAGTCTATATAGGCTGATATTATTGATATTTATTAACATTTTGCCTTGCAAAACTCTCGCAGTTTGAGACCATACTCCCGCAATTTGAAACAATACTGCGGGATTTTCATCCCATTTGTTCCTCAGGCGCGAACGCAATGTCATTAAGTTAAGGTTTTCGACCTTGAAAAGGTCGCATGTTTATAGTAGTAAAATTAAGAAGCAAGTGTACGACCCCTTCGGGGTCGCATGTCACTGATTACTATTTTTACTATAAACATATAATGCCATACGGCATCGGGCTTAATTTAATGACATTGACAGCGAACGTTTTTTGCTCGCGTTGATTATTATATGGCATTCTGCCACCGATAAAAGTCCCCGTTTTCGCTCGGTTGAGTAGTAGGGGCATCAAACCACCAACTAAGAACGTTTGGGGAAATGAATAAACTTAGTATATTTGCAGTTCAATTTGAAAACATTTCTTATTAAGACTTCACCCCCGTCCCCTCTCCTTGAAGAAAGGAGAGGGGTGCCAAGATGTGAAGTACTTTGTATCATTAAGTTTCTCGCCAACTATCCCCTCTCCTTTCTTCAAGGAGAGGCGATGAAGGGGTGTGGTCTTAAATTAAATCAATTCTTATATAACCTTAATCTATATAATGTTTATAATGTTTAATGTCTAAAATAATTTTAATTAAATGAAAAAAGCCACTCTTCTTATTTCGTGTGTATTTGTTTTCGGAAATTTATTTTCTCAAAGAAACAAAAACAACACTACTTCCGGGTTCATTACCTGTTCGGAGTTTCACATTACCCAACCATTAACCGAAATTTTTAAAAACAACCCGGTAGATGAAGATAAAATATACAACGAGCAGGAGTCGGAAGACCGCGAAAACCGCAAGCCGCAACGGTTCCTGAAAACAGTGGAAAAAGACGGACCAGCTTACGGAAACGATGTGTCCACCATTCAGAAACAAAACGGGTACGAACCCGGCAGAAGCCCCATTACCAATTGGAACGGGCAGGCAGCAACAGGTTTTCGCCCTATGGACCCTTCGGGAGCAGCAGGACCCAATAACTATGTGCAGATGATAAACTCCACCACTTTTAAAATATACAACAAAACCACCGGGGCTGTAACCCTTACCGGTACGCTTGGTAATCTCTGGAGCCCGGCAACAGGCAATGCCGGTGACCCGATAGTGCTTTACGACAAAGCTGCCGACCGCTGGTTCCTGGCGCAGTTTGGAACCAACACCGATAAAAAAATATACATTGCTATCTCCGTAACCAGCGACCCTGCGGGAGCTTATTACACTTATACTTATACTTCCCCACTGTTTCCCGACTATTTAAAATTTTCTGTGTGGCAGGATGGATATTACATGACCTCTAACCAAAGTACACAAAAAGTGTTTGCATTTGAGCGTACCGCCATGCTGGCAGGCAATTCGGCTTCGCGCGCAGTGTATCAAACTTTTTCTCCGCCCAATGCCGGTTACTTTTTTGTTCCTTTGCCGGGAGATGCGTCTGATGGTACAATGCCTACTGCCGGCACACCCTGTCCTATCTTTTCTTATTCCGATAACGGTTGGGGAGGTTCGTACATTGATGCCGTAAATATATACCAGATGGCGGTGAACTGGATACCAACAACTCCTACCGCTACCATCACTTTATCTGCAAACCTGCCCACTGCTGCTTTCGATGGCTCTTATGATGTGAACTGGGATGATGTGTCTCAACCGGGCACCACGCAAAAGCTGGACGGAATAGGAGGCACCCTGATGTACCGTGCGCAATGGAAATCCTGGAGCGGATATAACACCATTGTATTGAACTGGAGTGTTAAAATATCTGCTACACAAAGAAGCATTAAATGGTGTGAGTTGCGCCAGAATCAAAGCACAGGAGTATGGAGCATTTACCAGGAAGGCATTTACCAGCCCGATACTGATACCCGCTGGATGGGCAGCATAGCTATGGACAATAGTGGAAACATAGCATTGGCGTATATGAAATCGAATTCCACCACTCATTATCCCGGTTTATATTATGCAGGAAGAAGAGCATGCGACCCTTTGGGCACGTTGCCAGTATCGGAAACAACAGCGATTGCCGGTGCGGGTTCGCAAACAGGGATTAACCGCGATGGCGATTATGCAGATTTAACCCTCGACCCTGATGGAGTTACCTTTTGGCATACCAGCGAATACATGGGCGCTTCAGGAGTGGCAAAGACCCAAATATTTTCTTTCCAGTTAACACCTTGTTCTGTGGCTTCTGTAGCTATTGCACAAACAGCAGGCAGTAATCCTGAATGTGCCGGAGCAACAGCCACATTTACTGCAACGCCTACCAATGGCGGAACCACACCGGTTTATCAATGGAAAATAAACGGAGTGAATGCAGGAACCAACAGCCCCACATTTACCTCCACCTTAACAACAGGGCAAATGGTAACCTGTGTAATGACTTCAAACCTTTCCGGGGTAACGGGCAGTCCTGCTACTTCCAACCCAATCACCATGACAGTAAATGCCACCGTAACACCTGCTGTTTCTATCGCACTAACATCGGGAAATAATCCTGAATGTGCAGGAGCATCTGCTACTTTCACTGCTACGCCTACAAATGGAGGAACAACACCATCGTATCAATGGCAAATAGCAGGAGTAAATGCCGGAACAAATGCTGCCACATTTACCACCACCGCATTAACCAACGGACAAATAGTAACCTGCATACTGACCAGCAATGCAACCTGTGCAAGCACAACTACAGCAACATCGAATGGAATAACGATGAATGTAAGCACTACAGTAACACCTGCTGTTTCTATCGCACTAACATCGGGAAACAATCCTGAATGTGCAGGAGCATCTGCTACTTTCACTGCTACACCTACCAATGGAGGAACAACACCATCGTATCAATGGCAAATAGCAGGAGTAAATGCCGGAACAAATGCTGCCACATTTACTACCACCGCATTAACAAACGGACAAAGTGTAACCTGCATAATGACCAGCAATGCAACCTGTGCAAGCACAACTACTGCAACATCGAATGGAATAACAATGACGGTAAACACTACAGTAACACCTGCTGTTTCCATCGCACTAACATCGGGAAACAATCCTGAATGTGCAGGAGCATCTGCTACTTTCACTGCTACACCTGCGAATGGAGGAACAACACCATCGTATCAATGGCAAATAGCAGGAGTAAATGCCGGAACAAATGCTGCCACATTTACCACCACTGCATTAACCAACGGACAAATAGTTACCTGCATAATGACCGGCAATGCAACCTGTGCAAGCACAACTACTGCAACATCGAATGGAATAACAATGACGGTAAATGCTTGCGGTACCGTTCCCGTAGCAAATTTCACCTCCACCGCCACTACTATCTGTGCAGGCAGTTCAGTTACATTTACAGATTTATCAACCAACACACCCACATCATGGGCATGGACATTTACAGGAGGAACACCAGCAACTTCTTCTGCACAAAACCCGACTATTCTTTATAGTGCTGGCGGAACCTACCAGGTGAGTCTTACCGCCACCAACGGCAGCGGAAGCAATACCAAAACAGTAACCGGGTACATAGTGGTGTATGCTGCACATCCTTTAACACCCGGAGTTATCACGGGACCTGTGAACGGGCTTTGTCCGGCAGGAACTTCTACTGCAACCTACTCCATAGCAGCAGTAGCTAACACCACTTCCTACACCTGGACTACTCCAACAGGAATAACCATTACAAGCGGACAAGGAACCAATGCTATAAATGTAAATATTGGAAGCACCTTTGTTTCAGGAAATATTTCCGTGGTGGCTGTTAATGTTTGCGGAGCAAGTGCAGCAAAAACACTGGCATTGAAATCTGTTCCGGCAGCACCAACAGTATTAACAGGTAACTCATCCGGACTTTGCCTTGCGGGGCTAACTTCAGCAACTTATACAACTACTGCCGTTACAGGTGCTACGTCTTATGTATGGGTAGCTCCTAACGGGGCAACCATTGCCAGCGGACAAGGAACAACTTCCGTGGTGGTTAATTTCGGAGGCACATTTACTTCCGGCAACATTACTGTTGCAGCCACCAATGCCTGCGGAACAAGCGCAACAAAAGTATTAGCACTTAAATCTGTATTAGCCGCTCCTGGCGTTATCACAGGTCCAGCCATCGGGCTATGTTCAGGAGGGCTTTCCTCTGCAAATTATAGTATAGCAGCCGTTTCCGGTGCAACTTCCTACACATGGGCAGTGCCAACAGGGGCTACTATTACCGCAGGACAGGGTACAACAGGGATAACGGTAAGTTTCGGAAATACATTTGTTTCCGGCAATGTTTCTGTAATGGCTGTAAATGCTTGTGGAAACAGCCCGGCAAAATTACTGGCGATAAAATCTGTTCCTTCCGCACCTGTTTCAATTGTTGGTACTTCTGGAATATGTGCAAACCAGCAAAATGTTTCTTATTCCACCGCGGCAGTTACTGGTGCTACAAGTTATACCTGGACTGTGCCTGCAGGCGCAACCATTGCCAGTGGGCAAGGTACAAATGCAGTGGTGGTCAATTGGGCTTCGACAGCCGGAAATATTTGTGTAACAGCTAACGATGCTTGCGGACAAGGTGCTGTAAGATGTCTTCTGTGCAATTTTATTTGCATTGGAACAATTAACAATAATGGTTTAAGAGAGTTAACAACAATGGAAACCGGTACAATGAATTTCACCATTTACCCTAACCCGGCTTCCGATGATTTCACAATTGAAATAAATAATATCGGCAATCCGTCAACTTCCATCCGGAACAGGCAGTTTACCGCAGAGGTGTATTCTGTTTATGGAACATTGGTAATCAGGAAAAATTTTGAAGTAACGGAAGGTGAGAATTCTTTGAAAGTTCAATTGGGGGATAATAATAGTGGTATTTATTTTGTAAGGTTATTAGATCAAAGTAATAACGAAATGTTCAAACGGACAGTGATTAAACAATAATACTAACGTTACAATATCATAAAAAAGACCTGCTGAATTAATTTCAGCAGGTCTTTTTTATTTTTGAATAATTGTGTTTAACAATTATCTGTTTTTTCTTTTCAACCTGTAAAAATAATTAGTAATTTAGTGCAACCATTTTTATATTCTTTGCATCATTATATACAGAGGACTCAATTAATTAACTAATCAATTAATATATTTGAATTTCGTTACCCAATTTTAATCTTTTATTTATGAAAAAAACAATATTTATGTGCCTTTTGTTTCTTTTATCCACAGGCATTACCAGCGGGCAAACCACTACCACCAACACCACAACAAAACAAACCCCTTCTATTGACGGAACTTATCAGATTCAAATGATTAATACCAGGAACAAACCCAATATTCCAGGCAATCTTAATCAGTTAGTGCTCGAAAACAGAGATGCAACACAGGTAAAATATATAAGTTTAGGAACAGAAGTTCGTCTGAAAATATTGCCATTGTCTGAAATAAACAAACCCGATTTCAAACCTTTAACAATGATTACACATGTTCCTAACTAGAACGGCATTAAAAACAAATAAGACATTATCATGAAAAAAATTCTACTCCTTGTTTTCTTTTTCGTTTACAAAATCAGTTTCGGGCAGGCACCTCCAAACGATAATTGTATTACCCCGCAGGTTATTGTAATTCCTGTTTCCGGAACCATTTGCCTCAATTCCACAAACATTAATGCAACCAGCGATGGGTTTACCAACACATGCGATACAGGAGTTCCGGGCGATGAAGTCTGGTTTGCTTTCGTTGCAACAGGTGCTCAAAATACCGTTACTATAACCCCAAACGGAGGCACACCTGCGCAACAGGTAGTTGTTTCAATGCAAAACACAAACTGTGCGTCAGGCACTTATAATATTTGTAATGCCAGTGCAACAGCAGGTGGAGTAGCAACGGTAACCTATGCTTACACTCCGGGCACGCAAATTTTATTTTCTGTTGAAACCAATGGTGCTGATGGTACATTCCAGGTTTGTGTTACTTCTACCACACCTCCTCCTGGTCCGGGAAGTTCCTGTGCCACGACTACTGCTATTTGCAATGAAAGTCCTTTTACTCTGAACCCCATGCCATCTTATGTTACCCCTCTTTTGCCTTCCTGTTTTTTTGTAAATCTTCAGCAACCTGTATTCTATGAATTTACAGTTGGTGTATCAGGCACCTGTGCTTGGACGGGAACCCCGCTTGGAGCAGCAGAATACGACTGGGCAATGTATAATATTACAGCAGGCTGTCCGGGTTTCGAAGTGGCTTGTAATTACGACTATGCTTTTAGTGTCGGGGCTCCATTTGGTATGTCAACAGCATCAGGAACGGCATGCCCTATAAGTACTGCGAGTGGTTTGGTAAGTGATGAATTTTGTCCTTCTATTGTTGTCACGGCTGGTCAAACATACCTGATAGTGATTGATAATTTCGATTTTAATGGTATCGGGTTCAATTTGACATGGGGCAATGGAACTTTTCAGATGCCAAGTTCTTCTTTTACCGTCAACCCGACTAATTCATGTAATTCGGCAGTTGCTACTGTTGTAAATACCAGTGTACCCGCTTCTGCCGCATCATTATGGAATTTTGGTGATGGAACTACTTCCACTTTGCATAGTCCGCCACCTCATAACTATCCAGCACCGGGTACTTATTTAATTTCTTTAACTACTACTGCGATTAACGGCTGTCAATACATTAGTACGAATAGTGTTACGGTAAACGCCACGCCAACGATGACTCCACCCCCTAATATTACTGTTTGTGCAGGTACTGTAGTTCCGATAAGTAATTTTGTGAGCAATCCTACCGGTGCCACTTTTGCATGGACCAATTCAAATGTTGCCATCGGGTTAGGTGCCAATGGAGCAGGAAATACACCGGCTTTTACCGCCACAAACGCTACTGTTGCAAATATTGTTTCTACTATAACAGTTACTCCTACCAGGAATGCATGCCCGGGATTACCTGTTAATTATACCATTACCGTGAAACCTGCCTCAACCGTTTCCAATGCAGGACCGCCTCAAAATGTGTGCGGAACTATTGCATCACTTGCCGGGAATGCCCCTGCGGTTGGCATAGGAACATGGACATTAGTGAGCGGCACAGGAACTATTACTACCCCTAATTCACCCACTTCCGGGTTAACCGGTTTAGGATTAGGAGTTAATGTTTTTCAATGGACTATAGTTAATCCTCCCTGTCCGCCATCTTCCAGCCAGGTTACTATTACAGTTGTAAACGCAACTACAGTTTCCGTGGCAGGACCAAATCAAACTGTTTGCGGACCAATAGCTACTTTAGCGGGAAATGTGGCTACGTTTAGTTTAGGTACATGGACATTAGTTAGCGGAGCAGGAACAATAACAACTCCCAACTCTCCTTCTTCTGGTTTAACCGCGCTTGGACCAGGTGCCAATGTTTTTCAATGGACCATTACAAATGGCGGATGTCCTTCCACCTCCAGCCAGGTAACCATTACATCAGTGCCTGTTCCCACTGTTTCTGTGGCAGGAATTAATCAAACTGTATGTGGAACTTCTGCAACATTAGGCGGCAACCCAGCGGTTACGGGTGTTGGTGCCTGGACATTGGTATCAGGTACAGGAACAATTACAAGTTCTACTTTATTTAACTCAGGAGTTACTGCATTAGGACCTGGTGCAAACGTATTTCAATGGACCATATCAAATGGTGTATGTCCACCTTCATCAAGTCAGACAACTATTACAAGCGTTCTTGCTCCTTCCGTTTCAGTGGCAGGTGCTAATCAAACCGTTTGTGGAACAAATGCAACATTAACAGGAAATCTTCCTTTATCGGGAACAGGCCTATGGACAGTAGTTAGCGGAGGTGGAACAATAACCAATGCAGCATTAAACAGTTCAGGTATTACAGCACTTGGAGTCGGTGCCAATGTATTTCAGTGGACAATATCTAATGCTCCTTGTCCTCCTTCCTCCAACCAGGTTACCATTACTGGAGTATCTGCTCCCACGCCTGCTGTTTTTGTTTTGCCCCAGACATATTGCGGAACCAATGCCACCTTAGCGGGAAACTCACCTTTAGTTGGTGTCGGAACCTGGACCTTATTTAGCGGTGCGGGAACAATTACTAATCCAAACAACCCAACTTCGACAATAACAGGGCTTGGTGTTGGAACAAACGTTTTTCAATGGACCATCACAAATGCTCCCTGTCCTTCATCTTCCATGCAGTCAACTATAATAGGAGTAGCTCCACCAACATTAGCAACCGCCGGAACCAATCAAATTGTTTGCGGGAATACTGCCACTTTAGCCGGAAATAGTGCAACCACAGGGAACGGGCTATGGACGTTAGTAAGCGGAGCAGGAACGATAACAACACCTACTTCAGAATCGTCAGGATTAACAGCACTTGGACCAGGTGCCAATGTATTTCAATGGACCATATCCAATGCGCCTTGTCCTGCAACATCAGCACAGGTGACCATTACAAGTGTTGCCGCTCCTTCCGTTTCAGTGGCGGGGGCAAATCAAACCGTGTGCGGAACTGCTGCAACATTAGGTGGTAACATTCCTGCAACCGGTACAGGGCTATGGACATTAATCAGCGGAGCAGGAACCATTACCACCCCTGCTTCTGAATCATCAGGATTAACTGCACTTGGAACAGGTGCTAATGTTTTTCAATGGACAATATCTAATTTTCCTTGTCCTTCATCAAGTAGCCAGGTAACCATTACCGGTGTCCCGGTTCCAACTACAGCTTTAGCAGGACCCAATCAGATAGTATGCGCCACAACAGCCACCTTAGCAGGAAATACAGCTGCCACAGGCACAGGGCTTTGGACATTAGTAAGCGGAACTGGAACTATAACTACTCCTACGTCTGAATCATCCGGAATTACAGGAATTGGAATTGGCGCTAATGTATTTCAATGGACTATATCCAATGCACCTTGTCCTGCAACCTCAAGCCAGGTAAATATTACGGGAAACAATCCATCAACAATAGCAACAGCCGGAACTAATCAAATGGTTTGCGGAACTACTGCAACTTTAGCCGGAAATGCCCCTGCTGCCGGAACAGGAACATGGACATTAATAAGTGGAACGGGTAGCATTACTAATCCATCCCAGGCAAATTCGGGTGTTACCGGTTTAGGCTTTGGTGCCAATGTATTTCAATGGGAAATTGATGATCTTCCCTGCGCTCCCACTACTGCTCAAGTTACCATTACAGCAGTTGATGTTCCTACTGTTTCTGTTTCTGGACCTAATCAGAACATTTGCGGAACCACAGCTACTTTAGCAGCAAACATGGCAACAACAGGAACTGGATTATGGACATTAATAAGCGGAAACGGCACAGTTACCAATCCTTCTTTTGAATCATCAGGAATAACAGGCTTAACTGCCGGTGCAAATGTTTTTCAATGGACGATTTTGAATGCGCCTTGTCCTTCTTCTTCTTCCCAGGTTACTATTACTGTTGGTGCTGTTCCTACAGTAGCAAATGCAGGTACAAATCAAACGGTATGCGGAACAGTTGCTACCTTAGCAGGTAATGTAGCAACTTCAGGAGTTGGAACCTGGACATTAATAAGTGGTGCTGGTACAATAACTAATCCAGCACTGGAAAATTCATCCTTAACTGGTTTGGGAGCGGGAGCAAATGTATTTCAATGGCAGATAGATTTGCTTCCTTGTACTGCCACTACCAGCCAGGTAACCATCACTTCAGTTGCTGCCCCTTCCATTGCGTCAGCAGGACCTAACCAAAACGTTTGTGGAAGTACGGCAACACTAAGCGGAAACATTGCAACAGTAGGTACAGGTTTATGGACGTTAATTTCAGGAAGTGGAACAATTACTACTCCGACATCCGAATCATCAGGTATAACAGGACTTGGAGCAGGAGCCAATGTATTTCAATGGACGATATCAAATCCTCCCTGCCCTGCATCCACCAGCCAGGTAACGATTACAGGGGTTACTATACCGACCGTTGCCGTTGCGGGACCAAACCAAACGGTTTGCGGAACTAATGCAACCTTAGCAGGAAACACTGCAACAATAGGAACAGGATTGTGGACTGTCATTAGTGGAAGCGGAACATTTACAAACTCTGCTTCCGGAACATCTGCTGTCACAGCACTTGGAGCAGGAGCCAATGCTTTTCAATGGACTATATCAAACGGAATTTGTCCTTCCACATCAAGCCAGGTAACCATTACAGGGGTGGCAACACCAACTGTATCCTCTGCCGGACCCAACCAAACAATATGTGCAACCACTACTACTTTAGCAGGGAATACTGCAACAACAGGTTCCGGATTATGGACACTGGTAAGCGGAGGTGGAACTATTACTAATCCTGCTCTTGCAACTTCCGGGGTTACTGGTTTAGCAACTGGCACGGATGTTTTTCAATGGACAATAACCAATGCGCCTTGTCCTGCTACTACCAGCCAGGTAACGATTACGGTAGGTGCGCCAACCACTGTTGCTAATGCTGGAACGAATCAAACTGTTTGCGGGACTAATGCTACTTTAGCCGGTAATATTGCTGTTGTAGGTACCGGTGCATGGACATTAGTAAGCGGAAACGGAAATATAAACAGTCCGGCATCTCCCAATTCAAATGTTACATTATTGGGAACAGGGGCTAATGTTTTTCAATGGACCATAACAAGTGCTAATTGTCCTCCTTCCACCAGCCAGGTAACTATTACATCTAATCCTATTCCTTTGCCACCATTCGTTGTGTCTCCTGTAATCTATTGTCAGAACGATTTAGCTTTTTCACTTTCGGCAAACGGAAGCAATTTACTTTGGTACACCGCTGCCACTGGAGGAATTGGAAGTCCTGTTCCGCCTGTACCTTCTACTACTTCGAGCGGAACAACTGATTATTATGTTTCTCAAACTGTAAATGGGTGCGAAGGTCCGCGGGCCATAATTGCTGTTATCATAAATGCTTTACCCATTGCCAGTTTTTATGCTCCTTTAACAAACAGCATTGAAAATCCTGTTATTAATTTCACTGACGAATCGGTGAGTGCAACTTCCTGGTTATGGAATTTCGGTAATTTTTCTACTCCACTAGCAAATACAAGTTCACTCCGAAATCCCACCCACACCTATAGTGCTGTTGGTACTTATTGTATTAGCTTGGTTGTTGCTAACGGGATTTGTATAGACAGTACCACACTTTGTTTGGTTATTAATCCTTTGTTTACCTTTTATGTTCCCAATGCATTTTCTCCCAATAATGACGGCATAAACGATGAGTTTTTTGGCAAAGGAGAAAACATTAAACAATTTGAAATGACTATTTACGACAGGTGGGGTAACCTGCTTTTTTATGGGGATGATATTTCCAAACACTGGCAGGGTAATGTAATAGGAGGAACAGGGATTGCCCAGGAAGATGTGTATGTGTATGTAATAAATATTAAAGATAATTTAAATCAGTACCATAAATACATTGGCAGCCTTAGTTTAGTCAAGTAACTACTTCTTTCAGCGGTTTTCCCCACTTAGCAGGCAATAGGTGATATTCTCGTTAGTCCGGTTTAACACGATGTACCACCTTCCAACCAAATTATTAATATATTTGCAGGCAATAAAGTTCGGTACAAAGCATCCCTTCGAAAAGACTGGTAGTTTGTAATTATCAATAAGGGAAAGAATTCTATACGCATTCATTAAATTTGATACAAGAAAGAAAAATAAAAATTCATTACCTAACAACAAATGAAAAAACAAATCACACTATTTATTCTCGGCATTCTTATTTTATCAATCACTAATCGGTGCAGAGCACAAATTAAAATTCTTTTTGATGCCACCAAAGCAGAAATGGCTGCTAATGCGGACTGGCTGCTAGATGCCGACACGCATAACCTCGGACCCAACAGCAGCGGAGCAATGGTAACCGGACAAGGAAATGAATCGAACCCTGCCCGATACCCAACACCTGCACAAAGCAACATCACCGCCTCCACTCCCGAAACCTACTGGAACGGGTCGTTAAGCAATTGGGGAATAGATTTGGTAAAAAAGGGATATTTTGTGGAAACGCTTCCTTATAACGATAGCATTACATACGGAAACGCAAGCCACGCAGAAGATTTGAGTCACTATAAAGTTTTTATAGTGGACGAACCTAATATTCTTTTTTCTGCCTCACAACGGAATGCGCTTATCCATTTTGTTCAAAACGGGGGTGGTTTATTTATTATCAGCGACCATGACATGAGCGACAGAAATAACGATGGCTACGACTCTCCGCATATCTGGAATGATTTGTTTACCAATAATGGGATACATATTAATCCGTTTGGTATCACCTTCGATTATCAAAACTTTTCGGAAACCAGCACCAATATTGCTAACCTGCCCACCGACTCTTGCCTACACGGAGTAATGGGAAACGCAACAGAAATAGTTTACAGCAACGGAACTTCCATGACCTTAAATACAGCAGCAAACAGCTCCGTAAAAGGATTGATTTATAAAACGGGAGCACCCAACACAGGCTCAACACAAGTTCTTTTTGCCAGGGCACTTTTCGGAAATGGTAAGGTATGTGCCTTAGGCGACAGTTCTCCCCCCGATGATGGCACCGGAGATTCGAATGATAACTTATATAATGGATATACCGGCGAAGCAAATGGTTCGCATCAGAAACTGCTTGTAGATGCCACTATCTGGCTGATTGAAAACAACCTGACGACAAGTGTAACTAGCGCTGCCAATGACAATTTTACAGCCTCTTTATTCCCAAATCCATCTAAAGGAAATATCACCCTTCAATTTGATTTAAAAAAATCAATGGAAGTAACCATAGAAGTTGTTGATGTATCCGGGAGAATAGTGATGCAAAACGCGAAAATAAATTTAGGTGGGGGCATTCAAAACCAGGAATTGTTAATCCCTTCCAAAGGATTTTATTTTATAAAAATAATTACTCCCGAAGGTGGTGTAACAAAAAAAGTGGTAGTTGATTAATGAAACGACTATTTTAACTTTAAAAGCACTTAACTATGTTTTACCAGGTTCGTTCGCACTCAAAAAACGAGCTAAAAAGAACTTAATAAATTTTTTTAGACGCTTCGCTTTATGAAGCCCAACCTGTCATCATCATTGTTTGCCTCCGGCAGTCGGTGTGTTGTGCGCACGTTTTTTTCCTCCCTGCAAGTTACCAGGTTTCAGCATCTTCATTTTCCATTTTTCTACTCTTCTTTTCAGGCTCAAAAACTTATCGTTTTAAGCCTTCAATTTTCCAAAACATGCAATTTTGGCAGCAAAAAGAGCAATAATGAGAGCTTTGCAAAAGTTTGGTTTAGTTTTCCACTCTACTTTTTTGTGATTTTCTAAAGAATATTTTAGCTTTTTGGGAGGGGGCTTTTCTTTTTTTTGGCTTCTTTTTTTATTCGAAGGTTTTTTAACCTCCTTTTTGGGATTTAGCTTGCATTTGCCCGCACCAATCCTGGTGAGCGGTACAGGTTATAAGCTATTGCTTCTAAATGATGTTGGTAATCCATCTTTTCTATTCCTTTGTATTTGGCTACCCCTCCATTAAACCATTTTTTTATTCCTCCGAAGGTGCGCTCCACTGCATAACGTGTTTTACTTACCAGCTTATTAAATTGTTTTTCTCTTTCTGTTAATTCTTTTCCTCTTACCGCTTTGTATTGTATTCCGCTTTTTAACTTGTTTGCTTTTAAATATTCCTTATTGCTTTTGCTTGAATAACCTTTATCCGTCTTTACTCGTGTTCCTCTTTTTATCTTTGTTTTCTTTAATAAGGGTATGAAATGCTTGGTATCACTTTCGTTGGCTGTGGTGGTTTCTAAGCCCAATATCATTCCGTCATCATTCGTGGCTACATGTTTTTTATAGCCGTAATACGAATGCTTGCCCTTCTTTAACCAGCGTGCTTCTGTATCCGTTCCTTTATCTTCTATTTTGTTTAACTTTTTGTGATACGTTTCTTCGTTCTTTGTTTCTTCTTCCGTACGCTCTTCTTCGTTTCTATCACCGGCTATTTCAAATGTGGTCGGTTGACTTGGTGTGTACGGACTCACCGTAACACTTGCATCTACTAATACGCCTGTATGGATGATGATTTTATGTTTTACTAATTGTCTGTTCAATTCTCCTAACACTTTCTTCATCGCATTTTTCCGGCTCATCTCTTTTCTGAATCGGCTGATTACACTATGATCAGGTACACTGTCTTCCAAACTCAATCCTAAAAATTTGGTAAAACTTATGCTGTCATTGATACGTGCTTCTATTCCTTCGTCACTTAATTTATACCAAGTTTGTAACAAGCTTATTTTAAATAACAAGATGCCTTCATAAGCCGGGCGACCATCCGCACTCAACCCTTTGTTATAATACTTCTTTATTATCAACTCTAATTTGTTCCAGTCAGCTATTTTGTTGATGCTGTCAAAAAAAGTCATATCAATTTTACGCTTTGATACAGCGAAATCTGAAAAGTTCATTTGTGTGTCTATTTGAATTAACATTCCGCAAAATTACACACCTAATGAGTCTATATAGGCTGATATTATTGATATTTATTAACATTTTGCCTTGCAAAACTCTCACTTTGTCTTATTGGCAAAAAGATTTACTAAAACTCAATCTTCATTTCCTTCTCCGTTCTTCCATCCATATTCAATCTCGCATAGTACGTTCCCTGCTCCAGCTTAGCAGTTCGAAA
>JANYDQ010000038.1 GCA_025363555.1 Bacteroidota bacterium | reverse complement strand
GTAATAGAACGAACCAATGCTTGGCTGGACGCCTTTAAAGCTCTTTTGGTGCGTTTTGAAACAAATAAAATTCACTGGAAAGCACTACATTTATTAGCCTTTACCGTTATTTTATTACGTCAACTTTAAACAACTTCATTATGAAGTAAAACTACTAAAAAAGGAAATTACTTTTATAACTTATTTTGTGGAGTGCATAAAAGATTTATTTCTATCTTTCCAATCAATATTTATATATGAAAACGATTATTTGCAAAATTGTTCAATTGTATGCTACCAGAATTGTTTTACTGCTGGCGATAATCTTATTATTTACAACCCGTGATACTAAGATTGATTGGGACAAAATGGTTGCCGCAGATGGCTTAGGTTATTACGCCTATTTACCCGCTACTTTTATCTATCACGATTTATCTTTTTCTTTTTTTAATGAAGTACATCCTAAGTATTATCCTCCCGGATACAATCCGCCTACGCGAAACTTCCTGAATGAATTTGATGGAATTAAAGTAAATAAATATTTTCCTGGAGTAGCAATTTTGAGTATTCCTTTTTTTCTTATTGCCCATGTTCTTGCGCATGCGTTTGGCTATCCTGCCGATGGGTATTCACCCATTTACCAATATGCTATGGGATTGGCAGCTATATTTTATTGTTGGTTGGGTTTATTATTTTTAAGAAAAATACTACTTCGTTTTAATTTTAGTTCTGTAACTACATTTGTAGTAATTGTTTCTCTTTTTATTGGAACCAATTTATTGTACCAAACCATTTATTATTCCAGTGCTTCTCACGTTTTTTTATTTTTCTTAATTACTGCCACTTCTTATTATTTAATGGTATTGTTTGATGAACCAGAAAGTAAATCTGCATTAACAAAAGTAATGATATTACTTTCATTAATAGTAATAACCCGACCGCAGGATGAACTATTCTTATTTTTACTTCCTTTTTTTGGAGCTACATTTCCAAAAGTAAAATCAATATTTTTAAACAATATAAAACGAAAACAATTTTGGGTTCTCCTTTTAATATGTGTTGGTATTGTTTCTATTGTTCCAGTTCTTTGGTATATACAAACCGGAAGATTTTATCTGAATCCATATACGGGAGAACATTATTATTTTAATCATCCTCATTTTATGGATGCCTTGTTTAGTTTCCGGAAAGGGTGGTTACTATATACTCCACTGATTGGTTTAAGTTTGTTTGGGTTATTTTTTATTCCCAATAAATTAAAAGCAATGAATCTTTTTCTGTTCTTGGTCTTAGTTGTTTTCATTAATAGTTGCTGGTGGAGCTGGACATACGGACCAACATCATACAGTCAAAGACCTATGGTTGATTATTATTTTATTCCTGCATTGCTTTTGGGTTTTCTTCTTGAAAATAGCAAGAATAAAAAGATGATTTACGTAACAAGATTTATTATTGTGTTGCTTTGCTTCATCATTATGTTACAAACATATCAATTCAGAAATGGGATAATGCCGAGCGATTATAATTCAGCAGAAAATTACTTTTCTAATTTCTTTAAAACAAAATCAATTGCCATTTATCCAATTCCCAAAAACATAATTGTGAATTATTCAAAACAGGAATTTAATTTTGATTCACCTGACAGTCCACAACCAATAACTAATGCAGAACATTATTCAGGAAACAATTCCACCTTTACTAATAAAGACAATCCATACAGTGCAGGTGCATTAATTGCTATTCCTGCTTATATGAAAAATAATGAGGTTTCAAAAATAAGAGCTACTGCAATGGTTAAAGCACAGCCGGGAAAAGGAAAGCCTACATTAGTCATTGATTTTATCCATGCTGGTAAATCCATTAGTTACAATGGTTTTGAACTAATTAATTTTATTCATACTAATAACTGGACAAAAGTAGAATTTGGTTTAACCCTGCCTGGTAATGTTTCAGCCAAAACAGATAGTTTGAAATTTTATTTCTGGGATGATAAAGGCGGGAATACTTTTATTGATGATGTAAAGATTGAATTTATTACAACAGACCCGGGTTATGAACTTCATCCTTAAAATATTTCTTTTGTATCTTTGTAAAAAATTATAATGCCCGAAAAATGAAAAGCAAGGAAGACATAATTAGAAACTGGTTGCCAAGATATACAGGCACTCCCCTTAATGAATTTGGGAAATACATATTGCTTACCAACTTTGGAACGTATGTAAAAATGTTTGCTCAATGGAATGGAGTGGAAATAAAAGGTGCAGAAATGCCAATGCCTAATGCTACTGCAAATGGCATTACCATAATTAATTTTGGAATGGGAAGTGCAAATGCTGCTACGGTAATGGATTTGCTTGGTGCTATAGAACCCGAAGCTGTTTTGTTTCTTGGAAAGTGCGGTGGATTAAAAAAGAAAAATTCATTGGGCGATTTGATTTTACCCATAGCTGCAATAAGAGGAGAAGGTACTTCCAACGATTATTTTCCTCCTGAAGTTCCTGCATTACCTGCATTTAGTTTGCAAAAAGCAATTTCAACAACCATAAGAAATCATAACAAAGATTACTGGACAGGAACTGTATATACTACCAACCGCAGAGTTTGGGAACACGATGATGTATTCAAAGAATATCTTCGTAAAATAAGAGTAATGGGAATTGATATGGAAACCGCAACTATTTTTTCTACCGGGTTCTTTAATGAAATTCCTACAGGGGCATTACTGTTAGTAAGCGACCAACCAATGGTTGTGGAAGGAGTTAAAACTTCTGATTCTGATAAAATAGTTACGACAAACTTTGTAGAAGAACATTTAAAAATTGGTATCGATTCGCTGAACGAACTTATTCATAAAGGATTAACAGTAAAACATCTTCGTTTCTAAGTAATATTTAATAGGTAATAAACAATTTGTAAATTCGTAACTATTCGTAATTCGTAAATATGGATTTCAACCAAATAATGACGGAATTAAAAAGCAGGAAGTATTCTCCTGTTTATTTTTTGATGGGGAATGAGCCTTACTTTATTGATATGGTTGCGGATTATATTGAAGCAAAAGTACTGGACGATTCGGAAAAAGAATTTAACCAGACTGTTTTGTATGGCGGAGATGTTACTGCTGATGAAGTGTTTGGAGCGGCAAGGCGTTTCCCGATGATGAGCGAATACCAGGTTATTATTGTAAAAGAAGCACAGAACATAAAGAACATTGCAGGAAAAGAAAAAGAATCGGAAGGAGAGAAAGAAAAAAAAGATGCAGAAAAAACAAAATACCCAATTGAGCTTTATCTTGATAATCCACAGAAATCAACTATTCTTGTAATTTGCTATAAATACAAATCAGTTGATAAACGAAAAGTACTTTATAAACAACTGGAGAAAAAAGCGGTGGTGTTGGAATCAAAAAAACTCTACGACAACCAGGTATCTGCATGGATTGATAATTATATAAAAGGAAAAGGTTACACCATGGGACCAAAAGCAAGTTCAGTTTTAGCAGAAAGTTTGGGAACAAGTTTAAGTAAAGTTACCAATGAACTGGACAAACTGATGATTAATCTTCCTCCAAAATCGGAAATAACATTAGACATTATTCAAACCAACATTGGCATTTCCAAGGATTACAATGTGTTTGAATTACAAAATGCATTAGGCAAAAAAGATGTGCTGAAAGCAAACAGGATAATAAATTATTTTGCTGCAAATGAAAAAGAACATCCGCTTCCAATGACGTTGTCTGTCCTTTTTGGATATTTTTATAAACTAATGTTGTATCATTATTTGCCCGACAAATCAAAGAATGCAGTAATGGCAGGTTTGGGAGTGCCATTTAATTTTGCCGATGATTATAAAGTGGCTGGAGCTAATTACCCGATGCCGAAATTGAAAAAAATATTTTCTTATCTCCGCGAATATGATTTAAAATCAAAAGGAGTGGACAGTGGTTCTGCTTCTAACGGGGAACTTTTAAAAGAAATGGTTTTTAAATTTTTACATTAACATTACAACTACATTAAAGGGAGATTCTTCGCTGCGAATGACAAGCAAAGGTTTGGAGGGAAAAAGGAAGGGCGGCAAAGCCGCCCTTCCTTTTTCCTCTTATTTAACAATGAACCTGTCATTCCGAACGAAGTGAGGAATCTCATTTTGAATTACCCTTACATCTTACAAAGCTTTACCACAGAAGAATTCAAGCGAAGAAAATAAATTCCTTTCGATAAATGAGCAGTAGAAATAGTTACAAAATGACTTCCTGAATTTTGTTTTTCATTACTTATTATTTCTTCCACTTTCTCTCCAATTGCATTATACAAAGCCATTGTAACGTTTGTATTTTCTTTTAATAAATAAGTAACATCGGTATTATCTTTTGCAGGATTTGGAAATGCAGAAATATTCATTTCATTTTTCATTTCATCCACACCGGTTGTAACAGGCATAAAATAAGCAGCCAACCCCCACTCACCATTTACAAAAGCCCATTGCTGCATTTGATACCAGGTGCCTGCAAACACCCAGGGGCGGTCCAGTGTAAAATTATTTTGATTGTCCATTGCCAAAGCAAGAAAACCATTTTGCATTTGGTGTTGTGTAACCCCTGCATACACATCTCCCGAATTAATAGTAACCATATAAGAACTTATGTCCATATATAAACTATATGACGAATCAGTTACTCCTCCTATTGCCGGATTAGTATATATAGTAGAAGTTAATGTTCCTGTTATTACTCCGGGACCTGTTGCGCTTCCTGTTGGTTCAGGATACCAAACTGCCCTCAAAGTAGAAGTAGGGTCGGTTGCGTTGCGAAACCAACCTCTTATCCCCACCAACTTTGCAGGATAATAAGGCGGAGTAAACCGTTCTACATACCTGTAATAATCATATTGAAGAGTAGCACCACCGGAACCCCATTGATTTTCGAACGAACCATCGTGATAAAAAACACTGTCAGGTTGTGCAAAAATAGTGGACGCAAAAAAGAAAATAAATAGTAGGATTGATGACAGAGATTTAATAGTAAATGATTTTGTCATGATATACGTTTTTAGTAATGTGAATAATTGTCTGTAAAGGTAAACTAATAAACTTACTTCATATACCCCAGCTTTTTCCAAACTTCCGCACCTTTTTTCAAAAGTGCTTCCATCTCTTTCACATCCACCTGTTCGGGCTTTGTATAATTAAAACAAGTTTTTCCTTTCAGGTATTTCATTGAATTTGGAGCAAGCGGAACAAATGGTTTTTCATTCATATACATTGGAAAGAAATGAAAACTCACCATTGTTTTTGCACTGATTACTGAAACAAAAAACATTCCGGGTACCATTTTTTTTGTGCTTCCGTAAGGTACTTCTTTGTTTCCTATCAATTGCATCCCGTTTTCGCTTTGCGAAGCAATAACTATTGGAGGACATGATTTTTCAAATACTTTAGAAATTTTTTTTACAATTTCTTTTTTTATTTCATCTGTTATTGGCATAGGAGATTGGATTTATTTGATTTTAAAATTAATTTATGTTTCCTCTAATATCTCAAAATGATTTTGCTTTGTTATTATTCATTCTTCTTTTTTCTTGCTATACAAAAATGCAATTACCAAGGTAGAAATAAAAAAAAGCAATAGTTTGAAAATGGCAGGCAAAACACTAATTACATTTCCTCCGTTCAGAAATATTTTATGAAATGCACTTAACGACCAGTTGAGCGGAGAAAATTCGGAAAACATACGAATGGCATCCGGCATCACATACACCGGAACCCATATACCTCCCAGCGCAGCCAGTATAACTATGGACACTGCACCAAAGGTGGATGACTGCTGATGAGTTTTAAACACCGTTCCAACCAATACTCCATAACCTGTGGCTGCTAAGCCGGTGCAGACAGCAGTTACAATTATAGCCAAAATGCTTGAACCGATTACTAATTGTGGTAATCCCAAATGTGGTAAAACATACATTCCAACCAATAACATTAATACACATTGTATTAAACAAATAAATAAGTAAGCAGTAATTTTTCCTGCCAATACCGTTATGTAAGAGCCGGGCATAGTTAATATGCGTGTATAACTTCCTTCATCCCGTTCTTTTATAATGCTTCCTGACATGGAAATAACAATAAAAAACATTCCGAAAATAGTCCATGCAGGTACGTTATGCTGAACTGAATTTAATAACAGTGCTTCTTTGGGAGTATCCACCGTGCTTACTTCAGAGAAATTTACAAAGTCGCCAATCGGTTCTGATTTATTTATTTTTGAATTATCCGTATTTAATTGTTTTGAAAAATAATCCAGCAATGTTTGTGTTTCCAGTTTCGATGTGGATTGTTTTAACGAACTAAATATGGAAGCTTTGAAAGATTTTTTTGTTTCAGGAGAAAAATATATCAGGAGGTTCAAATCAGTAGTAATGGATGGAAGTATTGATTTAAGTGAGCCAGGAAGCCCCGCATCTGAAAGTTTTTTTGAAACAAACTGATTTACTTTTGCATTTAAAAGTTCAGTTGCATTTTCAGGAATAATAATTCCAATTTCGTAATCACCTGCTTTTATTATTTTTTTTACTTCCGTTTCTGTTTTATCTTTTGTAACGATTTCAAATAGTTTGGATTCGTTTAATCCCTGTTTAATGGCTCTTCCTAAATTTCCTTTGTCGTTATTTACAAGCAGAAGTGGTATTTTCATTTCCTGGTAATCGCGAAAAGGGGCATCCTGTATCAATGCCATAATGGTAATCATAGCCATTGGCATCAGGAACATAACTGCAAGCCCTCCCCTATCCCTGAGAAGAATTAATAGTTCTTTTTGTATGGTTGAAAATAATCTTAGCATTTATTTTATTCTTTTAACCTTGCCAGGGTCCTAAATTAAAGGTGTCTGAAACCTTTGTATACCCTTGTTATATGTCGTCCCGAAGGGACTTTAAAATTGTTTCGTTTATGTTTACTACCGATATTTTGCCCCTAACGGGGCATACATCCGTTCTTAATATAATCCTGTAAGGACGAAATATCGGTAGTAATAATTTCCAAGTAAGTTCTCAAAGTCCTGTAGGGACGATATATTAATTGTTCCGGACACCCTTGATTTTAAACCCTGACAGGCGTAATTCGTAAATTCGTATTTATTAGTTATCCATACCATTAATCTCTCAATTTCTTTCCTGTTAATTTCAAAAATAATTGTTCTAAATTTCCTGTGCTATTTTCTGCTATTAACGCTTTCGGTTTTCCGCTGATAATAATATTTCCATTATCTATAATTGCAATATCTGTACAAAGATTCTCTGCTTCTTCCATTAAGTGGGAAGTATAAATAATGGTGCAGCCTTGTTTGCTTAATTGATGCAAATGTTCGGTAATTAAATTACGTGATTGCACATCCACACCTGCTGTAGGTTCATCCAAAAATAATATTTCCGGCTGGTGCAAAATTCCGGCAATTAAATTTATTCTGCGTTTCATCCCTCCCGAAAAAATTTGTACCCGCTTATTAGCTTGTCCGCCTAATCCCACTATTTCCAGGTGTTCGCTAATTATTTTATTTAAAATCTCTCCTTTCAATCCAAACATATTCCCAATATACCTTAAATTTTCGAAAGCTGTTAAAGTGGGGTACAATGCTATTTCCTGGGGCACTACCCCTATGCGCTGTTTTATTTCTTCTAAATTATTTTTAATGGAAAGTCCGAGCAGCAGGGCTTCTCCGCCTGTTGGTTTTATCAATCCGCAAAGCATGGAAAGGGTAGTGGTTTTTCCTGCCCCGTTAGGTCCGAGTAAACCAAAAATACTCTTGTTAAGTACGGATAAAGAAATACTATTTACGGCAGGGATGGTGGTGCCTTTGTAAACTTTGAGGAGACGATTTACTTCAATTGCAACGCCAAGGGTGGTCACGATATTAATCTTTTTTCAAAAATATTTTCATCTCGCATTCAGCAATTGTTTCACCGTTAACAGTAGTTTTTCCGGTGATTAATGTTACGTCAAATATTATTTGCTGAATAACTACTTCGGTTTTTAATTCGCTGCCAGCTTTTGGTAACTGATGAATAATTAAATTTTTTATAGCACCGATATAACCAATTGGTGGGTTAACTTTTTCCTCCTTGTTTTCTTTTAACGAAACCATGTACCCCACCCGCAATGCAGCTGTTTGTGCAATGTTTTCAATTATTCCCGGTTCGGTAAAATAACCGTTTTCACAAAATATGTTGGCTGAATGTATTGTAAACCCTGATATAATAGTTGTTTCATCGTTATACCATAACGTGTCAACCATAACAATCGGTTGTTTCTGTGGCAGAAGTGCTTCTACCACTTCCTTTGTTAATAATGGTTTATCAATCACCTGCATATAAATTATACAACGGTTAATACAGCATTGGCATAAGAAAAACGGGCACTCTCGGGAACAGTAAGTGCAATCTTTTGCCCTTTTTTCAATTTCCCTGAATTCATTAATTCGCCTAATGCAATAAATATGGAAGCAGCACCGATATTTCCCACTCTTGATAAATTTACAAACCATTTTTCCTGCGGCAACTCTACCCCGTATTTTTTCATTTCATCATTCACTTTCGAACGGAAATATTCTGATGAAATATGAGGTAAAAACCAATCTATACTTTGAGGGTCCACATTATGTTTTTTAAATAACTCCACATATTTTTTTGTTCCCAGCTGGGCAATGTATTTATCTAACATGCGGGCATCCTGTTTAACAGAGAAAATGGATTTTTCCAGCCATTCCTTTTGTTTAAATTCGCTCCATCCATGCAAATTCCCGTTTGTATCTTTTTCTGCACCCATATACATGCAGGCTTCCACCTCATTGGCAAACGAACAGATTTCAATCCAATCAATTTTTAAGGAAATTCCTTTTTCATTTGGCTTATCTGAAATTAAGGCAGCAGCAGCGCCATCCGAAAGCATCCACCTTAAAAAATCTTTTTCAAATGCCAGGATCGGATTATCTTCCAATGCCTCCAGTTGATGAGCTTCCTCTTCAAAATTTTCAGAACGTGTCCACGCTGCAAATTTTTCAGAACCTGTGGTTACCGCATTATTGGTATTTCCGGTTTTAACAGACATATAAGCATATTTTAAAGCATTCATTGCCGAGCAACACGAACCGGAAAATGAAATAGCTTCTATGGGTCGCGATTTAAGCAACCCCTGCACCATAACAGCGTGGGCAGGTAATACCTGGTCGGGCGAAGTGGTGCCGCTGGTAAGCAGTTCAATATCTTCCACCTTAAATCCGTCTGCGCAAAGTGCCTTAATTGCCTCTGCGGTAAGTTGTGCATTGCTGTGAGTACTTTTCCCATCCTTGCCATGAGCATAATAACGGGTCGTAATTTTATTGTTTCTTAAAACTACCGGTTTTGATTTTGATTTTTTTCCGTTAATATATCCAAGATACTCCTCCATCTCTTCATTACCAATCGGTTTGCCGGGTAAAAAACTGGCAATACGATTAATATATACCGTTCTGTCCATAATATTAAAGTGTGTGTTTGTTAATTTATTGTTGTGCGATACAAAAATAGGGGAAAATAATTGATTTTAATGAAAATCATTTTCTATTCCTCTACTAAATCTTAATGGAAGTGGTTCTTGGAGGCTCTATTGCCTTAGCGAATTATTGGAATAATAATCTGTTTCTCTCTTTATCTTTTTAGGAAAAAGAACAGGGGCAAGTCGCGAAAGGATAGTAATAATGGGCGAAAGAATAAGAATAGCGGTTGGCAAAACAATCCCGAAAATACGAACCCTTGTTTTGCGGTCAGCTGTTCCCGAAGTTCCTTTTTTAGAAATGTAATTGGCATACAACGGAAAAAGCACTTTGCCCCTTCCTTCCAGCAGCATCAGGTTCGACTTTATATTTATTGCCCCGGCATCTATCAGTTCCTGCTGTTGATTGCTGTATTCATTTGTTTTTAAATGTTTCAAAATAATTTCTCCCAGTACCGGTGCCTGTTCAGTTAACTCTTTTTCTGAAACCCCGTATTTCGGAAATATCCCTAAATACTTATCCTGAACGCCTCCCAGCGCAAATGCAAATACCGTTACCAGGCTTATTAAATTTGCCGATTTATCCACATACGTAATATTTCCGACAAGTTTAGCTTCCACACTTTGCAGGGCAACTTTCATTTTTTCCTGTGCATTCAGCCACATATTCCTGCAGGCAAGAATGGTTACTACCTTTTTATTTTTCAATAATTGTTTTGCTTCCGCTGTCTGCAAAAAAGAATTGACAGGAACGGAAACAGACAAAAACCAGGGCTGATAGGCTATAATAACCAAATCGTAATTTCCGGAAGTGTTAAATGTAAAAGGTTCCAGTTCACAAGCCGTTCCGCGCACCGTTTCCGGGAAAGCATCAAAAAACTGCATATACGTCCAGGGAAACGGGTAAGGTGTTTTGGGTTTTAGCTGTTCATAATCAATTTCAATTTCAGCATTGTTCTCCAACGGACCAAGAGTTGCTTTTACTGCCTTATTCAATTGCCCCGATTGAGTAAAATAAATTACTAATACTTTTTTCTTCATGGTTTACATCCTGTTCTTGGAAAAACAAAAGTATAAAAAATAAAAGGATGAATAACAGTTACAGGATTGCCTGGTGGTGAAAAAGAAATAATTATTACTTTAGCAATTCAAAAAAACAATATGTTTCTTAATCTATATAATGTCTCACTACTGTCCAACCTTTGATATTTCAATAATTGGGAATAGTTTGTAAATAGTGATAATTATAGTAGTTCTTTGATTTTTCGATTTAAAATTTGCTGAAAAAATTTCAGCAATGAATTCAAGT
>JANYDQ010000036.1 GCA_025363555.1 Bacteroidota bacterium | reverse complement strand
TACGCTTTGATACAGCGAAATCCGAAAAGTTCATTTGTGTGTCTGTTTGAATTAACATTCCGCAAAATTACACACCTAATGAGTCTATATAGGCTGATATTATTGATATTTATTAACATTTTGCCTTGCAAAACTCTCATAATGGAGATGTTTCGGGAAATCATGGTTTTGAAGATTATTGGATTGTAAAATTAGACGTTGGTGGAAACCTTCAATGGCAAAAGGCCCTCGGTGGCTCAAGTAGTGATGAGGCTTATTCAATAAAGCAAACTACAGATGGCGGGTATTGTTGGGGGATTTTCAGAATCAAATGACGGAGATATTACCGGTAATCATGGTTCTTACGATTACTGGGTAGTAAAATTGGATAGCTCCGGTACACTTCAGTGGCAAAAATCTCTTGGTGGCTCAACTAATGAAGATGCATATTCCATACAACAAACCATTGACGGTGGATATGTTATTGCCGGATACTCATATTCAAATGACGGAGATGTTTCTGGACATCACCTTGCCGGTGCCTTCACGCTCCCTAACAAAGACTACTGGATTGTAAAACTAGACAGTAGTGGTACTATTCAGTGGCAAAAATCTTTAGGCGGCTATAATGATGATGTTGCTCAATCCATACAACAAACCACTGACAGTGGATATATTATTGCAGGTTTGTCATATTCAAATGAGGGGGATGTTTCCGGGCACCACGGTAGTATCGATAGTACTGATTACTGGGTTGTAAAATTAGATACTGCCGGCATTATTCAGTGGCAAAAATCCCTTGGAGGCAATCGCGATGATTATGCTCAATCTATTCAACAGACTGCAGACGGAGGATATATTATTGCCGGGTCGTCATTATCAACTGATGGAAATGTGTCAGGGCATCACGGTACAACTGCATACTATGATTATTGGCTAATAAAATTAGACAACCTTGGCACTATCTTATGGCAAAAATCGTTGGGTGGTTCTTCTAATGATTTTGTTAAAGCTATACAACAAACCTCCGATGGGGGGTATGTTGTTGCAGGGGGTTCAGTTTCAATTAATGGGGATGTGTCAGGACATCATGGCATAAATTATCCTGATTATTGGATAGTAAAATTATTTCCCGATAGTGTAACATCTTCCCTTGTTTATCCTTCTGTGTGTGATAGCCTAACGTTAAACTCACAAACCTATTACACCAGTGGCACCTATACACAAACTCTTATCAACCATTTTGGGTGCGACAGTATTCTTACTATACACCTTGTTGTGGCTTCTTCAATTAATACCACAATAACGCAGTCGGGGGTAACATTTACAGCTAACCAAACGGGAGTTCAATATCAATGGCTCGATTGCAATGCAAGTAATGCTGCAATGGCAGGAGATACCAACCAGGTGTTTACTGCCACCATCAATGGTAGCTATGCAGTAACGCTTTCGGTAGTTGGTTGTCAAACGGATACTTCTGTATGTTACTCGCTAATGACGGTAGGTTTAAAAGAAATGGAAAACAACCAACTTGAAATCTACCCCAACCCCGCCACCAACTCCCTCACAATTGCTTTTGGTAAAACCATTAAAAAAGCAGTGGTAACAATCACAGATATTACAGGCAAAATAATTTATACCACCACTGCTTCGGAAACAGAAAAGATGGAAGTAAGCACCAGCGGTTTTGCAGATGGAATTTATATTGTAAAAATTCAAACGGGAGATGGGGTGGAAACAAAGAAGCTTAATTGTGGAAAGGTAATCAGATAGCAAACGCACGTTTATACCTATCTATAGAGGTGGCATTTATCTTTACTCTTCGTGTTTTCTCTGTTTTTCTTCGTAACAAATATATGATTTTAAACAGCAAAAAAAGGAGCAATCCCGCATGCGCTGAATTACTCCTTTTTACTACTGAACCAGTGAACCAATTACAGTTTCGCCTTCATCTCCACCATTTCGTATCCTTCTATAATATCTCCCTGTTTAATATCATTAAATCCATTGATGTTCAACCCGCATTCAAATCCTTTTGCCACTTCTTTGGCATCGTCTTTAAAACGTTTCAATGAACCCAGTTCGCCCGTATGAACCACAATACCATCGCGAATAACACGGATTTTGGTGTTACGCGTTACTTTTCCGTCCAGCACCATACAACCTGCTATGGTACCCACTTTGGTAATGTTAAACACTTCGCGTATTTCTATATTGCAAACAATTTTTTCTACAAACTCCGCAGCCAGCATACCTTCCATGGCGGCTTTAATCTCGTTGATGGCATCGTAAATAATAGAATACAAACGAATGTCAATCTGTTCGGTCTCGGCTATTTTGCGTGCTGTAGCCGATGGACGAACCTGGAAACCGATAATGATGGCATTGGAAGCCGAAGCCAGCAAAACATCCGATTCGGAAATAGCCCCCACCGATTTATGAATAATTTTAACCTGTACTTTTTCGGTAGAAAGTTTTTGAAGCGAATCTGCCAATGCTTCCACCGAACCATCCACGTCACCTTTCACAATCACGTTTAATTCTTTGAAATCACCAATTGCCAAACGTCTTCCAATCTCGTCCAGGGTAATGTGCTTGTGTGTACGAATGCCTTGTTCGCGCTGCAACTGCAAACGCTTGGCAGCTATTTCGCGGGCTTCGCGCTCATCGTCCATCACGTGAAACTTATCACCTGCCTGCGGAGCCCCGCTCAAACCAAGCAATTCCACGGGCATGGAAGGACCGGCTTCTTTGGTAATTCCACCGCGCTCGTTGTGCATTGCTTTCACTTTTCCGCTAAAACAACCCGCCAGCACTATATCTCCCACTCTCAACGTTCCCGATTCCACCAAAATAGTACTTACATATCCTCTGCCTTTGTCCAGCTCCGATTCAATCACCGTTCCTTTTGCATTTTTATTGGGGTTAGCTTTTAAAGCTAACATTTCTGCTTCCAGCAAAACCTTATCCAGTAATGCTTCTACCCCTTGTCCTTTTTTAGCCGATATTTCCTGGCACTGAAATTTACCACCCCATTCTTCCACCAGTATATTCATTTGCGACAGCGCCTGTCTTATATTATCAGGGTTTGCACCCGGTTTATCAATTTTATTTATGGCAATGACAATGGGAACCCCCGCTGCCTGTGCGTGGTTAATCGCTTCCGTAGTTTGAGGCATGACACTGTCGTCTGCCGCCACCACAATAATGGCAACATCCGTAACCTGTGCACCGCGCGCGCGCATGGCGGTAAACGCTTCGTGACCGGGAGTATCCAGAAAAGTAATGGTTTTACCATTTTCCAGTTTCACATTATAAGCCCCGATGTGCTGGGTTATTCCACCAGCTTCACCGGCAATAACGTTTGATTTACGGATATAATCCAAAAGAGAAGTTTTTCCGTGGTCCACGTGTCCCATCACCGTAACAATAGGCGAACGGTCAATCATATCTTCCGGTTTATCGTCATCTTCCTTAATAGCTTCCTGCACCTCCACACTCACAAACTCCAGCTGGTAGCCAAATTCTTCAGCAACAATAGAAAGCGTTTCCGCATCCAGTCGCTGATTGATGGAAACAAACATTCCCAAACTCATGCAGGTGGAAATAATTTCGTTTACCGGCACACTCATCATCTGCGCCAACTGGTTAGCCGACACAAATTCTGTTACTTTAATTATCTTTTTTTCCGATTCCTGTAAATCAGCTGCTTCCTGTATCCGCTCACTCACTGCTTCCCGCTTCGATTTCCGGTGTTTCGATGCTTTCGATTTACCGGCACCGCTCAACCTGGCAAGCGTTTCTTTCACCTGCTGTTGTATCTGGTCGGGCGTTAATTCTACTTTAGGAGTTCTGGGCTGAAACTTTCCTTTCGGGGCTTGGGGCTGGTAATTATATTGTTTTCTCGGACCTGTATTAGGAGCAGCGGGTTTGTTTTCTCCCGGTTTAGAAGTTCCTGCAACTCCAGGTTTCCCTGTTCCGTCAGCGGGTTTACCTTTCGGGTCCCAGTTATCGCCTAACGTTCCGCCACCGAAATTTTTCTTAATCCTTTTGCGTTTTTTCTTGTCGTTATTGTTTCCGTGAGAGGAAGCTACCGGTTTTTTGGGCTGGTCCTTGGGCGGTAAAACTATTTTACCCATTATCTTAGGACCTTCCAGCTTGGTTACCTTTGTTTCGTGATGTTCTATCGCAGCCGGTGTTTCAGCAGGAGTAGCTTCTGGCTCGGGTTTTTTCTCTTTCTCCTTCTTTTTCTTTGTTTCTTTTTCTTCGGCTTCCTTTTTTGCCTTGCCTTTTTTTTCTGTTTCCTCTTTTTCTTTTTCCTCTGCCGCTTCTTTCTCTTTAGTTGCTTTGGTCGTTTTTTTAGGCGATTTTTCTTCTCTCTGTTCTTTTAATTCTGTTTTCGATTTTTTATCGGGCCTTGTTTTCGAATTGATTTCATCCAAATTGATTTTATCAATCACTTTTACTTTCATATCCGATTTTGCTTCGGCTTTAATTATTTCCGGCTCTTCTTTCACCGGTTCCGGAACAATAGCTTTTTTAACTGTTTTTTCGTTCGTTTTTTCTTTTTCAGCAGCAGTAGGGGTAGGAACATTTTTAATGATAAGTTCTTCTTTCTCTTCCAGGTGTTTGGGTTCAGGTCTTTTTTTATCCTCTGCCAAAGAAATGCTTTCTTTTTTTAAATCAAGGTGGCTGGAAGTTACTTTAGCCGCTTCTTCCCCTTTTGCCTTCTCCGACTGAAATTCTTTTGCCACCATGGCAACCAGTTCGGCAGAAATTTTAGCATTCGGATTGCTCTCCACCACATGCCCTTTCCCTTTCAGGAAATTAGTAATGGCACTTACTCCAATACTATATTCCTTAGCTAATTTACTTAATCGTGATTCAACAAATTCTGACATATATATATTTTAGTTAATAGTTAGTAACGAATAGTGAATAATGAATAGGTGCTTCCATTAAAGTGGCTATCTCCTATTGCCTACTGCCCATTGCCTATTGCCTATTTATTCAAACTCCGATTGTAAAATTTGTTTTACTTCGTTTACTGTTTCCTCTTCCAGGTCGGTACGTTTTACCAATTCCTCATTCGATAATTCTAAAACGCTCTTCGCAGTGTCGCAGCCAATGTTTTTTAATGAATCCAAAATCCATCCTTCAATTTCATCTGCAAATTCTTCCAAATCCACATCTTCTGAGTCAATATCTGTATCACGATACACATCTATTTCGTACCCTGTTAATTTTCCTGCAAGTTTAATGTTATGTCCGCCTTTGCCAATCGCCAAAGAAACCTGGTCTGGTTTTAAATACACTTCCGCACGTTTTGTTTCGTCATCTATTTTAACAGAAGTAATTTTTGCAGGGCTCAATGCACGGGTAATATATAAAGAAGGATTAGAGGTATAGTTAATTACATCAATATTCTCATTCCTTAATTCGCGAACAATACCATGAATACGGGAACCTTTCATACCTACACACGCCCCAACTGGGTCAATTCTGTCATCGTAAGATTCTACAGCCACTTTAGCTCTTTCTCCCGGCTCACGAACTATCTTTTTAATGGTAATCAATCCATCAAACACCTCCGGAACTTCCAGTTCAAACAAACGCTCAAGGAAAATAGCAGATGTACGCGAAAGAACAATAATAGGAGTATTGTTTTTCATCTCCACCCGCTGAACCACTGCTTTAATAGTATCTCCTTTTTTGAAAAAGTCTGTTGGAATTTGCTCTGTTTTAGGCAACATCAACTCATTTCCTTCATCGTCCAGGATAAGCAATTCTTTTTTCCAGATTTGATACACTTCACCAACCATTATTTCGCCCACTTTCTCCTTATATTTTTTATAAAGGCTGTCTTTTTCCAGTTCTAATACTTTAGATACAAGATTTTGACGAACAGCCAATACAGCACGTCTTCCAAAATCATCCAGTTTTACAGAAGTGGTAATATCTTCTCCCAATTCAAAATCAGGTTCAATTTTTTGCGCTTCGGATAAGCCAATGTGCTTAGCAGGGTCAAAATCAAAACTGTCTTCAGCAAATTCGTCATCCACTATAGTTCTGTTATGATAAATCTCCACATCACCTCTGTCGGGATTTACAATGATGTCGAAATTGTCGTCCGACCCATATTTTTTTAATAACATACTTTTAAAAACATCTACAATGATGCTCATAAGCGTTGCGCGGTCAATGTTTTTTACTTCTTTAAATTCCGAGAACGATTCAATTAAATTAATGGTTTCCATTTTCTTTTCTTTTTAAAATGATAGTACTAGTTTTGTTTCTTTGATTTGATTAAATTTTAAACTGATATTACTTATTATTAACTGTTTTCCTTTGTTTTTTTCTGTTTTTTCCTTTGTCCTGGTTTCTAACTCTATTCCTTCATTATCTGTTTTGTATAGTTTCCCCGACAGTTTTTGCCCTTCTTTGGTTACCACATCCACTTGCCTGCCAATATTTTTCTGATATTGACGTGGTATTTTAAATGGTTCTGTCAATCCGGGAGACATCACATTGAGTTCAAAATCTTCCACTTCCCGGTCCAGGTTCGACTCCACAAACCGACTCATTGCGATACAATTGGCGATAGAAATTCCCTTATCGTTGTCCAGGAGAATGGTTATCTTATTCCCTTGTTTTACACTTATATCCACAATAAAATCAGTACCTTCCGCTAATTTGGCATCCGCCAATTGTTGTATTTTTTCAACCGTTATCATATCGTTCCATCGTCAAAAAGAAAGAGGGGACTTCTGTCCCCTCTTTTGTTCTCTTTCCATAATCGAGACAAAAGTAAGCTAAGTTCTGCTATTATGCAAATTTATAGCCTCAAAATTTATTTTTATCAACATGCAACCTTTTATAACTAAAATGCGTCTTATAAGTAAAGAGAGGTTTTTCATAAGGTATAATTCCTATCTTTGTCACCAAAATGTTGAAAACCATCTCTTAAAAAAATGAAACATAAATTAAAAATTATGACAACTTCAACTAGAACTTCTATCGTAAATGCACGAAACAGAGTTTTAAAGTCTTGCGCTTTACTGTTTTCGGCACTAATTTTATTTTCCTACAATGCTATGGCTCAAGACGGACCGAGCCTTGGTAATTTGAACAAAAATTTGGATGCGGCAAAAACTCAAATGACTCTTGAGGAAAAAATGAACTACATCTATATGAGTGTTGGGTTTGCACTGGTAATTGCAATTGCCTGGTTTAGCACCAGTTTAGCCAAAAAGCGCAGAATAGCTGCGGATGCGGAAAGGGCAAAACGTAATCATCATGTAAAACATCCTTCTCACGACCCTTATTTTAAACCTCATGGTCATAAAGTAAGAAGATAATATTTACTACCATTTGTCTCGTCCTGAAAAAGGTTGACGATTTAATTGATTACAAATATTGATAAAAACTTCAAACATTCATCAAAATGTTTGAAGTTTTTTTATTCCATTTTTTTAATTTTATAGATTGCTGACTATGCATTTGTTTTGGAGT
>JANYDQ010000035.1 GCA_025363555.1 Bacteroidota bacterium | reverse complement strand
CAGCAATCTATAAAATTAAAAAAATGGAATAAAAAAACTTCAAACATTTTGATGAATGTTTGAAGTTTTTATCAATATTTGTAATCAATTAAATCGTCAACCTTTTTCAGGACAAGACAAATATGTAAAAGGGAAGTTACCTACTCCACCACCACTTGTTTCACAGTTTGGTTTTTATCATCAGTAAGTATAAACAGATACAATCCTTTTCCATACATGCTCACATCCAAGGTTTGTTTAAAATCTCCGCTCACATTAGCAAACGATTTATAATAAATCAACTGACCGATGGAGTTATACAGCTTCAGCTTAAAGTTTTTCTTAACCGCAGAAGAAAACGAAACGGTAAACACCCCATCGTTAGGGTTCGGGTAAATAACCAGCGAAGCTCCTTCGGTCAATTCATCAATTCCCAAATGAGTAACGCTGAACCCGGCCGAACTGGCAGAAGTGCAGCCTCCTGATGTAACCACTACTGTGTACACCCCGTTTTGGGTCATGGTGTAGGTATGACCGGTAGCTCCGGGAATAATTGCCCCGTTCAGGTACCATTGGTTGCCGGAACCGGTAGCACTGGAAGTTAAAATGTTAAAGTTTTCGGTAATGGTTGGTGTTGGTAATGGAGCTGTAACAACTACCAGTTTGGTTCCGACAACAGACACACAACCCAGTGAAGAAGTAGCGGTAACAGAATAAGTACCTGCCATAGCCGCTGTTGCGCCTGGTAATGATTGGTTTTGAGTGGAAGAGGTAAATGAGTTGGGACCCGTCCAGCTATAGGTTGCCCCGGTGGTGGCAGGAATAGTCATGGTAAGAGTATTTCCCTGGCATACGGGTGTGTTAGCAGTAATAACGGGAGTTGGCGGGGTAGCATTTATCACCACCACTGTGGTATCGGGTTGAGAAGTACATCCTGCCACTGTTTCTGTTAAAATATAATTTCCTCCTAAAGTGGTATATGTAGCCACACGGGTTGGGTTTTGCAAAGCAGATACAAAGCCTATTGGTCCGGTCCAGCTATAGGTGGCACCGGCAACAGTTGCAGTATTAAAAGTAATGGTATTTCCGGAACCTGAACAGATGGGAGCGTTGGTGGTTACAACAGGCGTAACAGGAGTTGGGTTCACGGTAATATAATTGGTATGAGTAGTAGAATTACTACCTATGCCATTGGTAGCAGTAAGTGTTACGCTGTACGTTCCTGCTGCCGGAAATACAAAAGTAGGGTTTTGAAAAGAGGAAGTGGAGGGGTTGGCACCCGGAACAGACCACGACCATGAAGAAGGAAAATTACTGCTCTGGTCGGAAAACATAACAGGAGTATTGGCACAAACCACCGTATCTATAGTAGTAAAGGCTGCAACCGGCGCATTGGTAATGGTGCAGGGAGTTATTTGAAACGAAAATATTTTTGTTTTTTGTGCTCCGCCTGCGCCCATATACATGCCGGTATGCCAAAAGGTAAATCCATCAGGGTCCAGCGTAGTAGACGAATAATCCCCATCTCTGTTTCCATTTGTTTGCGATGCAGTACCTGCATTAGCCACTGTTTCCGTAATCGGAAGTGTACCCAAAGGGTCGCATAACCTTCTGCCCGTATAATATAGCCCGGGGTAAATGGAAGAAGAATTGTCTTTCATGTAACATAAACCTATAGAACCATAATCGTCCATAGCTATGCTTCCCAGCCAACGTGTGCTGGCATCGGGTGTATAAATTCCTTGCTGGTACATGGTCCAGGTGCCGGTGCTTTGGTCCTGGTGCAGTTCGCACCATTTAATGCTGCGTTGTGTACTGCTTATTTTTACTGCCCAGTTTAACACCACTGTATTAAACCCCGCAGTGTTCCATGGTTTCCATTGCGCCCTGAACATTAGCGTTCCGCCTATTCCATCTAATTTTTGTGTAGTTCCCGGTTGAGAAATATCATCCCACGGACCCGAAGTATCATAAGAAGCATCGAAAGCAGTGGTAGGCACACTTCCGGCAGAAGCTATAGCCATAGTAGGCGTGGTTGGCACCCAGTTAACGGTAGCTTTGTAAATGTTTACCGCATCCGTGTATCCACCGCCCCAACCATTATCCGAATAAGAAAAAATAGGACATGGTGTGCCTGCCGGAGCCATTGTTCCATCGCCAGTATCGCCCGGCAGCGGAACAAAGAAATAACCTGCATTGGGTGGAGAAAAATTATGATATACGGCACGTGCAGAACTCATTCCAAGCAACATTTTAGTTCTTTCGAAAGCAAATACTTTTTGGACAGATTGATTGGAGGTCATGTAATAACCATCCTGCCAGACAGAAAATTTTAAATAATCAGGAAATAAGGGGGAAGTAAAAGTATATGTGTACCATGCACCGGTTGGGTCGGGGGTTTGGGAAATAGCAATGTATATTTTATTTGCCGCTAGTCCAAACTCGCTCATAAACCAACGGTCGGCAGCTTTATCATATAATACAATGGGGTCGCCATCGTTGGTGGCAAGATTAGGACTCCATAAGTTTCCAAGTGTTCCGGTAAGTAATGTGGTTCCAGTTTTGGTAAGTACCCGAAAGGTGGTGGAATTAATCATCTGTACATAATGATTAGTACCTACTGCACCGCAAGGGTCTAAAGGGAAAAAATTACCGTTCGATTGTCCCCCGAAATTTTGAATGGGCGCCTTGCCCGGAATGGTTCCCATTCCTTTTTGAATGCTCGCATCATCGTTGCCGTAAGCAGCACCGTCTTTTTCAACAGTATTCAAAAACTTTTGAGGAATATTGCCTTCCCTGTCTTCGGACTCGTCTTTAATAATCTTTTTTCTTTTTTCAGGAAGATTTACAGGAAATATATCACGCAGGGCGGGTGTAACTCCAAATTGAGAACAGGTAATAAAGCCAGCCTCTTCTGTGTTTTTCGATTCCTGGGCAAGCGTTGTCCCGATTGAAAACAAACAGGAAATAATTAGGGTAATTTTTTTCATTTATTTTATGATTTATTTTTTTGAATTGCGAAAATAAGATTTTTTTTCCACAAGAGAGGGAGATAAACCCATAAATTAGATGAATTGCCTGTATTGCTATACAAATTTAAGGTTTCGTCATTTCGTGGGAATGACAAATGGAGTTATTAAAGGGTGGCAGAGCGAAAAATGCCCACAACTAAAATAGCTGAAGTGTCAATTTATTAGCACAATTTTTTTTAGTTATTAATTCATTAGGTTGTCTCGTCCTGAAAAAGGTTGACGATTTAATTGATTACAAATATTGATAAAAACTTCAAACATTCATCAAAATGTTTGAAGTTTTTTTATTCCATTTTTTTAATTTTATAGATTGCTGACTATGCATTTGTTTTGGAGT
>JANYDQ010000020.1 GCA_025363555.1 Bacteroidota bacterium | reverse complement strand
AAATTTTAAATGTGAACAAATCTCTTTTTTATTAAACTTTTTCGTATCATTGTTTCTTTTTTCTCCCAATGGTAAATATTATTGTTTTACAATTAATAGATACCCTTGGGAGTTATTAAAAATCAACTTTTGACAACTTCAATGGAAAGAAAAGAAATAACTATTCTTTGGAGTTTAGATGCCATTGATAGTTTAGAAAGTATTTTCGATTATTACTTTGATTTATCACCTCAAAATGCCGAACGAATCAGAAAAGATATTTTAGAAAAAGTTTCCACTCTTCGGTTTGTTAAGCAATATCAAATTGATGAAATAAATCCTGATTACAGAAGGATTATAGTAAGACATTATGAAGTTGTTTATAAAGTAGAGAAACAAAGTATTTTGATTTTGAATATTTTTGATACACGCCAAGACCCAGAGAAAAGTAAGATTGAGGAATAATAGTTATTCCTCTTTTTGTTTTAAATAAATATTTACTAACCTACTTCATGTAACGCAGCGTGAGGGATTGTAGCGGAAATCCTTTTTTGTTGCGTTGCAAAAGGCTGGGGGACAAAAAAGATTGGAGCGGAAAGCCTGACCCGCAGGGGCACGCCCAAATAAAATTCCAAATTTTAAATTAAAAATCCTAACCTCCAAATGGGCTTTGAGCCTATTCGGAGGAAATAAAAAAAAACTCCGGACATTTCTGCCGAATGAGACCTCACCCCCAACCCCTCTCCTTGAAGGAAGGAGAGGGGAGCGTTTCCGGAAGTACTGTACAAAAAAGACTCCGGAAATTTCTGCCCGGAGTTTTTTATTTCAATGGATTTATTTTCCGTTATGGAACGCTTATTAAAGAAGGTGCAGAAAGTGCACACATTCCGGTTCTGTTAAATGCTACAACTACCAGGTGCTGGTCGCCACTGGTTATGTTAATAAAATCTGCTGTGGGGTGGGTATCGGTCAACATGGCAAATGGTCCCTTTGTCTAAGGTAATCTGGGTTCCGTTTTGAACTATTAGGCTTTGTGCAATTTCGATGTGGAATTGTACAATAGAGATGAATAATTGTACAATGTGGATGCGACATTGTACAATGTGAAAGCGAAATTGTACAATTTCGACACTGAATTGTACAATTTGGCAAAAACGCTTATTCTCTTGTCTTTTACCCATTTTTTTGATAAAAAAAACGTTTTAGGAGTTTACTTACCAGTTATTAAAAGCGATAAACTTCCGATTTGCGCCCGACCCGCGCGAAGTATCCTTTTTTTGCCATTGCCCCGCAGGGAAAAAAATTAAATTAAAAAAGATACCGCGTGTGGGCGGGAAGATATTTTAATAGGAAGACGTAAACTGCCCGCCCAAATTATTTTACACATAAATTTTGGGGCTTGCCCCGATGAAGAATCGGGGGTCGGGCTTTTGCTCCAATCTTTTTTGCCCATCGCTGTCACACTGAGCCTGTAAAAGTGCCAACGCAACAAAAAAGGATTTCTGCGACAATCCCTCACGCTGCGTTTCCGTGCTTACTCACGCTGCGTTTCCGTGCTTACTTTTTTGAAATACAATTTTTCGGTTTCCGCCACCTTATTTTTGTATTTTTGTCCACCATAAAACAAAGAGCACGTATGCGAAAAAAAATTTCAATTGGTTTATTTATTTTAGTTTCCTTTTTTTGCCTTTCGGCAAATGCCCAATTAAGTACCGCTCCCGCTTCTGCCAAAAAACTGTTGCGTCTTGCCAGGGCATATACCGAGCAGGGTTTTTATGAAGAAGCAGAACGCACCTATATAGCCTGCCTTCAGAAAGACACTGCCAATGCTGTTGCTGCTTACGAACTGGGAATGCTCGAATTTACTTTTTTATACAAAAAAGAAGCTGCCATTCCGTATCTCGAAAAATCAATGCAGTTGAAAAGAAAAAAAACCGACACTGTTCCCGAAATATGTGATGCCCTGGGGCAATGCTACCAGTTTGTTGAAAATTACAGCAAAGCAATTGTGTTTTACCAAGCGTTCGAAAAAAAACTAAAAAACAACGATGGTGGCAATGCCATGAGAAAAATAACGGATAGATACATGGAGCAGTGCATGTTTGCAGAAGATAATGCCAAACCGGCAAAAGGAATAAAATGCACCAATGCCGGAGCAGGCGTAAATACTGCCAATGCAGAGTTTGACCCCGTGCCTTCCGAATCGGACAATACTTTATTCTTTACTTCCATCCGTTTTGCCAACGAGGATGGGTCTGAAAACCTGAACGAAGAAGCAACTCCCAATATTTATTTGGTTTCGAAAAAGCAGGGCAGCTTTGGCAATGCGCATCGTTATCATATTTTCGACAGCCTAGAGTTTGGCAGCAAAGACATAGAAGCAGGTTCTATTTCATACGACAATACTCGTTTTTTTGTAACCAAAGACGATAAAATATTTATGGCTACCGGCAAAGACACTACATGGAAAATACCGGTGATGATGAGCGATTCCGTAAACAGCGGGTTTGGACAAAACCATCCTTTTATGTCCGCAGATGGCAAAACACTTTATTTTGCGGTAAATAATGCCGGAGGTTTCGGAGGGTTGGATATATACAAATGCGAGCTTCAAAAAAACGGGCGGTGGGGTGCAGCAAAAAACCTGGGCAAAGAAATAAACACCCCTTTTGACGAAGAAGGACCTTCTGTGTCTGCCGATGGAAAAACATTTTATTTTTCTTCCAAAGGGCATGTGGGCTTTGGAGGATATGATATTTTTAAAAGCACCATCAAAGATACCAGTTACTCCTTGGCTGAAAACATGGGCAGACCTGTTAACTCTTCTGCCGATGATTTGTTTTTGAAATTTAATAAAGCCGGAAACGTGGGCTATTTCTCTTCGGGCAGACCCAAAGGGATGGGAGATATGGATATTTATAAAATTACCAAAGAGCAGGAATGCAAATCGTTTGCAAATAAAACTTATACCATTAGTCTTGATTCTAAAAAATCGGTGGACCCTGCGGGAATTGCAGTGGTGTACGAATGGGACATGGACGATGGAACAATGGAAAAAGGAACTACGTTTAAACACGTATATGCCCGTCCGGGAAAATATAACGTGAAGCTAAACGTGATAGACCCCACTACCGGCAGAAAAGACATTAACGATACCACCGTAGTCATATCTATTGACAATGTTTCCCACATCGAGTTTGTAAGTGCCGACACCGTTATTGCTAATGATACCGTTCGTTTCGATGCTTCCTGTTCCATGATGAAAAATCAAACACCCACCCGCTATAGTTGGAAAATGGGGGAAGCTGTGTTTGGAGAGAATGCCAAAAAAGTAAATTATGTTTTTAAAAATCCCGGAACATATACGGTTAAAATGCAGATAGATTTTAAATGCAATAACTGTCCCGCTGTGGAAAGTTATTGTTATTCAAAAAACATTACCGTTTTAGAATACAACAGGAAAGAAAAGCGGAGACCGTAAATTTTTTTAAAAACCAATTTTATATTAGTAATAAGAAACAAAGGTGAAAAAAAACAAACTAAAACTACTGCTTGCTGTTCTTCTTTTTATAGGATGTTTGGCAAAGGCAACGGCACAGATAGAACCTTCCAAAGAAGAAAAAATTGATTTTATAGTAACCTTCGGAAAAGATGCAGCCGGCAAATGGGGAGACGATGACCATTGCCAGATATATTTTGTGGCAGTGCCGGTGGAATACCAGGGCAATTTTTATATCCGCGTGTTCGACCCTGAAACTGGCGGAAAAAACGACCAGATAAATGGTGTATTTAATACACAAACCAAATTTTCTTTTTACGGAGGTAAAACGTGTTATTCGGAAAAAGACGCACGAAATGTGGACCCTGTGGGCAATTACAAAAGTGGCGTGCTCATTACTTCAAAAGTATTTTCAGAGGATAAAGCACTGGACAATGCCTGGTATTCTTTCGGACCCTTTAACCCCCAGGAAGGAGAATACGATGCGGATTTGAAATCGAATGTGTTTAAAATTATTGTAGAAGGCATGTCGGGAGATGACGGAAATGCTTACCGATTGTCGCTTACCAAAGAGGCAGAAGCAAATATTCCTATTTCCAATTCCAATTTTTTTGCTTACGAAGTGTGTTTTCGTTTAATCAATAAAACAAACGAAGCAGCACATTTGTACCCGTTTATTAATGCAAACATTGCCAAAGTGAAAGAACATAATTTCGATTTTGATAACGATGGTTACATCCGGGTCAATTCGGTAGTGAAAAAAGCCCACGATTTGACTGTGTCCGGTGACAATGAATGGAAGTCGAGCGAAATAGAAATTACCAATGCAGAAATAAATACCTCCCTGGATTTGTACATCATCAAAGGAAAAGATTTTTCGAACGACCTCACTATTTATCTCACCGACCAGTTTAAGCAGGCAGTGCCTTTCTTTTCCAGTCCTATCGGTGGCATCCCGAAATACAAATACAAGGTGGATGTAAATTTTGATGTAAAGTAAAAGAACAAAAAAAATTCTTTCGCGTGAAAAAACATAACAAAATTAAAATTCCCACTTTCCTTATTTTTGTTTTTTCAGTTCAGTTTCTTTCTGCTCAACTTTATAATATCACCCGCTTTACCCAGGATGACGGGCTTCCATCGGCTTACATTTACGACATAGCACAAACCAAATCAGGAAATTTAATCCTTGCCACAGGCGAAGGTTTAGCAGTGTTTGATGGATTTAAATTTACCGTTTACGATTCCACCAGTGGTTTGTCCGACCGCGTCATTTCCGCCATTTCTACTGATTCGGCAGGCACTATAGCAGTGGGCCAAAGTCAGAGCGGTATCAATATTTCTTATTCCAACAGGTTTGTAAATATTCCCGCTACAAAGAAAATAGAAACCCCGGTTTCGTGTATGTTGCAGGTAAATAAGAAAATATATTTTGGAACCAGGAATGGGAAGATAGGAATTATAGAAAACAATAAAGTGTTGTTAATTGAACTGAATGGAGCATCGTTAATTAATAAAATAATAAAAATAAATAACCTCATTTTAATAGCGACCGACAACGGCATTTATAACCTGGAAAGTCAGCGAAAAGCAAAACTTATATATAAAACAGCAGGCATCAACTTTACAGCTTTATGTTTATTTCGTTCTCATCAAATAATAGCTGGCACTGACAACGGACAACTGATAGTATATAAAGTTTCGGAAAATACCGAAGAAATAATTAAACCGCTCTCGGTAAACAAAGTTAGAAAATCCATTATCATAAAAGATATCATCAACCCTTATTATAATAAAATATTAATAGCCACCTGGGGAGACGGCATATACTCAGCAGCCATAGACCCCTTTAACTATGAGCTTAAAAATTTAGAAACCATTGGTGTGTTAAGCGGGTTGGAAAATTTATTTGTTACCACTTTGTTTAAAGATATGAACGACAATATCTGGATAGGTACGTTTGGCGGAGGATTATATAAATTTAACAACGACCATTTCAGAATTTATAATAAAAAAGGGGGCTTAGTGGCAGACGGTATAAGAGCAACGCTGCCCGATAAAAATAATATTTTTCTGGGTTTGGAACATGGGCTTGAAATTCTGAACAGTTTTAATAACGACAGTTCTGTTTATTTTAATGAAAAAAATCACTTTGTGGACGACATGGTGAATACCATCGCCAAGCTCAATGAATCACAATTTTTAATAGGAACAGAAAACAAAGGATTATTTCTGTTTGATTCTAAAAACAATTCGTTTACCGATTATTTTAAAATAATAGGAATGAAAACACACCCCCAAACTATTAACCATATCAATGTAGCTGAAAATTCAATCATCTATTTATCCACCAATGACGGATTAATTATTTATAAAACCAAAACCAAAGCCATTGCCCAACTAACTACCCTGGAAGGCATGCCGCATAATAATATCCTGTTTACGTTTTTAGATAGTAAAAACAGGTTGTGGTTTGCAGCCCAAAAATCGGCATCGGGCGTTTTAGAAAACGACTCCGTTACTTTGTTTAAAGACTTACCCGATTATAAGTCATATAACCCGGTAAGTTTTAGTGAAGGATTGAATGGAGATATATTTATAGCCACCAACGGTGACGGCATTTACAAATACCATAACGGGGCATTTACTCAATATACTATTAACAATGGTTTAGGAAGCAATTATGTTATAGGGCTTGCTTACGAAAAAACCCAGGATGCATTGATTTGTGCTCACCACAATGGCTTGAGCGTGTTGTTTGCCGGGAAAAACAAAATAGAGAAATACACCAAAAAATCAATAATGAAATCGTGTGAAAATACGGTAAACTCTATTTCCATCCGTAATCATAAGGTGTATTTTGGTACACAACAGGGGATGGGTGTTTTTTCTATGGATGAAAAAAAGAAAGTGGCTAAAGCACCTGTAACTACCATTTTGAAAATTACAATAAATGGTAAAGTGTATTCGGGCAATGATAGTATTATTAATTTGCCTTATGGCAGTTATGATATCAGTTTCGATTATATCGGAATAGAATTATCCAATCCCGCAGAGGTGGTTTAATAAATACAGGTTAGATGGAATAGAATCTAATTTTAAAACCACCACTGCCAGGTCGGTTGAATACAATAAAATAAAAGAAGGCTCTTATACCTTTCTGCTCAAATCCATTAATTCAGAAGGAAATCAAAACAAAACATTTAAAAAAATTGAATTATTTATAGATGCTCCTCTTTACAAAAAGTGGTGGTTCATTATCAGTTCAGTATTAATACTGGTAGTAATGATTTTATTTTATATCAAAATAAGAATTAAAAAACTAACGGCAGATAAATTAGAACTGGAACAAAAAATAAAAGAAAAAACCGCTGATATAGCAAACATAAATAAAGTGCTGGAAACTAAAAACAGTGATATAACCAGCAGCATTGATTATGCAAAACGAATACAGATTGTGCTTCTTCCCAACAAGGAAGAACTTATGGAAGTGTTTGACGCATTTATATATTATAAGCCGAGAGACATAGTAAGTGGAGATTGTTATTGGTTTTATAAAACGGAAAACTATTCTTATATCGCGGCTATAGATTGCACCGGTCATGGTGTGCCCGGGGCATTTATGAGTTTGATAGGAATGACATTCTTAACTCAAATAATGATTGAAAATGAAGGCCCTTTGCCTGCAACAATTGTGAGCGAGCTGGATAAAAAAATTGTGAAGTCGTTGAGACAATCCAAAGGGGTTCAACGTATGCGGGACGGAATGGATATGGCATTGTGCAGAATTGATAAAAAAAAACAATGAATTTATATTTTGTGGTGCAAGCCGACCACTCTATTTTATTAAGGACAACGAACTGGTGGAATATAAATCAACCATTTATTCGGTGGGCGGACATCACGAAGGGAAAATCAAAGATTTTAAGGACGAGGTAATAAGTTATAGAAAAGGCGATTCGTTTTATATTTCTTCTGATGGATTTGCTGACCAATTCGGTGGTCCCAAAAATAAACGTTACTCTACCCGAAAAATGAAGAATTTCCTTCTTAGCAATTCAACACATGATTGCGAATATCAACTCGAAGCAATAGATGTTGAATTTGAGAACTGGAAAGGGGAAGAGGAGCAGATTGATGATGTGTTAGTAATAGGAGTGAAATTATAGAATAAAAGAGACTAAAAGCAATATGAAAAAGCCGAAACAATTGTTTCGGCTTTTTAAGTAACACTCCCTCTCCTTGAGAGGGGTTTAGAGGTGAGGTATTATTGTCCCGCTTTCACTACTTCCACCCATTTACCTGGCTTTCGCGAATTAATAGTATTATCATACATCGCTTCGCAATACACAGTTGGTAAATAATATCTGCCAACGTATGCAGCATTCAGCACAATTCGGAATGTACTTGTTTTGTATGGAGAAATATTAAAGTAAGTATACACCCTGTCGTCACGAATATCCTGGTACGTTGGATAGTCACTCTTGATGGTGCTCTCCGCATCATCCATTCGTGTGTTGTGAATTTCCCAACCACTCGGGAATATTTGTGTCAACGCCATCTGTAAGTATTCACCTCGTGTACCGGGATTTTTAATCTGAACTTCGGCAATAAAATCAGTTCCCTGTTCCAGTTTGGTAACGTCAATTGTTTTACCTTCCATAGTAGTATAATTGATATTTACTTTTAGGTCGTTGTCAACCTCTGTCTTATCGCCTGTTTCAGGGATACCTTCCATTATCACACGGGCAAACATAATTCCTGTTCCGTTATTGGTAACAGATAAATTTCCTGCTACAGCTCCACCTTTCAGTTTCATGTCAATTTGTTTCACAGGTAATTTTGTATTCAATGCAATTGGTCCATCGCTGTTAATTTTGACACTGTATTTCATTTCATTGGAAGCACCTGATGCACCTGCAAATTTAGAAACTGCAATTAAGCAATACGCTGTTGTTTGGGTACTCATCCAGTTTTTTGAACTCAACGACTTGGAAACAGCTTTTACAAGTGGTGCTGCTTTTGCTTTCATATCAAGCAATGTAAGTGTTTCTAAAATCATTGCTTCATCTCTGTCGTCAGAGCCATAGCTCCAGCCCATTTCGCAATACTTAGGAACAGCAGTAGTTAAATTGGAAATTAAATTCTTCGCTACTTCCGGTTGCCCTGCTTTTACATACGCTGCAGCCAATCTCCATTTAGCAGCAATGGAAAGCTGAGGATATTCTTTCAACCTGTTCATTGCGCCCAATTCAGGTGCTTTAGCCAATGCCAATGTATATAAGCGATACGCCTGTGTTAAGTCATTGTTGTAGTAATAATAATTATCTCTCGACTTAGGTGCCCACGCATTTGCATTATTGCGCTGATAAAGTTTCCAGTTCTCCAGCATTCCCGGAGGAAGTGCATAGCCTTTTGCTTCTGCTTCCAGCAGGAAATGCCCTGAGTAGGAAGTACCCCAATCATCCGCATCGTATTGTCCTGCCCAATAACTCATACCACCGCTTGCAGTTTGAAATAATTTTATGCGTTCAATTCCTGCTTTGATATTTCTATCAATAACAACTTTGAAATCACTGTTCAACTCCATGATATCACCTAGGTACAATTGAGGAAATACAGAAGAAGTCGTCTGTTCAATACAACCATGAGGATATTCAATTAAATATTTCAATCGTTCACCCAGGTTGATAGGAGGGATGGACGATAATTCAATCGTACCTTTGTTAGTGCCTGTCATGCCCGGAGGAGTGAACGGTGTGTTCCATGTTTTTCCTGCTTCCACCACGTCTTCTATAAAATTCACTACTTTCGGATTTGGGTTACGAACATCCAGTTCAATATCATAATTCGCTTTCTCTGTTCCGCTGGTGGCAACTATTTTCACCCTGCCGATTCCTAACGCAGAATTAACTATTAATTTGAAATTCACCACTTCATCTCCCACTTCATTAAATGTAATTGATTTAGAAATTCCATCCAGTGCAGTGAACATGCCATTTACCTGTATATCCACTTTTACATTCTTCACTTGTTTTTCCATTGCAAATACATTCACTGCCAAATCCACTTCTTCACCCGGACCCACCACACGAGGCAATGTACCAAGTATCATCAGCGGTTTACGAACTGGAGTTGTTTTGTCAGAAGAACCATAAGCACCTTTGTAACCAGCTACTATCATTGTTCTTACCGAACCAACATACTGAGGCATCATAAAATTAAGATGAGCAGTTTCTCCTTTTTTCAGGAAGTAAGGTCCCATAAATTTCACCATTGGTTTAAAACGATTTGCTTTTTTTCCTGCTTTATTATTGATGTCACCGTCACCACCTATAGCAAGCAATCGTGTCAACTCAGCGCTGAATGCACCAATCACCATATCAAACATATCCCATGTTTTTACACCTAATGCTTCATGTGCATAAAAAGCAGACCATGGGTCGGGAGTTTTGAAACGGGTAAGGTCCAGCAATCCTTCATCCACAATAGCAATGGTATAAGTCATTTCTTTACCATTTTTTTCCGAAACTGTCAGACTTGATTTTGTTTCAGGACTCCATTTTTCGGGAGTGGTAACTATCGGATTCAAATGTGTTGTAGGGTCTTCCACCGAAATAGGAATAACTCCATACAAACGTATTGGCAAGTCGTTCACTGTTTGTGCGTGAGGCTGAATCAACGTTACATTTACATAAACATTCGGTGTCATATCTGGTGTAACTTTAAAAGTATAATCGGTTGTTCCTTTTTTAGTTTCTACCCAATATGCATTTATTACCTTAGCACCGCTTTCAACACTTACCAATGCACGGCCACCTTCAGAAGAAGGAATAGTTAACTTCACATCATCCCCCACATTGTAATTCTTTTTATCGCTGCTGAACGATAACAGAGTTGCGCCTTCATTTCCTTTCGGAGAAGAACCCACCCATGCGGGCCAGTCTATATAAACAGTTTGCCCTGTGCAATGCCCGCTTTCTTCGTCCGTAACGCGAACATAAAAACGACCCCAGTCAGGGCGATTGACACGTAAAACAAATTGTCCTTTGCCATCTGAACCCGTTGAAACATCCATTGCCTGGTAGTATTCTTTTGAATTACTTCCGGTGTAATTGGCAAGGTCGCCATCATAACTATCCCACCACCAGCGCCACGATACTTTATATACCTGCACTTTAATATGTTTTCTGGATACCGGTTTTCCATCATCATCCAGCGTAACTACTTTTACAATGTGATTGGTATCAGTTGTTAACATGCCTGTGAACTTATTGCCTTCAGGCACTTTCATACCTACATACGATTTGTAAGGAGAGTATGGCATCGAAAACTGGTCCACACTGAATGCACCTCCCTGCTCAAACACCCTTACTTTAAAGCTTGCACGCAACATACCCGGTGCAGCATCTTTTACATTAATATTTGGTTTAACCATTGCGATGCCCTTGTCATTGGTGTTTCCATCGAATATCATTTGCGCATCAGACGAATAATTTCTTGCCGGGTCATCAAAATTATAGTCCTCGTATTTCTTAAACGTGGTGCTCATTTGATTTAATGTTACTTCCACTTTTGCATTTAAGTTTTTTGCAATAGCGCCTGCCAGCCAATTCACTTCAAGTGTTCCTGCTTCATCCTTTTTAGTAACCGAAAGTTTATCTGATTTAAAATCCAGTTTAATTTTTAAACGATTCGGCATTACGGTTTCAATCTTTAATGTTTTAGTAAAGAAAGCACCGCCCACTCTCACGTTGGCAGTCCAGTTCCCGGTTGGTGAACTTTTATCCGTTGTTGTATTAAACTGGTAGAAGCCATTTAGCCCCGAGGTTTTTACTATTTTCCTGAACACTTGTCCCTGCGGATTCAACAATTCAAACTCCACAGGATGATTTTTAGGCAAGGCATTTAATTTATCTTCTAATATAAAAGATAAAAACAAAGTATCTCCCGGTCGCCATACACCGCGCTCTCCATAAATAAATCCTTTGATTCCTTTCTGCACCTGTTCACCTGAAACATCAAAGGCAGACAAAGAAAGGGAAGAGCCATCGTCTAATTTTAAATATCCTCTTTCGCTTCCGCTTTTCACTACCATCAGGAATGGTTTCTTTTTGAAAATAGCAGTGCACATCCCATCACTGTTGGTATGCAAAGTTTTCATTACTTGTAATTGATAGTCTAATAATTCAACAGTTGCCCCGGAAACAGCCTTGGTCGTAATTAAATTAGTTACCACAAAATTCATTGAACCATCTGTTCCGCGTTTTGCAATTAAACCTAAATCGGAAGCAAGAATATTCCTGCTTAAGTTTCTGTTCCTGTAATAGGAAGCACTGCAAGGGTTATCGCGCTCTTCGTAATTATAGTTGTAGTAGCGGTAATCATCATCAGAATAATAATCACCATAATAATCCCAGTCTTTTTCATCATCGTTTCCATTATCAGCAACGGGTTGCGTTTCTTCATCGCCTCTTTCTCCATCTGTTTCTTCATCACTGTTGTCAGATGTTTTGTTTGCTTCTGCTTTGGCTGCTTCGGTGCATTGATAAGTGGAATATTCTTTTTTGAAACCAATAATTACTTTATATATAGCACCCGGTTCTGTTTTTATTAATTCTGCTAAATCAAGAGAATACGTATTCCATCTTCCCAAATCGAATTTGCTTTTTTGAGTCAGCTGAATTGTTTTTTTCAAAATTACTTTTCCCACTCTTCTTAATTCCCTGTCGCCTGTAAGAGAATTTACCTGTAAAAACTGCGGGATGTTTTTTTCATATATTTTCAATATTTTTACATCAATGGCTTTCAGGCTAACTGCTTTGAAAGGAAATATCAAGCCATTAGAGTTAGGAAGTATTACTCCTTTACCAATCAATTGCACTTCCGGTTTTAATTCTTCGAACATTAATTCCATTGAATATTTTTCTTTCAATGGCATTCCTAAAATATTTTTAATTCCTGTTTCGGCAAATATGGTGCGTGCCCCGGCTTGTCGCGATTGTGGATACACACGTATTTCATTATCGGAAATAATAAATTTTAATCCGTTGCATTGTGATAAAGAAACTAATCCTTCCAGGTTTTGTTTTTCCAACAATGGGTCGGAGAACTGCAATACGGCATACTGTTCAGGGGTTTGAACCACTTTTACATCCACTACTTTAAAATCGCCAAGTGCAGGAATATCAATTATTTTTTTGTCTTTTAAATCTACATCTATTGGTGAGCCATCCCAACTTACTTCTATAGTGCCTGCTTTTTCGGTACGTTCCACACCATCCACAGAAAACCTGTGAGTAGTTTTATTGGGGTCGTGTATCCATGTTATTGCTAAATTTTTTCCGTTCTGTGTTACCGTAATTATTTTTTCAATTAGTTTGGGGTCCGAAACATCAGCAGTGGCAAGTGTTCCATCCAACCGTTGTTTTCGCAATGTTTTTTTGTCGGTGGTAGTCATTCCATCTATCATTACTTCAAACGACTGGTGCATGGTTTGAAAATCGAATGTAAATGTTTCTAATTCATTCGGAACTTTTAAAATTTCAGACAAATAAAATTCTGCCTTGTATTTGGTATTACCCGCCAATGGCTTGTCGGGGCGGAACTCCAAGGTTCGATTATCAATCCATACGGTAGTTCCTTTTATGGAAGGAGAAAAATCAAATAGTTTTTTGTCAATGGGTTTTCCTATTTCAATTGGTGTTTCCATTTCGTTTGTCAACAATATCCTGATTGTTGATTCGTTTGAAATCATTCCCGAAGTGTAGGCGCTGATATAGGCAGTAAATGCAGGGTTTTCCTTGATTTCGGAGGTGGTTGTTTTCATTTTACTGAATTCAGTAAGAGCTATCAAAGCCAGGACTACAAGCCCAACTATGAATAATAACAGTCGTTTTGACATTTGTTTAAGAAGTTTTTTGGGAGTTAATAAATAGGTGTGATATTTTTATGGTGTAAATGTATATGAAATAATGATTCTCTTTAATGTCTGAAAAAAATATTTATTTTTTGCGGGTTTGGTTCATTGGTTCATTGGTTTATTGGTTTATTGGTTTATTAGTTAGGGGGGGTGAAGTAGGGGGTATGATGGAACGCGGATTATTATGATTAAATGAATAAAAAATGATTTTTGGGTTGGAGATATGAT
>JANYDQ010000010.1 GCA_025363555.1 Bacteroidota bacterium | reverse complement strand
AGGGATTCGTGCCTTTGTTGGTGTTTTCACCAACAAACGTAGGCAATTTTTCCTCTTATTATTTTTGTTTCAGCGAAAACCCCCGTTAAGCGTAGGGTCCCGCTACGTTTAATTTTACAAGTCCTCCGGACTTATTTTTACGTTGCAAATATAATAATAATTTATTGTAAGGCTGGAAGCCCGTTCTCTACAGTTCGGGCTCCGTTCTCTACAGTTCGGGTTCCGTTCTCTACAGTCCGGGTTCCATTCTCTACAGTCCAGGTTCCGTTCTGTACAGTCCGGGTTCCATTCTCTCTTTTTTTTACTTAACTTTTCATTTTTGATTAACTTTTGTTGTTACAGGGGTATTTATTAAACCTTTCGAAAAACAAAGCCCTTATATAATACTATTCCCTAAATATTTTAAAATCCGTTGTTTTTTGGAAAAATATTTTTTTGCAATCCTCTTTTTTATCTTCTTAATAATTCTTGAATGGTAGCTTGATGCGGTGTTTTTGTCCATTTTAAATTGTTTTCCAATTTTTTTTCAGGAAATTTTTTTCCAGTATCTTAGTATTAATAATTTTACATCTCTTTCCGGAAGTTCCTCTATTACCCTGAATACTATTTTTTTCATTTCTTGGGCTGCATCGTCATTTTCGTCAGTTTGCAAATCAAATAATAGGTCTGGCAATTCGCCAGGATGTTCTGTTATTAATGAGTGTTTGCGGTGCTGGTGTAACAAATAATTGCGCGCTGCTTTTCGTAACCAGCCACCAAATTTCCTGTCCTTTTTATATTTCCCTGAATCTAATATTTTCAGCAAAATAAGAAGTTCTTCCTGGACAGCATCTTCCGCTTCATTATATTCATGAAGAATTTTGTAATTGAATAGTACCAGGCTTTTGCGGTGAATTTCTACAAGCTTTGTAAATGCCTGTTTATCGCCTTGCAGGTACCTGCTAATGAGGTCGGAATCTCTTAGATTCTCGAATACTCTTTTTTGTTTTGTTGTCATTCTGGTTCGGTTATTAAAAACGAATTTACGAATCCTGTATATACAGGATGGACAGCAGACAATAGAGAACCGATAGCCCTTGTAAACGGGAACGGTTAAGAGAATGAATATTAATTAATGATTAATTGTAATAGTAAGCGCACGGTTATTATTGTTTACTGCTTGTAGGGGTGTTTCATTACACTTATTGATTTGAAGTTATGAATAGTTATACGTAGGTTTTTGAAAAAGGTTACATTTATTTTAAAGTTTTTTTACTCCATCAATGAAACAGGGGAAAAGGATAATGGATAATGTTTTTAATTTACACCAAAAAAGAAACCCGGCACTCCTACCGGGTTTCAAACCAAAAAGAAGTCCGGCACTCCTACCGGACTCCAAACACTCATGAAAACAACTAAATCACTTTCGAAACTTAGTGACACAAAAGTAGATTAACTTTTAATGTAAAAATAATAAATTAGACCTAAATATAATATCGTTCGACCAACTATGTTTTCCGAACCGCATTAGCGTTGTTGCCCGCAGCGTATATCAGCAAAATACAATTGATTTAATTTTAAAGTTATTTGTTATTAATTACTTCCAAACTTGTTTTTATCTAATATTCTTCTATATATTTGTATCGAGTAAAGTTTAAAAAGTCATTTTCTTTATTAAAACAAGAGTGTATTTCGGCTACTTATAACTAATTATTTAATTCATAATATCCCAAAAAAATAACAACAATGAAACCATTCAGCAACCCACTGTGGCTATGTTTACTCATTTTCAGCTTTATGATACTAATGGCAGCAAATGCAAAAGCGCAAACGGAAACTAAAAACAATTTGCTGGCTGCGCCAAAAGAAACAAAAGAAAAACCAAAAGCAAAACCCGGAACCTATGAATTTTTTGGTGTTGACCAGAAAATGGTTCACGCATTTACGGACGATACATTAATACTAATTGAAGAACAACGCAAAGACCACGAAGATATTTCCATTGCTTTAAACTTTGGAGTTTCAGTGTATATTCCTGCAAGAGATGTAATCAACAATCCGGCATTTAAGCCATTGCCGGAAATTGCGCAGGAGTAACATCGCATTATAATAACCAATAGTACTCGCATACTTTCATTTTATTAAAAGAGATAATTCATATACATGAAAAAACTTTTACTTACTTTCTTCTCGTTATTAATTGTTTTGTTAGCAGTTTCACAACCTGCAAACGACCTTTGCAGTGGCGCAACCACCATTCCCCAGGATGGAACCTGTATAACAGGAACCAATGCAGCAGCAAACGACAACTGGATAAACCAGGTAGGCTGCCAGGTTCCGGCAGGGGTGCATCGTGATGTTTGGTACACTTTTGTTTCCACCGGAACACAGGCACAGATAGTGGTTACAGCAGGCACCCTGACGGGCAATGTGGAAATAATAATTGCTGAAGGAAGTTGCGCAGGTGGTTTTATTATTGATGGGACACAATGCGGAGCATCGCCTCAAACAGCCATATTTAATGGGTTAACGGTAGGCACTACTTATTTTATTACTATTTCCAACCCTTCCACCGGAACTCCCGGAACTTTCACAGCCTGTTTAACCACCTCTTCTCCCCAGCCGGTTTCTGCGCAAAACTGTAACAATGCAGCTATTCTTTGCAATGCTTCGCCTTATTCCGTTGCCTCATCCGTTTCCGGTTTTGGAACGCAGGAGGTAAACCAGGCAAACTCCTGCTGGAGAACATTAGGCGAACGCCAGTCGAAATGGTTTAAATTTACCATCGGTTGTTCCGGCACATTGAATTTTAATATTAATCCCAATTCGCCTTCGGATGATTACGACTGGGCAGTTTGGAACATCACTGGCGACCCAGCCGGATGCACCACCAAAGGAAATTCAATAGCCTGTAACTGGACGGCATGTACAGGCTCCACCGGGTTAAGTTCCTGTGTGGGCAGCGAGCCGGGAGTAATATCCTGCAACACAGCAACAGGAGGCGACCCTTGTGGAGCAGGCACTTTTCCGAGAGGATGGACCAACTGGGCAAGTCCGCAATCTTCCAATGCAGCCAATTGCATCAGTACTGTATTGAATGTTGTAGCCGGAAATACCTATGCTTTGCTGGTAGATAATTTTTCCGTTTCCAACAATGGTTTTTCACTCAATTTTGGAGGAGCCTGCGGTGGAGGTACTGCCAAAATAGGACCTGATGCCACTTACACGGTTGTCGGTACCGCGTGTGGAGGAATGACGTTTACTAAAACCTGCACAACCTCCAATTCTACTTTTTTATGGCAATTCGGAGATGGAGCTACTTCCACACTTGCCAGCCCGACTCACGTTTATACGGTAGGAGGAAATTTTATAGCCACCCTTACCGTTACGGATGCCCTCGGGTGCAGCGACACGTATGGTGTTTCTATTTTGGTAAATATTCCTGTTGCATCCTCCAGCACAGGCACAAGCCCTTCCATTTGTAACGGGAGCAATACAAATATAAATCTTTCGAGCACCATAGTCGGTACCACTTATACCTGGACTGTAACACAGTCCGGTGTTACCGGGGCTACCAGCGGGTCGGGAAATACAATAGCCCAAAATCTTACCTTAACCGGGGCAGGGGCAGGAACGGCAGTATATACCGTTCAATCCATAGCAGCAGGATGTTCCGGACTTCCATTGGTGATTACAGTTACCGTAAATCCATTGCCATCCATGACGAGTGGAACCACGTCAACCATTTGCAGCGGAGCAACAGTTTCTATTCCTTTGTCGGCAGACATATCTTCTTCATTTGCATGGGTAGCCGCTAATAATGCCAATACCACCGGTGAAAGCACCACCACGCAAAACACAAGTACACTAAGCAACGCCATTACAAATAACATAAGCACACCACAAATTGTAACTTATACGGTAATACCTACATCCACCACAGGAAGTTGTGCCGGGGCATCACAAACGGTGAATGTTACTGTAAACCCGACTCCAACGGTAAATGCTGTTACAAACCAGGTAAGATGCAACGGAATAGCAACAGTAGCAATCAATTTCAGCGGAACGGTAGCAGGAACAACTTATAACTGGACAAATAATACAGCATCCATAGGGCTTGCGGCAAGCGGTGCAGGAAATATCGCATCCTTTACAGCAACCAACGCAACTGCAAATCCGGTAATAGCAACCATTACAGTAACGCCTTCGGCAAATGGCTGTCCGGGCACTCCAATAACATTTACCATAACTGTCAATCCTTCGCCTGTTGCTGGTGCAGTTGCCAATCAAACATTGTGTAACGGCTCCACCACCACAGCCATTAACTTTACAAGTACCACAGCCGGAGCCACTTTTAACTGGACAAATAATACTGCTTCCATAGGGCTGGCAGCAAGCGGTTCAGGAAACATTGCTTCTTTTACTGCTACTAATGCAACCGCAAGTCCGGTAACTGCAACCATTACAGCCACAGCATCAGCAAACGGATGTAACGGCACACCCGTTACTTTTACCATTACTGTGAATCCTACACCTGTTGCAACATTCAACTATGCAGGAAATCCGTATTGTAAAAATGCAGCCAACCCTTCTCCTTCTTTTGTGGGAGCAGGCACAGCAGGAACGTTTACTTCCACCGCAGGACTAAGTATTAACGCTGGAACAGGGTTAGTCAACCTTGCGGCAAGCACACCGGGCACCTATACTGTTACCAATACTATTTCAGCTGCCGGAGGTTGTCCTTCCGTTTCTTCTACAGCAACCATTACCATTACCAGCTTACCCATTGCAACTTTTAATTATGCAGGAACACCTTATTGTAAAAATGGTGTAAATCCTTCCCCCACTTTTACAGGTGGAGGAGTAGCAGGAACGTTTTCAGCAGGGGCAGGGTTAAGTATTAATGCTGTTACAGGAGTGGTAAACCTTGCGGCAAGTACCGCAGGAACATATATTGTATCCAATGATATTGCTGCATCGGGTGGTTGCCCTGCGGTTACCGCTACTGCAACCATTACCATCACGCCATTACCAATAGCCACGTTCAGTTATACCGCCACACCTTATTGTCAGAACGGCATAGACCCTTCTCCAACCTACAGCGGTGGAGGAGTGGCAGGAACATTTACTTCTACAGCAGGATTAGTAATAACTCCATCTACTGGAGTTGTCAATTTATCTTCAAGCACTGCCGGAACTTATACTGTAACCAATACCATAGCTGCTGCAAGCGGATGCCCTGCCGTGGTAGCTACCACCACTATTACCATAACGCCATTACCCATCGCTACTTTCAGTTATCCCGGAAATCCTTTCTGTAAAAATGGAGTAAACCCAAGCCCCGCTTTTTCAGGTGGAGGAGTGGCAGGAACATTTACTTC
>JANYDQ010000399.1 GCA_025363555.1 Bacteroidota bacterium | reverse complement strand
CCTGCTGTGTAGCGAATGTTACCATCGGCATCTTTCTGTGTTTTCACATTTTTAATTTTTGCAAACAACGCCAGTATATCTCCCGGGGCTACTGTTTTAAATTTGCCTAACTGAACGCTTATAACTACCTCGTTTTTATTTGCTTTTGTAATTGCTGAATCTTCCTCAACAATGATGGGTTTTAGTTCATCTGCAAAAATGGGTGCAACACCTGCTTCTTTCAAGGTGATGCGCACCCCATCTTTGTAAGCAGTAACATAAGTGCCTTCGTAGCCTTTGTCGGTGAGTTGGTTTTTGTAAGTGTAAGCTTCGGTGTAGTTTCTGTAGGAGCCGCTGGTGTATCGGTATACTGCATCATCCATTTGTATTTCCACCACGTCTTTAATATCATTCAAGACTGCTTTAGGCAGTCGCTCTTTGAACGCCCCTATTTGAACCCGGAAAACAATGCCTGGAGTTTTAATATCGGTGAAAGGATAATAATCCTTTTCGGTAAGATGGTCGCTTTCTTTATAATTGCGAAACAATGTTTTTTTCTTTATTGTTTTAGCCGTTTTACCTTGCAATTTCAGGAGTGCGGAATTGTTATCTGTAGTCTTATCCGCCAAAATATTGTTGTCGTCAGCGTTTTCTTCGATAGTGTTACCTGCTTTATTTATGTGTTTTTTAGGGTATGGGCTGTAAAACCTGCCGTGCTGTTTTAATACCACTCTGGCTTTGCTGAAACCAATCGCCATCATTTCCTGCTTGCGCTTTTCTGCATCGGGCAAAAGATGAAAATCTCCGGCAGTGAACATCGTAGTGGTTGGATTGATTTCATTACTTGCCACATCGGGGATACTTAATAAGATATTCATGAGGGAAACGGAGATGCCCTGTCGGTAGGTTCCTAAATCAACCATGTACTGCTTTTTGTAAAATTCATCGTAAGCAGTTTGTTCGTTGTGCTCGTGGATTACTTTTGGGTTGTAAGCACCGGTAGAATCCATATAAACGAGATACTGGCGCGCTAATAGGGAATCGGATAATGTTACGCCACGCATATCCACTATTGCACCTTTTGCAGAGACTGGTTCGTCATCTGTATAATTAGGGACATTGTCTGTGTCGCCATCCAGTGGACAGCCTTTACTATTTACGCTAACACCGTGAGGTGTGCCGGGACACTCGTCTTTAAAATCTGGTATGTGGTCTCCATCTTCATCTGATTTTTCTAAGGAGCGCATGAGTTTATAATCGGCATCTTTTACTTTACCAAAAGTATAACTTAAGGAAAAGGAAGTCATCATAAAATTATCTTTTTTGCTGTTTCCTGCTCTGTTGCCAATGCTTCTATCGGTTATTCCATCAATGTAATCGGTGAAAGTAAAATGCATGGTTGTACCCATTTTAAATTTAATATTATCGCTGATATTAAAGATAAAACCGGCTGCAAGTGGAACAGCAAAGGAAGTGGTAGGATAGTTTCCAAACCCATCTGCATTCAATGCACGAATATCGGTTTCGTATTTATAATCCCTTTGAATAATTATTGCAGTTGTTGCATTAACATCGTTTTGGTCCATGTTTCGGATGGTTCCATCAGTCCAATAGTGATAGGGTATTCCATTTTTATCCAGCAAATCGGTTTTGGAAGCAAATCGAAAAGTTTCGAAACCAAGAGAAATGTAAGGACTTGCTATTCGCTCCTTTTTAAGAAAATTTCCGAAGTTGTATTGTAAATTCACCCCGCCAGCGGTAATTTGAGATTCGAAATTCAGGTTTCTATTGTTAGCAGCAAATCTTTCATTGGCAGATAATTTTCCATATAAAACAAAAATATTTACATCTAGATAATCGGTTAGGGCATGTCCGAGGTTTCCTTCCAATGCTATTTTGCTTACAGAGGGTGAAGTAAAATGTTTGTCGTACAAGTCTCCATAAAACGAAAGCATGCCAATACCTAAACCAAGTTTAGGACGGAAATAAAATTTTCTTTCGGTTTTGTCATCAGAAGAAACGTAAGGTGAAGTAGTAATGGCGGGTGACGACAAAGGGGCACCAAGCGAATAAGCCAGCCTATTGCTTTTTTGAGAAATGGCAAAGCCGGAGATAAAAACAAAAAATAAAATACATTTTATTTTCATAAACATTCGCAAATGTAAAACAAAAAACCCAATCTAACTTCCTGAGGCGAATGTTAGATTGGGTTTAAAGCAAAATAAAGTATAATTTATTTATACCATTTCTGGCTTGTTATCATTAATGCCTCCTGAACAGTAATTCGTTTTCCTTTGTTATAAGCTGTTACCCAAGCATCAGATACACCTTTAATTTTTATCTGGTCGCGTGCATCGTGTGCCTCCTTATAAACTTTATGAGAACCTACCACATATTTTGTAAATCCATCTGACATCTCCGTATTCACTTTTTGTTTGATATTATATAACGCTGCTAATGCTTCAGGAGTTCTTGCATTGTGCAAAGCAGCTATCTGAACGCTATACCCCACATCCCCTTGTGGTGAAGGAATAGTAGAGGCTGACAATGCCGGTTCTTTTGGCTCAGGATTAGCTTTCTTGGAACTTGCAGTTGCTGTTGCAGTTGATTCAGCAACCACCTTTTTAACTACTGGTTGTTCTGTTGTTGTTGTGGGCGTTGAAATATTGGTAACCGCAGGTGACTCTTTAGTTGTTGCAGGTGGTGTAACATTAGTAACCGCAGGTTGTTCAGTATCCGTGGTTGGTTGCTTAATATTTGGTACTAAAGGTTGTTCAGTAGTAGTTGGCGGTGCAACATTAGTTATTTCAGCAGGAGCAGATGTTCCTGTTCCTATAATATTTACTGTGCTTGCAGGCAAAGCAAATCTTTTTGTTTCATCATTTTCAATATAGGAGAACGAGCCATCTATTGGTTGCATTCCGCTTGTGCCGGGCACAATACTTACTTTATAAGATATTTTAAAAGTGGTAGCCACAGGTAATGAAACCCAAACATATTTTACTTTACCATCTACAAATGAAAACGAAGCACCTGAAGATTCCTTAGCAGAAGCTACGAGTCCGCCAGGTAATGTTTCAATGTATTTTGCAAAGCCGCCTATGTTTCCTTTATTAATAGTAATTTCTACATTAAATGAAGATTCCGAAACACTTTCGGGTACAACTCTCGAACAAACCACACTTGATGATTCAGGACCTGTTGAAGATGAAGGCTGGGCGGCAGTGTTCGCTATCGGAGTTTCCACCGCTTTATTTGTATTCGATTCCGTTGCTTTTGTTTCATTGGTGTTTGTTGGCGGAGCTTGAGTTTCTGTGGTGGCGGCTGGTGGCTGATAAGCAACAGGAGGTTCCGTGGTGGTATTGGCTGGTGGCGTAGTATTAGTTACTGGCGGCACTTCGGTTGCAGTAGTTGTTAGCTCTGTGGTTGAAGGAACGGTATTAGCAGCCACAGGAGTATTTCCATTCAGGTCTTTCGTAACTATTACAGTACCTTTAGAGTCTTTATATTGCGCTTTTGATTTTCTTCCTACAATATGAGTATCCAATTCCTCAAGCCCCACAATACAATCTGCATCATGTGCTAATTTTGAGAATGCGAAAAAACCTGTACTATCAGTTGATGTTGTTTGTAAAATTTCTCCCTGTACATTTCTTAAAAGCACTTTTAAATTATTAATTGGCGCATCTTTGTCATCTAAATAATTACCGGAAACAGAAATCAAATTATCTTGAGAAGAAGTATTAACCTGTTTTGGTGGTGTGGGTGGTGTGTTATTAGCTACCGGTGCAGAATTTCCATCAATAGTTATAGTAACCGGGGAAATTTCCACCTGTTGTTTTACGTTATTAACCACATAGGCAAATTTACCTGCAATAAATTTTTCACCGGTTATGATGGAAGCATCTACTTTCACTTTGTAAGAAACTTTAAATTCTTTATCGTTTGGCAATGCCATCCAGATAAATTTAACTGAATTATTAGTAAACGCAAATGAAGCGCCACTGGTAGCGCCACCGGTAGCTTCAAAACCATCTGGTAACTCCTGTTGAAGTTTTGCAAAACCGTCCGCATCGCCTTTTTTAATGGTTAACTCTACAGTGAATTCACTTCCCGGCTTCACATTTGCAGGTGCTTTTTGTGTAATGGTAATTCCATCTGCGAAAAAAAACTGATAAATCAACAATGCTACAGTGTTGAATAATAGAGCTACATATTTTATCATAATGTTCTGGTTTTTGGTTTTACTTAATTAATTTATTTTTTTTATTTTTGATAATTATTTAATTGTTACTTGTAATTTTTATTTATTGCTCGAAGAAAAAGTCTATTAAATCATTTAGTTTTTCTACCGTAAAACTGGAATCTCCGTCAAAAAAGCTATCTATTGCCCCTGTTATTTCGTCTGTAGTAATCACACCATCATTATTTTTATCAGCCGGTTTTAAAGCATCAGGAATTTTTGTTTTTGGTTTATCTTTGTTTGATTCTTTTGATTTGGCTTCCACTTCCTGTAAATAAGATAATGTTGGATTTTCAAATAACATCTTACTTCTTTCAGTAGCTAACGAGTCAAATGCTTGTTGTCTGGATGCAAGCGTAGAATCAGAGAGAGTAGCTCCATTTTCATCAACTATTGCTCCAGGGGCTGTATAAGGTTCTTTGTCCAGATAATCGGGAACACCGTCTCCGTCTCCATCCAGGGGGCAACCTGTGGCATTTACTTTTACACCAGCAGGAGTGCCCGGACATTTGTCATCTTTATCTTTCACATGGTCACCATCCGTATCCAAATTATCAATAGATGAAAAATCAACGGATTTATATTGGGCAGGACTCGTGTCTTCTCTTTTTCCAAAGTTATACTGAAGTGAAAAATGTGTAAAAAGGTATTTATCGTTTTTGCCTTCTTTCACATTATCTATCCAATCCGTCATGGTTACATAATAGGTGGCTCCCAGGTTCACATCTATATTATATGCCAGTTTTAATTTGAAACCTAAACCAAGAGGGAAAGAAATGGTGCTTCGCTTATAGTTGGTCGTTGAATCTTTTAATTGTGTTTCATAGGTATAATCTCTTTTTAACTCAACGGCTTTAAAATAATTAGGATCTGACTCGGAAACATCTTTTATAGAACCATCTCTCCAGTAATAATAGGTCTTTCCATCTTTATCTTTCAAGTCACCATAGGGGTCGAATTTCAAAAACCCAATCCCTGCCATTAAATATGGAGCGAAAATACTTTTTCGTTGAAATATCAAGTCATTGTCAAAATGGGCTACTAAACATAAGTCTGCCTGAATTATTTTTGATTCGAAGTTCAAATGACGCGTTTCTGTACTTTCATTATCAGATAATTTTCCATACAAACCAGAAACAGATACTCCTATATATTTACCAATTCTCTCTTCAACGGTTAAATTCATTCCTCCTCTTATTTTGCTGTATTTACTTGGCTTAATCCCGTTTCCAATATCACCGTTAAAAGTGAGGATACCAATTCCAAGTGCTACAGATGGAAGTTGCTTTTGTTTTTCCTCCTCTTTTTGAGTTTGTGATTTAACTACCCCAAGCAGAGTAAAATAAAAAATACAAGAAAATAAAACATTTTTCATTTTTTGAAACTTACATTTATATTTAGAAAATAAATTTTCAAACGTTCCTTATTTTTGTTTGGGCAAATCTATCTATATTTAAAATTGATTCATTACCCCTAAGTTTTGTTATTGCAAACAGCAATGTGTTAATAAGTGAATATACCCGATACAATCAAAAACCTTTAAACACTTGTTTCCATTTGTCTTGAATTGTTAATAAAATAGTATGTTTTGGCTACTGGCTGGTTAATCAAAGATGAAGGATATAAACACGTTATTAACAATAGATTTTTAATAACTATTAAATGTTTTTTAAAGAAACGAAACCCGAAAATGAATTTATTTCCTCTTAAAATAACTTAATTAATATGAAAACATTTTTTGATTTTTGGTTATATTATATTGCAGCAATGTTTTTTTCGATTACAGATGATTTTTTCTGTTGAAGATGGATAACACCTCAATGTATTTCACCTAACACCGCCTCTCCTTTATTCCCTTTCTGCCGACAGGCAGGAAGGAGAGGGGATGAAGGAGTGAGGTCTTAATGAAATCAATTCTTATATATTCTTACACTACTAACCGACTAATTTTTTGAGATTCCTCACTTCGTTCGGAATGACAGGTGTTTCCAGTTGGAGA
>JANYDQ010000305.1 GCA_025363555.1 Bacteroidota bacterium | reverse complement strand
AGAAGTGTATGATGTATTGGGTAACCTGGTTATCCATGAAAAACACCAAATTGTAAGCGGAAGCAACACGATGAAAACAAACATAGAAGAATACAAAAACGGAATGTATTTTGTAAGATTACTGGATGTTGATTCGAATGTGATTCACTCTCAAACGGTGATTAAGCAGTAAAGTAAACTGTAAAGTAAAATTAAAATCCCGTTCTTCCTACTTTTGGAAGGGCGGGATTTTTTTTGTTTCTTTGCAAAATGAAAATTCGTATCGGGATTAATAACTTAGTTTTATTTCTATTACTTATACCTGCCAGTACTATATGTAATGCTGCTAATATTGATAGTTTACTGTCCGTATTAAGCAAAAAAAACAATCCGGATACTACTTCAGTTATTATTCTTAACAAGCTATCACAATATTATAACGAGCACAACGCTAACGACAGTAGTTTATATTATGGTGAAAAAGCTATAGAAGTTGCCAAAAAGATTAATTATCTCAAAGGCCTGGCACTGGCACTAAACAATGTTGGTGTTCAATACAATGGCAAAGCAAATTTTGTACTGGCACTGAAATATTATATCGAAGGATATAAAATTGCTGAACAGGGAGGAAATCCTAAGTTAATGAGTAATCTTATGAATTCAATAGGCAATGCTTACCTTGGCAATAAGGATATGGGCAAGGCATTAATGTCGTACAAAAAAAGCTATGAAATTGCAACAAAAGATTCCAACAAACACATGATGGCAGTTTCGGCTATAGGAATAGGAAATGTAAATAAAAATAATAATAACTCTATTGAAGCTCTTTTTTATTTCAAAAAAGCCAGCGAAATTTTTAAAGAGCAAAATAATATTTATCCTTTATGTATTTCCTATGTTTCTATTGGAAGCACACTAAGCGATATTAATAGATTTGATGAGGCAATGATTAACTTTGATAAGGCAATGGAGCTATTTAAAAAGACAGATAATACGTATGGCCTTGGCGGCATGTATGGTGTAATTGGAGATATGTACCGAAAAAAAAATGATAGTAAAAAAGCCATTGAATATTATTTAAAATCATTTTCAATATTTGAAAAACGAAAAGCAAATGAGGACTTAAAAGATATTGCATTTAAACTAGCTTACGTATATAAGGAAAAAAAAGATTTTGAAAAAGCCTTTGAATATTGTGAGTTATCTAATCATTACAGGGATTCTGTTTTTAATGAGGAAAACAACAAACAGTTCCTGGATGTGGAAGCAAAATACGAAACAGAAAAGAAAGAAAAGGAAATTATTCTTCAAAAAGCAGCGTTGGCAAAGCTTCAATTAAGCAATAATAAAATTATCAGTTACATTGTTGTATTTATTATTCTGAGCATTTTATTATTGTTTTTTTTGAGAACACGGAGGTTAAAGAAAAGTAAACAGCTGCTGGAAGCTACGGTGGAAACACGCACCGGTGAATTAAAAGAACTAGTGAAGGAAAGAGAATTGTTATTAAAAGAAATTCATCACCGGGTAAAAAATAACTTGCAGGTGATAAGCGGATTGTTGGAACTGCAGGCGGAACAGATGACAGATGTAAAAGCCAAAGCTGCATTTATAGAAGGGCAGAGCAGGGTGCGGAGTGTTGCTTTAATTCATAATAATTTATATCAATATGAAAATTTAGGTGCTGTGGAACTCAACTCTTTTGTGAATGATTTGCAAATACAATTGAATTCTATTTTCAATGAAGAGCATATTGATATTAAATTCGTTAATAATATTCCGCCTGCCGAAATTGATATAGATACTGCGGTACCGGTTGGTTTGGTGCTTAATGAATTATTTACCAATACTTATAAATATGCCTTTAAAGGAATGGAAACAACAGAAAAGGATAAGAAAATTGAAATAGCTTTACAGGTTTTTGATGAAAAAAATGGCAAAAAATATTTACTTGTTTACAAAGATAACGGTTGCGGTTTGCCAAAAGGCATGAATATAAAAAAGGTAAATTCGCTGGGTTTGCAACTTATTGCCGACCTATGTAAGCAACTGAAAGGAAGTGTGAAATATGAATACGATAACGGAAGCAAATTTATTATTGAATTTATTGATAACGATTTGAGAAAACTGATTAAATAAAAGAACAAAAAAAGCAATCCTTATGGCAACGATTAAAATAGGAATAGTGGAAAATGAAATCATCATTGCACGTACTATACAATCTACTTTAAAACAATTAGGTTACCTGCATTGCGGGCCTGCCGATACTTACAGCGATGCGATAGAAATGATTGAAAACGAAAAACCTGATTTGCTGCTGCTGGATATTAATCTTACGGGTGCCAGAGACGGTATAGATGTGGCAGGTGTGACAAACGAAAAATATAAAATCCCTTTTATATTTCTTACCGCCATAGCCGATGAGGATACGCTGAACCGTGCAAGGGCTGTGAAACCGCATGCCTATATACTAAAACCTTTTTCCAAAGAAGAATTATTTATGGCAATAGAAATTGCATTGAGCAATTTCAGCCTTGTAAAATCCGAAACTTCTCCCCACCAGCAGCAAACATATAGTGCAAAAGATTTTGCTTTTTATAAAGACGGACAAAATTTTCATAAAGTATTTTATAACGAAATTCATTACATACAAACTGAAGATAATTACACCACTGTGTTTTGCAACAGCAATCGCAAAATAGTAGTGCGCTCCACGTTTTCCGAAATGTTCCAATCGCTTCCCGCAAATGATTTTGCTCAAACCCATAGAAGCTTTGCGGTTAATCTTTCAAAAATAACTTCAGTGGAAGCATTGGATGTAATTATAGGAGAAGCAAAAGTACCCATCAGTAAATCTTACCGCGAAGCGTTTCTGGAAAAACTGGGGATTTAATGAAAAAAATTATAAATTATAAATTATGAATGCATTGCCCTTATTTATAATTCATAATTTATCACTACTGTCCAACCATAATTAAAACATTTTCAGTTGATTATCAGTAGTATTATTTTCGTTTAGTAGTTCATGGTCTTCAAATGCTTGTTTCAAGGGCATTTTCTCAAAAAGTGTTATGCTCAATATTTGTAAAAT
>JANYDQ010000304.1 GCA_025363555.1 Bacteroidota bacterium | reverse complement strand
ATTTTACAAATATTGAGCATAACACTTTTTGAGAAAATGCCCTTGAAACAAGCATTTGAAGACCATGAACTACTAAACGAAAATAATAGTACTCATAATCAACTGAAAATGTTTTAATTATCGTTGGACAGTAGTGATAATTTAATTAGGAATTAAGAATTAGGAATTAAGATTTTTTGATTTTTTTAGTTCTTTGGGGAAATCTGCCCTGACAATATAAACTCCAGTCATAGGATTTTCCAAAGGTATTGTATCACGCAAATAAAAATACAAATGAGTATCTCCTGTTTTTTTATCCACTCTTTTCTCTGTGTTTTTCAGCAACTTTTTTGAAACGGCAAATTGCATTTGTTTACCACTGTCAGTATTGCATTCCACGATTGTCATATCCCAAATATCAAAACTAAACTGGGAATTATCAGGATAATATCCTGCTAATTTATAAATAGCATTATTTTTTATTTTAAAGTCCTTTACAGGCTCAGAAACCTGCATCTCGTCTTCCCACAGGTGTTTGATATTGTCTTCCGATTCCTGCCCTTCGTATAAATCATTTGCCAATCCAATATTAAATTCAGAATTAACAAGAATAAAATGTAAATATAAGTCCATTAGAATTTAGAATTTTATTTGTCTTTAGTTTCTTTCCAGGTTTTATAAATATCCTGTTGTTTTGGTCTGTTTGCCTCTATCTCCCTTAAAGGTTCGCAAGGTTTCAACGTAGCTTTGCAATCCGCAGGCAGTTGCTGGTATAGTTTTGTTCCCTCGGTTTTCCATTCAATCATTTCATCGCTTACATCTTTCACTATTTTTGCAGGATTACCAACCACTACTTTTCTGTCAGGAATAATTGAATTTGTGGGAACAAAAGTTAACGAACCGATAATGCAATTATCACCAATCACCACATTATCCATTATTACAGCATTCATTCCAATCAAAACATTTTTACCGATAGTTCCTCCATGAATAATAGCACCATGCCCGATGTGTGCAGATTCTTTCAGCAAAACAGTAGTGCCCGGGAACATGTGAATGGTACAGTTTTCCTGTACATTGCAACCATCTTCAATAATTATTTGTCCCCAATCGCCACGTATAGCAGCACCCGGACCAACATACACATCTTTTCCAATTATTACATTTCCTGTAACCGATGCCTGAGGATGAATAAAAGCACTTTCGTGAATGACTGGTTTATATCCATTAAATTCGTAAATCATTTCTTAAATCTTTTCAATAATTACTGCATACCCCTGCCCTACTCCAATGCACATAGTTACTAAGGCATATTTTTTATTTTGTTCATGCAATTCTATTGCAGCTGAATTTAATATTCTTGCACCACTCATTCCCAGAGGATGTCCAAGTGCAATTGCACCACCATTCGGGTTTATTCTCGAATCAATATCCGCCAATCCTAACGCTCTGGTACAAGCTAATGATTGTGCAGCAAATGCTTCATTTAGTTCAATAATGTCAATGTCTTTCATTGTTAATCCTGCCCTTTTCAAAGCCATGTTACTGGCAGCTACAGGACCTATTCCCATTATACGAGGCTCAACTCCGGCTACTCCACTCGAAACAATTCTTGCTTTTGGTATAAGATTATACTTTTTAATTGCATCTTCAGAAGCTAATAAAATAGCAGCTGCTCCGTCATTCAAGCCTGAAGCATTTCCGGCAGTAACAGTTCCTCCTTCTTTTTTAAATGCTCCTTTTAATTTTGATAAACCATCTATTGTAGTATCAGGACGCATAAATTCATCTTTGTCAAATATCTTTGGTTCGCCTTTTTTTTGTGGTATTTCAACAGCTACAATTTCTTTTGCAAATCTTCCTTTTGCTTGCGCAACTGTCGCCTTTTGTTGACTCCACAAAGCAAATTTATCCTGGTCCTCCCTGCTTATTTTATCTCTGTCAGCAAGGTTCTCCGCTGTATCTCCCATAGCATCTACTCCATATAGTTCCTTCATTTTCGGATGAATAAATCTCCAGCCAAAAGAAGAATCAAACATTTGCGCATCCCTTCCAAAGGGAGATGAAGTTTTAGAAATCACCCATGGTCCGCGAGTCATATTCTCAACTCCGCCTGAAATCATCAAATCCGTTTCACCAATCATAATGCTGCGAGCCGCGTTCATACTTGCTGACAAACCTGAAGCACATAAACGATTCACCGTTTCACCGGGAACTGTATATGGCAAACCAGCCAACAACAAAGCCATACGAGCTACGTTACGATTATCTTCTCCTGCCTGGTTTGCACAGCCCATAATTACATCACCAATTTGTGACGCATCAATACTCAGATTTCTTTTGATTAATTCTCTGAGCACAATTGCTGCTAAATCATCCGTACGAACTACTGATAATGTTCCTCCGAAATTTCCAATCGGAGTTCTTACTCCATCTATTATATATGCGTTTTTCATACTTTATTTTTTATTTTCAGGAAACCATTCCTTACTTGTTCTATAAACCGTACCCTTAAAAAAGGCCACTTTCTCATTTTTCTGATTTGAAATCTCCATGTGATAAGTTGCAGTTTTGTTTGTAATGGATAATTCTTTTGCTTCACAAATTAATTCATCACCCACCCTTACAGCAATTGCAAATGAAATAGAACACTCAAGCGCAACACTTAACCTGCCATAAGCATTGGAAGCAAATGCGAGTGCACTATCAGCAAATGAAAAAGCAATGCCACCATGAGAAATGCCAAAACCATTTACCATTTCTTCTCTTATTTTCATCTTTAAAATGCAATGTCCCTGCTCCACAACCACCGTTTCAAGACCCAGCCACTGACTGAACTTATCTTCAGCCATCATTTTATCAACTATCTTTTTTGCCAGTTCTTTACTCATAAAACTTTTTATTATCCTTCAGCATCATCTTCATCAAAATAGAAGGGCGGTAACGCTCTTCATTATATAACTCGTACAAAACATCTAAAGTATTATATGCATTTTGCAAACCAATTTCATCTGCCCATTTCAATAATCCTTTCGGATAGTTTACTCCTTTGGTCATAGCCAAATCCAAATCTTCTTTGCTTGCCAGTTTTAAATAATAAGAATCAACGGCTTCATTTATAAGCATTGAAATAACCCGATTAAAGATATACTTCCCTAACTCTTCATTCTTATTTGGTTCAGGAATTACAGCACCTTCGACATAATTATAATATCCTCTTCCTGATTTTTTTCCGAATAATTTTGCTTCATACAGCCGCTTTTGTGTTAATGAAGGTTTGAATCTTGGTTCGTAAAAAAACTGTGTCCAAACACTTTCAGTAACTTTAAAATTAATGTCGTTACCAATAAAATCCATCAATTCGAATGGTCCCATTTTAAAACCACCAAATGTTTTCATTGCCCAATCGATGGTTGCAAAATCCGCCATTCCTTCTTCATAAATTCGAATTGACTCTCCGTAATAAGAACGGGCAACGCGGTTAACAATAAAACCCGGGGTATCTTTTGTAAGAACTGTTACTTTGCCCCAACTATCAATTATTTTTTTTGATTCGGAAATTATTTTATCATCAGTAAGAAGAGAAGGAATTATTTCCACCAACGGCATCAATGGTGCAGGATTGAAAAAATGAATACCAATAACTCTTCCTGGTTTTTTACATGCTGATGCAATGGAGGCAATGGATAAAGAGGATGTATTACTTGCAAGAATGCAATCATCTGAAACAATAGTTTCTAATTCCAAAAATAATTTTTGCTTTATTTCAAGGTTTTCAATGATGGCTTCTATTACCAATCCACAACTTTTGAATTGATTTAAATCATTTACAAATTGAATTCGTGCTGATATTTCTTTTGCGGATTGTTCTGTTAATTTTTGTTTCTCAATTAACTTCTTTAATGTGGTTTCTAAATTAGATTTTGCTTTATCAAGAGCTGCCTGGTTATTATCATAAACAACTACCGAATGCCCTACTGTAGCTGCCACCTGTGCTATTCCTGCACCCATTGCACCCGAACCTATTACTCCAATTTGTATCATACAATAATTTTATTCCCCTTTAAATACTGCTTTTCTTTTTTCTAAAAATGCGTTCACTCCCTCAATATAATCATAAGTTGTTGTGGCGTGAACCTGCATATCAGCTTCGTATTCCAATTGTTCTTCCAACGAATTAACCATTGATTTATTTAATAATCTTTTTGTGTATCCAATTCCTTTTGTAGGTAAATCAGCAACAGTTTTGGCAATTGCAAATGCTTCGGTTTGAAGATTAGCATCATCAATCACTTTATAAATCATTCCCATTCTTTCGGCATCTGATGCTGACACTTTATCTCCTAACATCATTAATGCGGAAGCTTTGCCGAAGCCAATTAAACGTGGTAGAAAAAAAGTTCCACCACTATCTGGGATTAAACCAATTTTGCTGAATGCCTGGATAAATGAAGCCGAACTTCCTGCTATAATGATATCCGAAGCCAATGCAATGTTAGCTCCTGCTCCTGCGGCCACTCCGTTTACAGCACATACAACAGGTTTTTCGATGGCTCTTAATTTTTGAATAATTGGATTGTAATGTTCTCTTACAATTCTTTCTATGCCCGGACCATTAGTATCCATAGCTTCTGTAAGGTCTTGTCCCGCGCAGAATGCTTTTCCTTCACCCGTTAAATAAACTGCTCTTATATTATTATCCAAAGAAGCTGTATCCAAAGAATCCTGCAATTGCAAAGACATTTCACGATTAAAGCTATTGAACTTATCAGGGCGGTTAAGGGTAATCTTCATTACACTTCCATCAATTTCTGTTTTTATAAATGACATAAGAATATTATTTTTTTGAAAAGATAAAAATTAAAGACACTTAAAATAATCAAAAGGTTCTTTGCAATCGAGACAACGATACAATGCTTTGCAGGCGGTAGAACCAAACTGAGAAATCATCTCGGTATGTGATGAACCGCATAACGGGCATTTTAATTCGCGGGGCTTGCCAAGCAATACTTTTTTATCAACTGATGAATGGTCAGGTGGTGCAATACCATACACTCTTAACTTTTCTTTTGCCGTTTCACTTATCCAATCGGTTGTCCAGGCTGGAGAATAAACTAGTTCTACTTTTACGTTTTCAATTCCAATTTCTTTGAGTTTTATTTTTATATCGTCTTCTATTACTTTCATTGCCGGACAACCGGAATAAGTGGGTGTGATAACAACGGTGCATAAATCACCATCCAGTTTTACTTCTCTTAAAATTCCCAATTCATTAATATTGATAACGGGAATTTCAGGATCAGGAATTTCTGAAAGGATATTATAAATTTCTTGTTTATTTAGAATTGAATTCATTTACCACTTAGCCCCCGGGTGCGCCCTGTGAACATATTGCATCTCGGCTAATAAAAAACCTAAATGTTCTGAATGCTTACCTTCGCGGCTTCCTTTTTGTTTAAATAAAGTAGTGGGAATTTCTATTGTCGCTTCTGCTAAAACCTCTTTCACTCGTTTTTCCCATCCTGCTTTTACTTTATTCAAATCAGGGGCAATGCCTTCTTTAATAAGCAATGTATCCACTTCATCCATATCGAACATCTCTGAAGTAAACATCCATAAATCATTTATTCCGTTTTGCAAACGTTCGTGACTTTCGGCAGTTCCATCTCCCAAACGATACATCCATTCAGTAGTATGGCGCAAATGGTAAGTTACTTCTTTATGTGTTTTGGTTGCAATAGCAGCAATGGTTTTGTCTTGACTGGATTTTAATTCTTCGTAAAGAAAGAACATATAAGTATCAAACAAAAATTGACGAGCTATTGTGTTTGCATAATCACAATTGGGTTGTTCGGTAATTAATAAATTGCGATACTCGCGCTCATCACGCATAAATGCTAAATCATCTTCATTTCGCTCTTTGCCCTCCACCTGGGCGGCATAGTTTAAAAGCTCGGTGGCATTGCCCACAAAATCCAATGCAATATTAGTAAGTGCAATATCTTCTTCCAGTATTGGTCCGTGACCGCACCACTCTGAAAGGCGGTGCCCGATAATTAAACTGCTATCGCCTAAGCGAAGCAGGTATTCAAATTTAGCTTCCTGTAAATTCATACGTTAAAGATATTTTACCCCTTCGGGTATTTTATAAAACGTTGGGTGACGATATGGTTTGTCATTAGATGGCTCAAAGAAAGCGCCTTGGTCTTCGGGGCTGCTTGCTGTTATAGCAGCTGCCGGGACTACCCAGATACTAATACCTTCGTTTCTACGTGAATACACATCTCTTGCGTTTTGCAAAGCCATCTCTGCATCTGCCGCGTGTACATTCCCTGCATGTTTATGCGCTATTCCGGGGTTTGCCTGTATAAAAACTTCCCAAACGGGTAATTGTGTGTCATTCATAATTGTTAGATTGTTTTATTGTTGGATTGTTATATTGTTATCACTTTAACAATATAGCAATAAGACATTTTGTGTTAAGCTACTTCTTTCTCTTTCATTCGTTTATTTGCATACGCCATTGCGGCTTCTCTAACCCATCTTCCTTTTATATCTGCTTCTTTCCTGTCTTTTAATCGTTTTGCGTTGCATGGTCCGTTTCCTTTTATTACATCAAAAAACTCTTCCCAGTTTATTGGTCCGTGTTCGTAGTGCCCGGTAGCTTCGTTGAATTTCATATCCTTATCAGGCACTTTTAAGCCAATGAAATCTGCCTGCGGCACTGTTCTGTCAATAAAACGCTGGCGAATGGCATCATTGCTTTCCATTTTTACTTTCCAACGCATCAGCTGGTCGCTGTTTGGCGATTGGTCATCGCTTGGACCGAGCATCATTATGCTGGGCCACCACCAACGGTTAAACGCATCCTGTGCCATTGCTTTTTGCTCTTCGGTGCCTTGCGAAAGGTGCATCATTATTTCGTAACCCTGGCGATTGTGAAAGCTTTCTTCTTTGCAAATGCGCACCATTGCGCGCGAGTATGGACCGTACGAACCTCTTGCCAAGGCGGTTTGATTCATTATGGCGGCTCCGTCTACCAACCAGCCAATGGCACCAATATCTGCCCAGGTAAGAGTTGGGTAATTAAAAATACTTGAATATTTAGCTTTTCCTGAATGTAATTGTTCTAACAATTCTGTTCTGTCTATTCCTAATGTTTCTGTGGCACTGTATAGGTACAATCCATGTCCTGCTTCGTCCTGCACCTTTGCGAGGAGTATTGCTTTTCGTCTTAAACTGGGAGCGCGGGTAATCCAATTGCCTTCGGGCAACATGCCTACAATTTCGGAATGTGCATGCTGGCTCATCATTCGGATTAACTGTTTTCGATAGGCTTCGGGCATCCAGTCTTTGGGTTCTATTTTTACTCCTGAAGCTATTTTGGTTTCAAAGGCTTCTATTTGTTTTTGGTCTTCCATTCGCTGATTTTTTTGAGGATACAATATTACGAAAATAGTGGCAGTAACGGATAGGATTTGTGTGATAATATGTTTATAAAGGTAACACTACTTTTAAAATTTTGAGTTAATAAAGTATTAATAGTTATTTAATTCCAATTTTCTTTCTACTTTTGTGCCGGGGTAAGTCTTATACGACCAGCTCCCTTCAACCCTCCAGGTGCGGAAGCAAGCAAAGGTATCAGGTTGAGCGGTGCGATGTAAGTAGCTTGCCCCTTTTTTTATGCCCTTTTTTTAAGCTGCTCGAATTGCGCCCTTCGACAAGCTCAGGTGAGAAAAGTTATCTTAGTTTTCCACAATTGATAACTCCTGGGGTAATCCAGCAAGTATTTTTCTAACTTTGTCAACTATTACAAATAAAATTCTAAATACTAATATCTAAATTCTAATTAAAACAAATGAAATTTTTTATTGATACAGCAAACCTTGAACAAATAAAGGAAGCACAAGACTTGGGTGTGTTGGATGGTGTAACCACCAACCCATCTCTGATGGCAAAAGAGGGAATAAAAGGAGAGGAAAATATTCTGAAACATTATGTGGATATTTGCAACATTGTTACGGGTGATGTAAGTGCTGAAGTTATTGCCACCGACTTTGACGGAATAGTTAAACAAGGGGAAGCGCTTGCTAAACTTCACAAACAAATAGTTGTGAAAGTACCCATGATTAAAGAAGGAGTAAAAGCAATAAAGTATTTTACTGATAAAGGAATCAGAACTAATTGCACACTTGTATTCTCTGCCGGACAGGCACTGTTAGCAGCCAAAGCGGGAGCTACTTATGTATCTCCATTTATAGGAAGACTGGATGATGTATCCACAGACGGCTTGCGATTGATAGAAGACATTCGTATTATATATGATAACTATGGTTACAAAACACAGATACTTGCTGCTTCTGTACGTCATCCGATGCATATAGTAGATTGTGCACTGTTAGGAGCTGATGTTGCAACCTGCCCGTTAAGTGCGATACTTGCTTTATTAAAACATCCGCTAACTGATAACGGACTGGCGCAGTTTTTGGCAGACGCGAGGAAATAACAACTTAAATTCTAACTCCTAATATCTAAATTCAAAACCTGTTTACTTAATTCTTCTAACAACAGTTAGAATTTAAGATTTAGTTATTAGAATTTCTTCACCATGTTACTCCGCATCAACTCCGATAAACCGAACTATGATGAAATTGCAGAAGTAGTAACCTGCCTTCGAGATGGGGGAGTGGTTATTTATCCAACGGATACGGTATATGGTATAGGTTGCGATATTAATAAGCAACGAGCGGTAGAACGCGTATGTAAAATAAAAAACATTGTTCCAGAAAAAGCAAATTTTTCTTTTATCTGTTGCGATTTATCACATCTTTCTGATTTCACCAAACCAATAGATACTGTTACTTATAAACTGATGAGAAAGGCACTACCCGGTCCGTTCACGTTTATACTGGAAGCAAACAGCAATGTTCCAAAACTTTTTAAGAGCAAAAAGAAAACGGTAGGTATTCGTATTCCTGATAATATTATTTGCCTGGAAATAGTGAAACAACTTGGTAACCCGATTATGAGCACTTCTGTGCATGATGATGATGAAATAATAGAATATACCACTGACCCGGAACTGATTCATGAAAAGTATAAAGACATTGTGGATATTGTGATAGCAGGAGGTTATGGAAATAACGAAGCTTCAACGATTGTAGATTGCACAGAAGGAGGTTTTACTATTATACGTCAAGGGTTGGGAGTGTTGGAGGAATTTATATAGTTCAATAGTTCACTGGTTAATTAGTTAATTAGTCTATAGTAATGAAAAACGTATCCTTTATTTTCAGTCTTCTTCTTTTTCTACTGCTGAGTTCAAATGCTTTATTTGCGCAGCATAAAACAAATCATTTCAAAAACAAGGAACGACAAGGGTTATGGATAACCTACCACGATTCTGCAAAAACAAAAATAAATGATATTGGAAAATATAGAAATGGGTATCAAAAAGGGATTTGGAAATACTATAACGAAAAAGGAAATCTTCTAAAAAAAGACAGGTATATTTTCCGCACTTCTTTTACCAAATTGTATTTTACTAACGGGAAATTAAGTAGCAAAGGAAAAACGAAACTGATTGTTTCCGATACATTGGTACATTATTTTTATTACGGCAAATGGCTGGTGTATGACAGTTTGGGAGAACTTGTTAAAAAGCAGAGGTATGAAACAGGCAAATTAATTTCAGAGAATTATTACAAAACAACTTCTACCAAAAATTTTAATGATTCACTTGTGATTGTGTTAAGAAGCCTGGACAAGCAGGTGTACAAGTATTCTGATTCAGTAACTACTGCAGAAAAGAATTTTGGAATAAAATCAGAGCAATACAAGCATTATCTATCACTCTATAAAAATAATGAATTAAAAATTCAAGCTGACGTTGATAAAATAATTTTTAATTATGGATACCCCACAAAAGCAATGGTTGGGAGTGATAACACCATTCCGTTTTCAATCATAAGTTATTCTGATATTTCGTATAAAGAAAGATATTACAATCTCATTATTGATGCCGCTGATAAAGGAGAGTTGGAATGGGGCGATGTTGTTTTTTTCGTTGATAAAGTGAAAGTCGCGAAAAAACAACCACAGATTTATGGTACTCAATTCAAAAAATCAGATCATAAACAAAAGTATTATCCGATAGAAGACAAAGCGAACCTGAACGAACGAAGAAAGAAAAGAAAATTATGGGAAATGAATATTGATGAAACAGATGATACTGCAAGTTACTAGCCATTTTAAAATAAATAATCCCCGAAAATTTCGGGGATTATTTATTAATATTTAATAAGTAGCTTAAATTATTGAGCGACTATTTTCCTGTTAATAGGTTACTGAACTCCACTTTTTTTATTTGCAAATATAATTATTTTCAAATTCTTACCTGTTATTTCCCCATTGTATATTTTGCCAGCCACAAATTACTTTTCTTGTCACTGCCAATGTATATAATGGTTCCATCTTTTTGATTATAGATAAAAGGATGCTTTTGATTCAATAAATATTTCCGTTTTCCTATTTCCTGGTAGTCCATAATTTCTTTGGTGGCGGTATTTATTTTTATCATAGAAGGATGATAGTTTCTGTAAAAAGTAGCACTTCCGTTATAAGCATCCCAAAAATCGGCATAGCCTTTAAACACATTTGTTTCCAATAAATTCCAGTACAATACTGAACCATCAGCATTGGGATAAAAAGTTTGAGGGATTGAAAAAATAATATTTTGTTTATCATCCACCGATTCAGGTTTTACGCCATATTGCGCCACTATTTCCCCGGTGCTGGTAACCTGCATACAAATAACATCTTTGTATGTTTTCCAATATACTTTATCCATCATTTCAGAACCTACCAGCTGACCGGAAATAAAAATATCATTATTAGGTAATACATTAAAGTATTGAATTTTTAAACGCTTGCCGGTATAAGCAGATGCTTTTTTCTGTCCAGCGGGAGTTTTTACCACCTTTGCTAAATCGGCTACAGGAGTATTTTTTATCCATTCGGTTTTACCATTATTTATTTTTATGAGAGAAACAAAATCCATTTCCATTTTTTCTGTTGAACGCTCGTAGGTATCCATGCGGTAGTTTGCACCATTGGTATAGCAAGGGTTTGCCAGAGGTGAATATTCCTTATATAACTGGTCGAATGTTTTTTCTCCTTTATTGTAACTGCCAAACAGATAAGTAGAACCATCTTTGGATTGCGCCACACCTGTTATTATTAAATTTGCCGAAGGTGCATCAATTTTTACATTTTCTTTTACAACCCCATTTTTATCTACTCTTAAATAAGTGTACTTTTTATAATCTGTGTTGCTTTTTTTATCAAACGTAGGAGCGAAAACAAATACCATATCGCTGTTGCATAAATCACAATTGTCAGCATTGTCTGCTTCTGCATCGGTTGAGTTGTTTTCCATTACTGTGGAATACACCAACTGTGAAGCTTCCAGGGGCAAAGGGATTTCTTTAATAGATAAATCGGTACTTACTTTTAATAAAATAAAATCTTTTCTCATTTTTTTATCCTCTCCCTTTGTTTCAGAAGAAACCAGCACCATAGAATAGTCTCCTGCGTTAAAAGCATCGTATCCGCTAAAGGTGCGCTTGTCATCATTCTTTGGTTTTATTTCCACGTCTTCGGTACGCTTTCTTGTAAATTTCTTTTTATCAGCGTTCCATTTGTATTCAAAGGTTTGCTTTGAAAGTTTAAGTGTGGTACTCAAAATATCGAAAGAAGAACACCCCCCCACCCGGGCATATATAAAGCTTTTTGTATAATCCGGTTTTGGAGCATCGTCAGACTTTATAACGGCAGTTTCTTCCTGTTTGGAAAAGTTCAAATCTTTATCAAAATAATAGGTTTCGAAAGTTCCCTGTTCGTCCTTCGATTTGTTTTTAAATTTATAACTTACTTCGATTCCCCCTGTTTCAAGGTTTTGAACCGCATCATAGAAATATCCTTTCGATGCGTTTTTAGATAATGGTTGTACTTTTTCCACCACTTGTGTTTGCGAAAAAGTGTTGAATGTTGCAAAGGCAACTGCGATTGTAAAAATTATTTTTTTCATTGTTTTGTTTGTTTGTTTAATTGTTAATTTATTTCTGTTGGTTACTGAAAAATATGCGGTACAAAGGTATAAGATTTGGCAAGGCGCATCAATCCCCTAATAGTAGTAATTTAATTCAAGTTGATAGTTTCAAAAACTTTCGCATCCCTTGTCCCGTAGGTACTTTATATCGGTAGAAATAAAATTGCAAAAAAGCTTATAAGTCCCGTAGGGACGAGATATGCTAATAAATACAATGGTTTTCCATTATTTCGTCCCTACGGGACTTGTTTTTCTAATCTATCATCAATTTCTACCAATATGATGTCCCTACGGGACTTTTAGCCCAAATAAGGTATAAAACAAACTAGCAATTTGAGTTAATTTAAGAAAAGGAAGAAATATTTACTTTGGAAACACCTTATTCAGCGCTTCGGTGCGGGAATTTACCTGAAGCTTTTCGTAAATGTTGCGAATATGAGTACGCACCGTTTCTGTGCTTATGGATAGTATATCGGCAATTTCTTTGTAACGTAAACCTTTCGAAAGGTGCTCCAATATTTCCTGTTCGCGTTCCGACAGTTTTTGTAATTCTACATTCTGATTATTTTCTTTTTGAAATGAAGAAACAATTTTTCTTGCAATATTGCTGCTCATAGGCGAGCCCCCATTTTTCACTTCCACTATTGCATCCAGTATTTTTGAAGGTTGAGTAGTTTTTGTTAAATACCCAGTAGCACCCGCTTTCAAGGCATTGAAAACCGATTCGGTATCTTCAAAAGCGGTACACATCATAAATTGTGTGCCGGCACACACAGGTTTTAATTCGGTAATACATTCAATCCCGTTTTTTCCCGGCAAATGAATGTCCATTAACACCACATCCAGGAAAAGCGAAGGAATTTCTTTAATCGCATCTTCCGCATTTTCATACCCATTTACACAACTAAACCCCTCGCTACCGTTGATAAGAATCATCAAACTTTCTCTTATTTGCTTTTCATCTTCTACTATTCCTACTTTTATTTTCATGGTGCAAAGGTATGTAAGATTATAAAAACCATACTACCACTAAAGTAGTAGGAGGTGTTTTTTTATTTAAAAAGATTTTTACGTTTCTATTATCTTTTGGAGCGGAACAGTAACATTAATTACTGTAAATTCATTTGGTTGGCTGCTAACTTCAAATTCGCCTCCCAACGCATTTATCCGGCTATTCATATTTCTTAACCCATTTCCTTTTTTTACCGTTTTTTCCGAAAACCCAATACCGTTATCTCTAATTGTATAAGAAAAGTGGCTGTTTGTAATAGAGATACCAAATAAAACCTTTGTGGCTTTAGAATGTTTAGAAATGTTATTTAGTGATTCTTTTACTATCATAAACAATTCCCGATGATATTCTTTATTAATAGGGCGATTGGGAATAGTGTCGGGAAAAGAATACGTTAATTCAATTGGAAAATCTTCTAAATAATCGGTGGTGTATTCTCTCATCCGGGCTACTAAATTGGGAAGGGTGGTGTTATCAGGGTTCAATGCCCAGATTAAATCCCGCATGTTTTCAATCATTTTTTTTGCTGTTTCCTTTACCGACTCGCTGCTGTGCCTTATCTCCGGAAGCAGTTCAGATTTGCTGTAAATTATTTCGCTTAAAAAATTTATTTTAGATAAACCCGAACCCAAATCATCATGAATGTCTTTTGCAATTCTCAATCGTTCGTTTTCTTCTGTTTCTTTAATGGCTTTTTCTTTTGCCAGTTGGTTTTTAAGTTTTTGTTTGTTAATCCAAAAATAAGTACCTGTTATCAGCATTAATAAAAGCAGGGCTAAAGCAATTAATAAATAATTCCTTTTTTCTACATTAAGATTTTGTTCTTTAATAAGGAGGTTATTTATTTCCGTTTGCGATTGTAATGTTTTTATTTGATTGTCTTTTTTTTCGGTTTCGTATTTGGTTTGCAATTCTATTAATTGTTTGGAGCGCGAGGTGTTAAAAATACTATCCTTTATCCGGTTATGTAAATTCTGAAACTCAAAGGCATTTTTATAATCGCCAAGCTCACCATAGCACTTGGCGATATAATCGTAACTATACTGTTCTAAATCCACAAACCCTGATTTCTTTGATAAAACAGTACTTCTTTTAAAATAATCCAAAGCAATTTTAAAATCTTTTTTTGCAAAATATATTTCCCCCATATTATTTAACCCAATGGATATAGTATGTTCGTCTTTTAATTTTATTCTCAAATCGAGCGATATTTTCTCATAATATAATGCCGAATCATACTGTCCCCATCCCGAATAAACAGCTGCAATGTAGTCGGATGAATAAGAACTTCCCATATCTGAATTCAATTTCTTGTTCAAAAAATAGGATTGATAATAGTATTTCAAAGCTTCTTTTGCATCATTGTCGTATTCGTAAGAAGTCCCAATTTCAGCATCTAAATCGGCTATCCCTACTTCATCATTTAACTTTTTAAAAATATTCATCGAAGCAATATAATATCCTTTGGCATCTTTTCTTCTCCCGTTTTTATCATATAATATACCTATATCTTTTAGTGCATAAGCTTCCGATTTTTTATCTTTCTGTTGCTGATAGATAGTTAATGCCGATAAATAATAAGACAATGCCTGGTCGTAGTTGCTCTTCCAGAAATGAGCATAACCGAGTAACATTAATGCTTTTCCCATTAGAGTTTTATTGTTTATTTGTTGCGCTATCAAATAACCTTTTTCTCCCAAACAAACCGCTTTCATATAATGCAAACTATTATAGGTATATCCTTCATCCAAAATACAGTTTGCTTTAACAGAATCGAGTTTATTGTTACACTTATGAACGGCAGCGTCCACAAATGATTGTAAAGAATCGGGGATGGGTATAAAAGTGGAAACAATAGCCGTATTGCTTTTTTGAGCAATAGCGGGTTGAGCTATTGCAATAGGGGAGAGACAAACGAAAAGAAAAGCGGGAAGCCATTGTTTTAACATCATCGGAATTCAATTAACCTTTTGTCGCTACATTCATGTTGTATGTCGCAAACTATTTGGAGGTGTGTTTATGAAATATACATTTGCAGTCTAAATTTATTGAAAGTAGGTTTAGATTTGGTTATTGACTAACAAGGGCTTCGCAGCAATGCGAAGTTCTTTTAGTTAGTACCTGTTCCTCCTTATTTCATTCCTTTCAAAGCTATCAGTGCCGGCTCGTAATTGGGGGCAATAGCACTGCACGCTTCAAAGTCGGCAATTGCTTTTTTTGTATTTCCCATTTGTTTATACACCATTCCGCGGGCATAATAGGCTTCCACATATTGAGGCTCTATTTTTATTGCTGCTGTATAGTGTTCTATGGCTTCGGTATTTTTTTTCAACCCCAGGAAATAAATAACCCCCATATTATAATGTGCATATTTATAGCCGGCATCTACTTTTAATAAAGAAGAGTAGCTGTCCAGTGCATGGTTCCAGTCTCCTTCATCCTGGTAATATTTTCCTAAATCGTACCAGGCTTCTGTACTTTTAGGGTTAATGGCCAAAGCGTTTTTATAATATTGCGAAGCCAGTGCATTATGTTTTGCTGCACACAAAAGCCCTAACTGGATATAGGCGTTATAATAGCGCTGGTCCTGCTCCACGGCAGTTTGCATACTCGATATGGCTTTTGCAGTATCTCTCATTTCTTTAAAATTCATTCCCTTCATAAAATATCCTTTTGCATTGTATTTATCAATTTTCAGTGCCATGTTAATGTACTCTATTGATTTTTCGTTTTTCCTGACATATAAATACAACTCTGCCAGTTTCATCATTGCTTCCACATTTTTATTATCCAGCTTTATGCACTTTTCCAAAGCGGTTTTGGAGTTCCCGGTTTGATTGGTCATAAAATAAATAGTGGAAAGGGTAAGGTAATAATCCGACTTGGTTGAATCTATTTGCAGGGCTTTCCTGATATCTTCCATGCCCGAATTAAAATCATTTTTACTTACATAATACTTTGCCCGCTTGTTTAGTAAGTCTGCATTGCCGGGATTGGCAAGCAGTTGGGTGTTTAGTTGTTTCAGCTCTTCGGGGGTTTTTACCGAAACCGTATCGGTGGGTTTTGTTTCCGTTGGTTTGCCACCATTGCCACAGGCGGTGAACAAAACAAGGGAAACAAAACAAACATACTTTATATATACCTGTAATTTCATAGTGACAAAAGTATTAAAATAACTAATAAACAAACGAGGTTTAAATTCTATTTTTCATTTCAACGATGGGTTGATGACCATTACACCAAGAGTGGCATCCACTTATTGAAAGGTGGGATGGTTGGTTAAACAAGTCGGGGAATGCGCTTAACACGTTACACTATTCCTTAGGTTCCCAAAGTTCTATTTTATTCCCTTCCGAATCCATGATGTGGATAAATTTGCCATAGTCGTAGGTCGCCATTTCATCCACTATGGTTACTCCGTTTTCTTTTAGTTTATTTACAAGTGCTTCTATGTTTTGAACCCTGTAATTAATCATAAAATCCTTTTTGGAAGGAGCAAAGTAATCACTGCCTCTTTTAAAAGGATTCCATTGAAGAGGGATTATTTCTCCAGGTTTGTTAACGTCTCTGTATTCAAAACTCACCGAACCCCATTCATTGACATCAAATCCTAAATTTTTGGCATACCAGTCTTTTATTTCTTTCGTATTGTCCGAAAAAAAGAAAATCCCTCCAATTCCAATTACCTTAGGGGTGGTGTCGTTAGCCGAACCTGTGTTTGTTGTTTCGTTTTTTTGTTCTTCCATTTTATTTATTTTTTATTTGTTCTTATTATTATTTACGGTTTTATTTTTGGTTAAAGTGAGGTTATTTGGTGGTTTTGCTTCCCATTTGTTTCCCCATTTTTTCGTATTCCACATCGTTTGGTTCCCAAAGTTCCACTTTGTTTCCTTCCACATCCATAATGTGAACAAACTTTCCATATTCAGCAGTTTCTATGGTATCGGCTATAGTAACCCCCTCTTTTTTTAATTCCTCCACAAGTACTTTCAAATTTTCTACCCGGTAGTTTATCATAAAATCTTTTGTGGAAGGTTCAAAATATTTTGTCTTTTCGCCAAACGGGCTCCATTGTGTAAATCCTTTCTTTGTGCTGTCTGCCCCTTGATGCCATTCAAAAACCGCCCCATACTGATTGGTGTTTAATCCAAGATGGGTTTGATACCATTCTCTCATTTTTTTGGTGTCTTTGCATTTAAAAAAGATGCCGCCAATGCCTGTAACCCTTTTCATTTTGGTTTGTTCATTGGTTTGTTTTGTTACCACTGTTTTGAATGCAAAACCAAAACAGAAGGATGCAGCAATTGATAGTATAAGTATTATTATTTTTTTTTCCGTATAAAAACGGGATTTCATTTTTTTCCACATGTTGTGTAGTGTTTTAATTATTTTTCGATAGTTGATTTTCTTTTAAAATTGTACAAATAACTTTTTACTGGCAAAATTATTTTACAAACATAGGGTCCTGTGTTATCAGCAGTAGTTCTTTCTTTCGTGTCGTTCGTTAATAATTCTTATGTAAAAATGTTTCGTTTAAAATTGTCAATATAATAAATACATATGGTACGCAACCGATTAAAGTACTGTATCTGGAAAGACTGGAAGAAACCCGAACGGAAAAGGAAGAACCTCATACGTTTAGGAATTGACCAGGAAACCGCATACAGCTGGAGCAGAACAAGGATGGTCCGAAGGACTCCTATGGAGGAGGATGGGCAGTAGCTCAAAGTCCGATGCTTGGCACAACAATTACTTTAGAAAGATTAAAGAAGAAAGGTTATGAATCTATGCTTGAACATTACCACAAAGTAGCTCCACATCTTAATGAACCGCTGTATGCGAGATCCGCACGTACAGTGGTGTGAGAGGCTCACCCTGCTATCGTTTGGTAGCAGGGCAGCCTACTCGATTATGCGTAGTTTTGTTTTTCGTGTCGCATTGTCTATTTTGTTTCGCTCAACACTTTTGAAGCGTTTTTATTCTTTGGATTTAGTTCTAAAGATTTTTTATATGCTTTCAATCCTTCGTCTTTCTTGTTTAGTTTTAATAGACATTCTCCTAAACTATCATACGTGTTAAATGAGTTTGGGTATAGTTCAGTGTTTAAAGTAAATATTTTTAAAGCATCATCTGTCTTATTTAGTTTTATCAGCTCATATCCAAAGTTGTTTAGTGCATCTTCGCTAACATTATAAGATGATTTTGTTTCTTTCTTTTTCTCGTCTTTTATTAAGGTTATTGTTTTATCAATGGAATTCTCTTTTGTATAATATTTAGAAACAGAAAGTAGTTTCTTTACTCTCTCATTTTCATCATAACCTGCTTTCCAATCTTTCAACATTTTTAAATTCTCTTTAGAAATATAACTTTCGTCCATACTCAACACTGCCATATATTGTTGCTTTGCCAAATTATAATACTCAACATTATAAGTAGCATCCTTATTAAACATTACATTATAGATATAACCCAGCCCAAGTTTAAACTTAACTTCGTTTTCTTTTATGGTTCTATAGTCTTTTGAAGTGTCAACTATAGTTGCGTATTTCTTATATAATTCAAAATCATTTTTTGCAGTTGGGAAATTAGCAGTGTCCTGCTTAGTTGTGCCCTCGCTTAAAATATAAGCTGCATCGTTATATAATGTAACAGTTAAATATTTTATGTTCTCTTTATTGCTTTCAATATTTGGTTTTGTATTATCCAAATCCATAGATTTCTTAAAGGATTCTAATGCAGTAATACGAGAAAGCGATTCCCTGTTTGTATTTTCTTGTGTTGTATAAAGTTTCTTATATGCAAAACCTCTGTAATACCAAGCCGTTCCACTCTTTTCATAACTCTTGCTCTTTACGCAAGAATCTAAATATGAACGCGCACCATTAAAGTTGTTTGCATCCAAAAGAGTTTTGGTTTTTGTTTCCAATTCTTTTTGTGAAAAGCAGTTTGCCGAGAGCAAAACTGCAACTATCAATAATATAGTTTTTCTCATTTTGTTTTTGTTTTAATTGTTAGTGTTTATATCTGGTACAAAAATAATCTTTATTTTGATATAGCTATATTATTAAAATTATTTTTTCTCGTCTCAATTCGCGTCTATTGCTAAACTTGCTGAACACCCTTTACAGAATGTTTGTCCAAGTTTAAAGCTCTTTCTTTTGTTAGTGTTTGAGTTAATCAAGATAACATTAACAGTGGTATCATTTAGCCATTTGTATATAGCTTTATCAAATTCATCATTGCCTATATAACTCACTTCATAATTTCTTAATTTGTTTTCATACATTTTGAAAAAATGAATTTGATAAGAATTGGTTGTATCATTCGTATGTAAATCTTTTTTAAGGGAAGAGGATTTCTTTCTAAACGGTAAGCTCTTATCAATCTTAACTTCACCTAATTTATGATTTACTGTTGAAGTGTCATCATAATAAACACCAAGATTATGAAAATCATTAACCAAAATTGATTTTGTTTGCTCGTTTGTTTGGCTTTGAACGTTGCAAACAAAAATTAATATTGTTATAGAAACTAAAACTGATAACTTAAATTGTTTTTTCATTTCATTTTGTTCGTAAAAATTTTATTCGTTGCGTAAAAGTTTGCACCACGCTTCTCGGCATTACGCATAACGGTCAGGGCTTGCCGAAGTGCCGCCTTGCACACGCTTCAAAATTAGCAGAAAGCTTAATGGCGGCATTTTCGGCAAGGCGATGTTATCAGCAGTAATTTTTTCGTGTCGTGTCTGTAAGTATTCATTTTCCTAACTGTTTAACTGTTTCGTTACTTAAAACTGTCGCACAATATCTTGCCCAAAGTAGCATTGTCCATTCTCTATGTTTCCAGTCTATGTTAAGTGTTTGGACGTTTCTAATAAAGTCAGAATATGTTACGGTTATAAAATTTGAATTTTCTTTATTCAATAAATTCTTAAAGTCTTTTGCCGTTTCAATTGCACTAATGTCGTCTTGAAAGCAGAATAGTCCAGTATAAACAAAAGAGTATTTCTTGTTTTGAAGAAGTCCTTCTGCTATAAGTTGGTTTCTGAATAATTGATTAGTCTTACTTTTCTTTAGTTCG
>JANYDQ010000302.1 GCA_025363555.1 Bacteroidota bacterium | reverse complement strand
CAACACAACACAACACAACACAACACAACACAACACAACACAACACAACACAACACAACACAACACAACACACTCGCACTCGCCTTTCGTAAAAATATATTTTTTGTTTTTAAACAAGTTACCTTCATCTGCAATTGCATTTGGAGGTTTTTTTTATTCCTTTTTTCGAAGTACAAGCATATTTGGAATGTAGAACCGGAAAAAGGATACTTATATATAAGTAGATTTTTAAAAAATGGGAGGCAAATAGGGAATAACGATAGGCATAATTTAAACAATGATTGGTATGATATGAATAATGAGAGGTATAATAATGAGTGGCGGGTCTAAAATAATGATTGACGGGACTAAAATAATGGTTGGCGGGACTAAAATAATGGTTGACGGGACTAAAATAATGAGTGGCGGGACTAAAATAATGGTTGCCGGGTCTAAAATAATGGTTGCCGGGACTAAAATAATGGTTGACGGGACTAAAATAATGAGTGGCGGGACTAAAATAATGAGTGCCGGAGTTCGTTCAAAACATATAACTATATAATAATAAACGTTTTACAGTAAATAACAATTAAAATTAACCTAAAAACCAAAAAAACAATGAAAGAACTAATTATTTTAGCAATGACACATACCACACAGGATTTTGTGGTAGCAGACGATGCCGGATTTGCAGCCCAGCTAACTAAATTTGCAAGCGAAAACACTATTTTATCCGGCTTGGGTTTTTCGAGCAGCGATATTACGGCTGCCTCCGATGATGCCAAGTACATGACTTTTTGTGTGAAACTACAAGTTGATTCACAAACTTATGCCCTGGGCACCACCAAGTACAAAAACCTGGCTCGCCACGGAAACGGCACTGAGGTTTTGGATGCTGCCACTACGTTTCCAACCGAAACTGCCCCAGCATTGGTGCCAGCCGACATCGAAGCACGCTTTCGTACCAATGCCGCCAAGGCAAAAAGTGCGTCTGCCTACACCGCCTCCAAAGGCGAAACCTTACAAATTGTACCCGTTTCCACTCCTTTCAACCCTTCGTTGGGCAAACCAACGTTCAAAATTTTTATGGACAGCGGACATCCTGTAATTAAATGGGTGAAAGGTGCGTTTGATGCGGTAGAAATTTGGGTGGACAAAGGAACAGGATATGTAAAAGAGGAGCGCGCCATCAGCAGCCCTTACTTAGATTCATCTGCCCTGCCTGCCATCGGCACCAGTGCGGTATGGAAATATAAAATGATTTATGTGATGAACAACAAAACAGTAGGTAACTGGAGCGATGAAGCTACTATTACTGTTTATGGTGCAGTGTAAATTATTTTTTAAAAAATTAAAAAACAATCTCGCTTAAAAAGTGGGATTGTTTTTCGAAAACAAAAAAATAACAATAAAAAATTACCATCTTGAATAAGTGGGATGTCTATATAAAAGGTGTACCCTGTATTCCTCCCGATAAATAACATGATGTGCAAAAGCTGAGGCACAAAAAATAATAGAAAAGCTTGGAACTTTTTAATTTGTTTTAGAGTTTCGATAACAAAAAACAAATTATACCTTTATCCTCTCGAATAGGTATTGATAAAGCAGGGAGAATTTATTTAAGTTTTTGTTGTTGGTTTTTGCCATTATAAAATCAACTAAATAAAATGAAAAAATTAATTTTAGTATTCATAGCAGTTTTTTCTTTTGCTGCTATAACCTTTGTAGGTTGTAAAAAAGAAAATGGAGTAAATCCTGGTCCAGCTTGTTCTAAATCTAATGAAGGGGTATCAAAAGAAGACAAACTTTGCGTTTGCGGAGGATTCGGAATAACCCAAGATCCTGGCACAGGCGAATTTAGTTGCCCAAGCGGTGCGGACTGTAGTAAGATAATGCCTTGTCCTTGCCCCTCTTGTCTTGTAGGGGCTCCGGGAGGTGGAGATGTATTTAATTCCGATGTCTACCTTAAATTTCAGACAGCGTATGCAGATACAACTCAACCTAATTTCTTTACCAATGGTAATTGGAGTGGAGTGTTTCCTAATCTAAGAAATTATCCCCTATTGCTTAGCCAATTGAAGACAGGAGCTGCAACTTTTGTTAATAGTAAAAATTCAGCGGGTCATAATATGTATTTAGCTGTATCATCATCACTCACGGGAACATTTAAGCCCTCAGATGTATTGTTCGCATCTGAACTACCTTAAACCAAACGAAAAAAATTTAGTAAGCACTTGATACCATTTCAATAGTATCAAGTGCTTATTTTTAAAAATCCCCTAAAAAATACTTTTATGAAAAAACTCGTTATTAAATTAAACAAACCTTATTTCAATACATTTATATTAATAATTGTAGTTTTATTTAATGGATGTAAACAAAAAAATCAGGTGTTAACTTCATTAAAAGAAATTCAAATAGATTTTAATACTCCAAAGCATAACATCTGCACTTTTTCAAGTTTTGCTTTCAGTGAAGGCGATAAAGAATACATAGCCTATGCTTCTTCTAAAAATAAAACTATTTACCTTGTAGATATTTGGAAAAATAAAATTGAAGACAGTATTTCACTTAAAAGCATAGATTCAATTTTTGATTTTAATTATTACACTCCTAAATTTTTTATACAAAATAGAGATTCAATATTTATTTTACCTGATGAAACCAAAACTGTATTTTTAATAAATAAAACTGGAAAAATAATAAACCGATGGGAAATGAACTTAAATTATCCATTCAATTATGTTCTTTCAGGATTTTCAACAAGCCCTATGTATTATAATAATAATAGAATATATATAAGGTTAGTACCCAAAATAGATCCGTTCAGAAAAAAAAGGGAGTATCATAATTCTTTACCGGATATTGCCATAAATATACATCAATCAACTGATTTTTATAAAGGAGTAGGCGGATGGCCTGCAAAATATTTTACAGAATCTTATTGCGACAATTTTCCATCAAGGTGTTTTTCAAATGTTAACTCCAATGCTATTTATTCCTTTTGTTCGGAAGATAGTTTATACATATATGATAATGCTGTATTGATACAAAAAATATATGCAAAAAGTGA
>JANYDQ010000207.1 GCA_025363555.1 Bacteroidota bacterium | reverse complement strand
ATTTTACGATGTAGAACGGGTCACTGGTTGTTAATGGTAAAGTAATTGAACCAAAAACAATAGGTGAGTTGCTAAAACCTCCGGTAAGATAAACACCTGTTTCATCATCAGCTAAACAATACAATGCAGGAACTTATGGTGATATATTTCTTGTGAAATATGATATAAATGGCAACTTACTTTGGGCAAGGAGTGGAGGAGGAAATGGAGATGTCGGGAGTTTCAGTTGTCAATAATGCTTCTGGTATCTTTGTTACAGGAAATTATTCAAGTCCTATAATTAATTTTGGTTTAGATTCATTAACTAATGTAGGCAATTCAGATATATATATTGTAAAATATGATGAAACCGGAAATATCCTTTGGGCTAAAAATAATGGAGGTGTTACTCCTGTTAATGTTTGTTACTGTTGCATCATACTTAACCATAAAATACGAGATATTTCCGGAAATAGTTAACGTTGTTGAGCCAAAGGTAATGATTGAATCACCAAACATTCCTAACGCATGCACATTCCCTTGAGCATCAGTCGTAATACATCCGGCTTCCTGATTTCCTGAAGTTGCCTGCCTCGCCCACACCCAATTCCCTGCCTGCCCAAACCCCGCCCCGGTTACCATCATCACCATCACAAAAACCAATATTCCTTTTTTCATTTTATTGAATTAGTTTTTCTTATTCAAAATCAAAAGTAAGGTTTTATTTGGCGTTACCTTATATATAAGGTGTGGAAAATTAGTTTTCGGGCAAAGAAACGAAAGGAGATTTGAAGCCAGAAAACGTGGGATAATGGACGGGGAAAGAGAGGAACTTTTCCACATAACAGAGTTTTTCGTTAGGGAAGCAACGAAAATGATTAGGGCAACAGTGGAAATGATAAACGTTACAGCGGAAATGATTGGGGAAACAACGGAAATGGTTTCCGTTACAACGGAAATGAAAAAGGTTGCAACGGAAATGATTAAGGGAAGCAACGGCAATGGTTTCCGTTACAACGGAAATGATAAACGTTACAGCGGAAATGATTAGGGCAACAACGGAAATGATTAGGGAAGCAACGCTAATGGTTTCCGTTGTTGCCCTAATTTTTTACTCAAAACCAATCAGTTACGGAACAAAATAAACTGAAAACAGAACAAATTTGCCTTTTTGTTACTTCATCAGCTGTATTGCTTTCTTCAATACATTATCCTCGTTTTGAAGCACGGGGTAATAGCCATCCGAACTCCAGATGGTACGGGCAATTAATGCTTTCAGTTCGTTTTTTAGTACGGAAGAGGATGCTTTAATTTGTTTTTCTTTTCTTGGAACCTTATTCTTTTCGGCATACGCCACAAAATCATCTAACAGGGAAGACGAAACTTCAAACTCTTTATTATACTTCTCTACTGTTTTATAAGCGTTTAGATTTTTTCTGTTCTTATCGGCATATTCAAAAGCAAAATCGTTGAGCAAGCCGGCATACAATACTTCCGTTAAATAATGCGAATGTCCTGCGGTATCCATTGGCACAAATACATCGGGGGTAATGCCCCCTCCGCCATACACCACTTTGCCCATCGGGGTTCTGAACTTTATGGAATCTTTCACTTTCATGCTGTCCGCATTTTCCATTTCACCATTGGTATAGCGGGCATACTCTTCGTCATAATAGGCGTTCACCCCGTTTGCATACGACTTTTGAATACATCTCCCTGTTGGGGTATAATACCTGGCAATGGTGAGGCGAATAGCTGAACTATCAGCAAACTCTGACTGTTCCTGCACCAGTCCTTTTCCGAACGACCGCCTGCCTATAATCATTGCCCGGTCGTTATCTTGTAGCGCACCAGATAGAATTTCGCTTGCCGAAGCCGAACCATCGTCTATCAGAACCATTAATTTTCCATGTTCAAAGTCTCCGGTTGCAGTTGCTTTATAATCTTTTCTGGGGCGGGCTTTGCCTTGGGTATACACTATTTCTTTGCCATCGGTCAAAAACTCATCGGCAATACTTACCGCAGTGTTCAGGTAACCACCGCCATTGCCCCGCAAGTCAACAATCAGCTGCACCATTCCTTTATTCTGAAGCTTTTTAAATGCTTCCATGTATTCATCATAAGTGGTAGCGGCAAACCGTGATATTTTTATATATCCTGTTTTTGCGCTCACCATATATGCTACATCTATGCTATGTATAGGTATGGTTCCGCGGGTAATGGTAAAATCGAGCAACTCTTTTTTGCCCCTTCTCATCATCGTTACTTTCACTTTGGTTCCTCCTTTGCCTTTCAGTTTTTCCATCACTCCTTTGTTGGTTATTTTCACCCCTGCCATTTTCTTTCCATCCACCAAAATAACTTTATCACCTCCCATTACCCCCACTTTTTCGGCAGGTCCGCCCGGTATGGCATTTACCACCCGTATAGTATCGTTCACAATGTTAAACTCCACCCCTATGCCTTCAAAATTTCCCTGCAAAGGTTCGTTCATATCGGCTATTTCGTCTTTGGTAATGTAGGCAGAGTGCGGGTCGAGCTGCTGAAGCATTGCCACAATGGTTTTGTCCACCAGTTTATCCTGCTTAATGGTGTCCACATATTCTTCATACACATACTTTAGTATTTCATCTATTTTAGTGTACTTTCCCGAATGATTCGAAGAAATAATTCCTTTTGAATTATCGAGATGAAAAGTATTTCCGATAAAAATACCAAGAATTAAAATGAGTGCAAAAACAATGGGCAGATAAACGTAAAACTTAGGGCGATTAATCATGTATATTTTTTTAAAAGGCGGGCAAAGATAAGGAAAAAGGAACATAAACCTCAACCCTCCAACTCTCCCCTAACACCCCTCCTCCACAAGGGAGGGGTGAGAGGGAGAAAATAAAGAAAAAGTGGTTATTTTTTAAATATACTTGCTCCTCTTATTAATATATTAGCTGCTCATATAAGACATAAACCCTGTCCCGACAGAACCAATACTGTAGTTCTTTTATTAATAAATCCACTTTTAGCAAGTAAAAGCCCACCTTCGAGCAATATTTCTCAACAATAAACCCTAAAAATACCAATATGGAGCGCTTTGCAAAAGTTCCATACAATTTTCCAACAGGAATTGTTAATCATAGAAATTAAATTCCACGCTGTTTTAATTAGAAATCGTCTAAATTTTAACTTTTACCTTCACTGTTACCTAAATTATTGGTAAAATTGCACTCGATTTTTAAAAAAGCAGGAAATACAACCCCAAAATTGGTTACAGAAAACATAAATACAGTAGAAAAACAAGTGGAATCCGTAAGTAAAATACGCGACTATGCAGCCTTCATAAAAGTGCGGTTAGCTACTTTAGTAGTGCTTTCCGCAGCCATTTGTTTTGTTATCGGTTCTCACCAGGTAAACTGGGGCAAAATGTTGCTGCTCGTGCTGGGTGGGTTTTTGGTTACGGGGGCTTCTAATGGGTTTAACCAGATTATTGAAAAAAACCTGGATAAATTAATGAACCGTACCCTCAACCGTCCGCTGCCCCAGGAACGAATGGGTATTAATGAGTCGTATGTACTGGCTTCCCTGATGGGAATAGCAGGAATAGCCATACTTTGGATATTTATGAATCCGCTTAGCGGAATTTTAGGACTGATTGCGCTTATATTATACACTGTTGTTTACACGCCTTTAAAAAGAGTTACTCCGTTTGCAGTATTTGTAGGTGCTATTCCGGGTGCTATTCCGCCATTGCTGGGACATGTGGCATCCACATCAGGTTTTGGAGAAATCCAGTTCCAGGCATGGATATTATTTGTTATCCAGTTTATGTGGCAGTTTCCTCATTTCTGGGCTATTGCCTGGGTGCTGGACGATGATTACAAAAGAGCGGGGTTTCGCATGTTGCCATCATTAGGAGGAAGAGACAAAAGCAGTGCCTTCCAGGTGTTGGTTTATACTTTGTTTTTATTGCCCATCAGTTTATTGCCGGTCATGTTCCACATGTCAGGCTCAATATCAGCCGTTGTAATATTAATTTGCGGAACATTTTTTACTTACCAGGCATATACCTTATATAAGGAGTGTACGGTAGAAGCAGCAAGAAAGCTGATGTTTGGCTCGTTTATTTATTTGCCGGTGGTGCAGATAGCTATAATGATAGGGTATTAGTTTGGAGAACCCTGACAGGGGGATTACTTAACATTAGTTTTAGAATTTAAAGATTAGAATTTAGAATTATAAATATATGAATACAATTTTAGTGGAAGAGAAAAAAATAGTTAGGGAAAAGACAGCAAAGCCCTTACTTTGGATAGGCATGGTAAGCATGTCCATGCTGTTTGCGGGATTAACCAGTGCTTATGTGGTAAGCCAGGGAAAAGGCGACTGGATTAGATTCGATTTGCCCCAACTGTTTTATATAAGCACCGCTATTATCATGATAAGCAGTGTAACCATGAACTGGACGCTGGCATCAGCCAAAAAAAACAATTACAAAAACGTTCGCATTGCGGCTTTAATTACTTTAATTCTTGGCTTGTCATTTATGGTATGCCAGTTTAAAGCTTGGGGAGTTTTGCATGAGTCGAAAATATATTTTACCGGAAAGGGGAGTAATAATGCAGGCTCGTTTTTATATATGCTTACTTTTTTGCATTTGTTGCACATGGTGGGTGGTTTTATCTCTTTATCGGTAGTTTGGATTAATTCTATAGGAAAAAAGTATAATGCCGAAAACCTTTTAGGCATAAAGCTTTGCGCCATATTTTGGCATTTTTTAGATGTATTGTGGATATATTTGTTTTTATTTTTGTTATTCGTTCGTTAAAAGTTAAAGGAAAAAGTTGCATATTCGTACCCGAAAAATTAATATTAAATTATAATTAAGTAAAAAGTATGTCAAGTCACGCTGTTGAAGAATCAGATTCAGGCTCTGCCTGGAGTGGAGGTAAATCCCCATTTGGTGTTAGTTACGGAAAAGTATTTATGTGGTTTTTCCTCGTTTCCGATGCGTTAACGTTTTCAGGATTATTATGTGCGTACGCATTTATGCGTCACAAACACCCCGAAGTATGGCCCAATCCAGCCGATGTGTTTACTCACTTTCCTTTTTATGAAGGACATATTCCTTTGGCGTATGTAGGTTTAATGACTTTGATTTTGATTATGTCGTCCGTAACTATGGTATTGGCTGTGGAAGCAGGACACCGCAATGACAAAAAGAAAGTAACTGTGTGGTTATTCTTAACCATCATTGGAGGAGCAATGTTCGTTGGTTCCCAGGCATGGGAGTGGTATCACTTTATTGTGGGTACTCCTCATGGTGCGCTGCGCAGCGTTTTTGTAGATGGCAAATGGACTCAACAACTGGTATATGGTGCAAACATGACTGTGAACGAATATGGCTTACCAGTGTTTGCCAATTTCTTTTTCTTTATTACCGGTTTCCACGGTTTCCACGTATTCAGCGGTGTTATCATCAACCTTGTTATTTTTATTAACGTGGTTAGAGGCACTTACGAAAGAAGAGGACATTACGAAATGATAGAAAAAACAGGATTGTACTGGCACTTTGTGGATTTGGTATGGGTGTTTGTCTTTACCTTCTTTTATCTTTTATAAAAGTATTAAGTATCGAGTATAAAGTATTAAAGACGAGAATTAGAAATTAGTGTTTAGAATTTAAATAAAAAGTTATGTCAGAATTTCACGATGATTACCCACAGTATGAGTTCATGGCTCATCACAGCGAAGAAGCGGGAGTAGGAATACGCAGAAAACTATGGAATGTTTTCTGGATAATGTTAGCTGTTACTATTGTTGAGTTAATAATAGGTTCTTTTGCCTTAAAAATGGGATTGCTGGATGCGGAAAGGCATTCGTCTCTCACATTAAAAGTTATTTTCATTGGTTTAACGCTGGGAAAAGCATTTTTTATTGTATTTAGTTTCATGCATCTTGGAGGAGAAAAGAAAGTGTTGAAATGGACCATCCTGGCTCCTTACATGGTATTTATTATGTACCTAGTATTTATTATTATCGGGGAAGCCAACTATTGCGGTGTGCATAAACAAAAAATGGATGAGTTAATTGTTAAACAAAAAATGGATTTGAACCAAAAAGCATTATCAGGTAAAAAAGAAGAACCTGAAGCAGAGGGAAAAAAGGAATAAATTATAGTTTCTTACTTATAAGTTTTAAAACGACTTTCCAATCGGGAAGTCGTTTTTGTTTTTTAGTGTGTTGATTAGACTCACTATTGATGCCTGGAGCTAAACTTTCGATGCTTTTTGCTAACCTTTTGTTGCTACGGAGCATACCTTTCGATGCTATTTGCTAAACTTTCGATGCTTTTTGCTAACCTTTCGTTGCTCCGAGCATACCTTTCGATGCTTTTTACTAAACTTTCGTTGCTACCAAGCTAAACTTTCGATGCTCCGAGCATACCTTTCGATGCTTTTTACTAAACTTTCGTTGCTCGCTACATGATTTTTACCAGATTGGGCATATAATCCATAAAAAAACCAACTATCATATAAATTTTGCAAAGTTCAGAAAGTACGAAAGTACATGAACTAAAAATGATACCCTTTGTAATTTTTAGTAAATTCTTCGGGCTCAATAGGCACATTTACTTTTAAATCGTGGTACTCGTAAGTTTCATAAACTCCTTTATCATCAAACACTTTATTGTTTACGGGCAACAAATATTCTTTATCAATCAGCAAAAGGGTAAGTTTAGCATACGCATTAGGCACCTGTATTACCTGGCCTTCTTTCACATCATTAAAATTACTTATCTTAGGATTGTTTTCCATCACCATGTATTCGCTAATTCTTAATCTTCGGGCAATAGTAGTAAGGTTCTCTCCCTTTTTTACAGTATAGGGTTCCCAGGCAAAGTCGGGAAACGAAATGGCAAGTTTAAAACACGGCCTGCCTTCATATTCTTCCTCTCCAAATACCGAAAAATATTTATCCAGTTTATCACCCGCTCTTTTCATTCCTTCTTTCAATATATCTGCCAGGTAATGAAAACCCATTTCGTGAATAGTATGGTGCTGGTCTTTTCTCATTAACGAACCATAGGGGTCCAGCGAAAGGTCGATATAAGGAAATGAACCCGGGTTTACCAGCGCATCGCCTTTGTTCCATCCTTGTATCCAAAGTACTTCTATGCCTTTTATATACAGGTATATTTTTCGAGGAGAGATTTGTAATTTCACATGCGACTCTGTATGTTGCATTCTGCCCTTAATCCTCTCATTACATTGCAAGCTGTATCGAAGGGTTTTTACATTATCTATGGAAGCAAAAATTTTTTCAATCAGCTCGCGGCTATTTATGGTAGGTTCTGGTTTTCGGAATTCATTAAACGACAATAATACACCGCAAAGTATAAAAATTGAAATACAGGTAAAAAGTCGAAGGGATTTAAAACTCATTAGTTATTGTTAAAAGTTTGCAAAGATAATAATTGTTCGTTGGTTTATTAGTTCATTTGTATAAACTTAAAATGAAACTAAAGTTTAAAAATTTAAGAAGAACTATAACACGAAACAACTAATGAACAAGTGAACTAACCTAAAACCCATACCCTTTAAAATTTTTAGTAAACTCATCGCTGGCAAAAGGTGCATTGATCTTCAAATTATAAAATTCGTATTCTTCAAAAATACCTTGCTCATCATACACCATAATTTTAATAGGAACAAACATTTTTTTATCAATGTACACAATCACTTTATTGGAATAAGGAATAGGCACTTGTAATTTTTTGCCTTCCTTAATAGTCCCAAAATAACTGGACAAATCATTTTTATAACGAATTTTAAAATCGGAAGTATTTAATTTGTGAGAAATACTTGTCACAGTTTCTCCTTTGGTGGTAGTGTATTCAATATATTTATATTCGGGATAGTCAATGATAACCTGGTAACAATCCGTATTGTTCCATTTAATAATTCCTGCATATTTAAAATGTTTGTCAAAGTCTTTTGGTGCTTTCACAATAGTATTTGCAATAGTATTCCCGATATAAGGTGTCCCCAGTTCAAAAATAGTATGGTGCTGGTCTTTGCGCATAATACTGCCGTAGGGGTCTAAGTCGAGGTTGATAAAGGGCAAAGTTCGGGAGTGAACCAAAGCATTTCCTTTGTTCGTTCCTTCTACCCACAATATATCTATTCCTTTATAAGGACTATTGAAATATATTTTCTTAGGACTGAAATTAATTTTGATTCTTGATTCTGCAAAATGAAGATTATCATTTATTCTTTCTGTAGCTTTCACATCAAACCGTTCGGTTTTTATGTTTTTAATGCTGTCCAACATTTGCTGAATTATTTCGCGACAAGACAAGTTCTCCTTTGGCAGTGAAGCCCCGAGAAAAAGAAACAATAAAATCAGAAGAGGGAAAACACGAATTGCTTTCATAGTTGCAAACATAATAAAAAATGAGCCTTGTAAAGGTTCCTTTTAATAAAAAATGCAAGTCGGTGCAATTATTTAAAACGAAAGCGCAAAAAGTTGTGCATAAAAACTCTTTATCTGTGGCATTTTATTGAGTATTTTCGTATCAAATTATTTATGATGATAAACATAGTTGGAATAATTCCTTCGCGATATGCTTCTACCCGTTTCCCGGGCAAACCATTGATTGATATTCATGGAAAATCAATGATACAGCGTGTTTACGAGCAGGCTAAAAAGGCAGGGTCGTTGTCGGAAGTATATGTGGCTACGGATGATAAAAGGATAATGGAACATGTCCGTTCGTTTGGCGGCAATGTGGTAATGACCGCTGTAAACCACCAAAGCGGCACAGACAGATGTTTTGAAGCAATAAATGAAATTCAGGGAATAGCTGACGTGGTAATAAATATACAGGGCGATGAACCTTTTATTCATCCCGAACAAATTGATTTGGTTGCTTCCTGCTTTAACTCTCCCGATGTGGAAATTGCAACTCTGGCAATGAAAATGAAAACGAGTGCTGATTTGTTTAATCCCAATATTCCGAAAGTAATCATTAATAAAAACAAAGAAGCTATTTATTTCAGTCGCCAGGCAATACCACACATTAGAGGGATGGAACAAAGCGAGTGGATGAACCATTTTACATTTTATAAACATATTGGAATTTATGCCTATACCGTAAAGGCGTTGAAAGAAATAACCTCTTTAAAACAATCGTCACTGGAACTTGCAGAAGCACTGGAACAACTGCGGTGGATAGAAAACGGATATAAAATAAAAATTGAGATTACTGATTTTGAGAGCGTTGCTGTTGATGCGCCCGAAGACTTAAAAAAACTGGTAAATTTCTTGTAAAATTATAGTACTTTCACACCCCGAAAAAAAATGGAAAAGGTAGATAAACATATAAGCGAACTGCTATACGAGCATGATTGTGTGATTGTGCCTGACCTGGGCGGTTTTGTTACTAATTATGCACCTGCCAAAATTCATCCTGTGCAACATACGTTTATTGCTCCTTCGAAAAACATTGTATTTAATAAGAACCTTAAAAATAATGACGGACTGTTAGCTAATCACATTGTAACTGCCGAAAATACAAACTATCCGGAAGCAATCAAATTCATTACCCGTTTTGTGGATACTACCAACGCTGAATTAAAAAAAGGTGTGAAAGTAAAACTGGATGAGGTAGGAACATTGTTTTTAGATGTGGAACGAAACATTCAATTTGAGCCAGCCACTACCAATTACTTATTACAATCTTTTGGGTTGGCATCATTTCAATCGCCAGCCATTAAGCGTGACAATATTGGTAAACGGATTGAAAAAGAATTTAAAGACAGGGGAGCCATTCCGGCTGAGAAAAAGAAATTAAATGTGAAGCGCCTGATAACATTGGCTATTGCAATTCCTTTCGTTTTCGGAATAATCTGGATTCCTTTAAAAACAGATTTATTAAAAAATATCAGTTACTCTAATCTCAATCCGTTTGCATCAAAGGTGTCTCACGTTAAAAATGCTACACCCAAAGTTTCTGCAACGCTACCTGTTAAAAAGAAAGATACAGTGGTTATCCCAGGCTTAACGAAGAACAACACTACTCAACAATCTCAAGTAAGCAATGCGGTAGCGCCTGTAAAAGCCGATTCCACAGCAGTTGAAAAATCGAGTGGTGTGAACCTGGACTTTAAATTTCATGTAGTTGCCGGATGTTTTGCAATAGAAAATAATGCAACAAAATTTGTTGCCTTTCTTCAGCAACAAAATATAGATGCTGCCATTATTGGAAAAAACAATAAAGATTTATTTGTGGTGAGTTGTGGTAACTATGCTACTTATACAGAAGCCAACCGCGAAATTGCAAATTTAAGAAAACAACTTCCTAATGTGTGGCTGTATAAAAAGTAGTTAAATTGTTTTATTGTTAAATTGTTTCAGGTTCCTGTTTTCATCTTCACATCAAAAATCAGCACATCATTTTTTCTCCCTGCTTCTTTTATAAAGCTGTATTGCCATTAGCATCGTTCCCGAAAAAATTACCAAACCAAGTATTCCATATACAAATCCAGTATTACTTTTTAATACAATTAAAAAAACAATGGCAACTAAAAACACGGTTGCCACTTCGTTCCAAATGCGCAATTTAAAGGAGGAATGTTTTACCACATTGTTTTGCAATTGCCGAAAAATGATATGACATTGTAAGTGATACAAAACCAAGCCACCAACAAAACAAAGCTTAAGAATAAAATAAGCTTCCTGCAAATAAGAATGATTTAAAACTACCATCCATCCGCCAAAACCTATGGTAAGAATCATAGACGGCCAGGCAATGCCATACCACAACCGTTTTTGCATTATCTTATATTGAGTTTGCAAAATGCTTTTCGAAGGCTCTTCCATTTCCCCGGCTTCGGTATGATAAATAAACAATCGGACAATATAAAACAACCCGGCAAACCAGGTAACCACAAAGATAATGTGTAATGCTAAAACGTATAAAAAAGTCATATTCCCTGATTTTTATTTTTGTAAAAGTACTAATGATTTTGATTGCAAGAGTAATTAACGGAAAGGAAATTCACCACTTTAAAATGCAATCTGTTTGTATTTGTTATAGGCAAGTATTACTTACCTTTGCAAAAAAATAATCAATGAAATCGAAAACCGCTAAAGAATCGCTAACCATACAAACACAAATAGTATTGCCCAATGATACCAATACATTAGGTAATTTATTTGGCGGACAATTATTACAATGGATGGATATGGTATCTTCCATTGCGGCTCACCGTCATTGCAAGCGGGTGGTAGTTACCGCTTCGGTAAACAATGTGTCGTTTAACAACCCGATTAAACACGCCAGCCTGGTAACCCTGGAAGCAAAAGTGTCGAGGGCATTTAATACTTCCATGGAAGTGTTTATAGATGTTTGGGTGGAAGACCCCGTTACCGGTGATAAAGTAAAATGCAACGAAGCCATTTATACATTTGTAGCAGTGGACCAAAATGGTTCTCCCCTTCCAGTTCCTGAACTTATTCCTGAAACTCATGAAGAGAAAAAAAGATATGATGCCGCATTACGCAGAAAACAATTGAGTTTAATCCTTGCCGGAAAAATGAAACCACAGGACGCAACGGAACTGAAGGCACTGTTTTCGTAATCAATGCTTCGTAATCTGATTCTCATCAATCTCCCTCATACATTTAAAATGTCCTTTCGGGCATTTCTCATAACCTATTTTGGAACAAGGGCGGCAAGGAAGATTATTTACTTCAATTATTTTTGATGTTGGAGCGGGAAGATAAGGAGTAAAGCCAAAAGCAGGAACAGTGTTTCCCCAGATGGAAATAATTTCTTTTTTAAATGCAGCCGCAATGTGCATCAAACCGGTATCGTGTGTAATTATTTTTGTTGACTGTTTTATTAATGATGCAGATTGATTCAAATTGTATTTCCCGCAGGCATTATAAATGGTTGTTCCTACTGCCTTTTCAATTTCATTTGCTCTGCTTAAATCTTCTTTGCCTCCCAACAAAACAATAGGTTGATTTAGTTTTTTGCAGATGGAAATTATTTTTTCGATTGGTAATTGTTTGGTGAAATGTTTTGCGCCAATAACAAAACCAATGTATCCATGCCGATGTGTTGAAGGAAGAGAAGTAACGTTCACTTCATCTTTTTCAGGAATAAAATAATCCAATCCTTTGTTGTCGTTTTTAATTCCAAGCTTTTCTGCAGTTTGCATATACCTGTCCACAATATGAATGGGAGACATTTTATTAATCTTAAAATTAACCAACAGCCATTTCTTAAAGTTTAGTTTTTTGAAAGAAGAAGATGGTTTTCCAAGAGCAGTCTTTGTTTGCAGCGAACGGATGTTGTGATGCAAATCAATTACAAAATCAAAGTTTTCTTTTTTTAATTCATCGGTTATTTCCTTCACATCTTTTTCAATAGTATGAATGGTGGTGATGTAAGGATTGTTTTCTAAAATTTCTTTAAAGATATTCTTGGTGAGATAATGTATTTCAATATCGGGTTGTTGTTGCTTTATACAGCGGATTACAGGCGTGGTTAAAACAATATCGCCAATAGAACTGAAACGTATGATGAGTATTTTTTTCAAATGAAAAATTACTTTTCTGTAAAGAGCACTTCTAGTAAAAGTTGTCCAACCATTTTCAAAGTGTTTTTATCAATCACATCCATATTGTCGGAATGTGCATGATGGAAATAAGGATAGTTATGTTTTTCAACATCATAATGAACAATATCAATACATTTTAAATTGGCTAGCTGGTTGATATACAAATGATCATCTGTAGTTTGCCCGGTTACCTCATTGGTAAAATACTTTCCATACCCCATTTGTGCAGCTACTCCCCATACTTTATCAACTATTCCCGAAGCATATTCCACAGAGGTTCCTTCTTTTGGAAACACAGGATTTTTTCCCCCGACCATATCTAATAGAATTCCATAGTTGGCAAAATATCCCGGCTTGTGAGGATTTTTTGCCCAGTATTGCGAACCCAGGCACCAGGTGTCTTCCTGTTGTGGTTCTGTTTTGGAAGATTGCTGTCCGTAGTCTTCAATATCAAAAAGAATAATATCAATTCCTTTTTCAATTTTCGAAATACTTAATTGCCTAGCCAGTTCCACCAATACTGCTACTCCGCTTCCTCCATCATCAGCGCCATCAAAAGGTTTTGTTTTATTAATGGAATCTAAATCAGCCCAGGGGCGGGTATCCCAATGAGCGGTAAGCAAAACCCGGTTTCCTAAATCGGGTTTGTATTCGGCAATAATATTTTTTAGAGTGAATTGTTTGTCATCATACGTTTTCACCGTTCCGTTTTGAACAGATACTTGTAATCCATAAGATTTAAGTTTTGCAACTAAATACTCTGCACACTTTGCATGAGCTTTCGTTCCCGGAATTCTTGGACCAAAATCTACCTGTGCTTTCACACAGGCATAAGCAGAATCCGCATTAAAATCGGGAGTAGGAAGTCTTGGCGCCTCCACCACTTTTGGTGCTTCCACGGGTTGTTTTGTTTCGTTGTTGCAGGACACAAAAACAACTACACTAATAATAACGAATGCTTTTAACCTATTCTGGAATTTCCCAAACCGGACCATCTTTTGTATCTTTAATTAATATATTATGTTTATTCAAATCATCGCGTAATTTATCAGAAGCAACAAAATCTTTTTTCTCTTTAATTTCTTTTCGCATATTTAATATTACTTCCATTGCTCCCTGTAATGCAGTGTTAGCATTTGAATTTGTTTTTTCTGATTTCAATCCTAACACATCAAACACAAAAGAGTGCATTATCTTTTTTAATAAAACCAAATCATTTGCAGTGATTGTTTCTTTTCCATCGTTGACAGAATTAATAATCCGGGCACCTTCAAATAAATTAGCAACTAATATGGGAGCATTAAAATCATCGTTCATTGCATCGTAGCAGCTTTTCTCTAATGCTTTGATATCAGATGTGGAAGTGGCGGATGATTTTAAATTATCCAACGTTTTAATTGCAGCAATAAATCGCGCATATCCTTTTTCAGATGCCTGCAATGCTTCATTCGAAAAATCAAGTGTGCTTCTGTAATGTGTTTGCATCATAAAAAAGCGCACACCCATCGGGCTGTATCCTTTTTCCAACAAAGGATGATTTCCGGTAAATAATTCTCCGGGCAAAAAACCATTGCCAGCGCTTTTACTCATTCTCACATTATTTACCGTAAGCATATTGGTATGCATCCAGTAGTTTACCGGTGATGTATGATTACATGCCTGTGATTGTGCGATTTCATTAGTATGGTGAGTTGCCTGCAAATCCATACCTCCTCCATGAATGTCAAAGGTATTTCCAAGATATTTGCTGCTCATTGCCGAACACTCGATGTGCCAACCCGGAAAACCCCATCCCCAGGGAGAATTCCACTTCATCAATGTTTCAAGTTTGGATGCAATCCATAATGCAAAATCCAACCTCCCACGCTTTTCATCCTGTCCGCTTAACTCTCGTGTTCCTTCCAACAGGTCTTCCAGCTTACGATTGGTAAGTTGCCCGTAAGGAAATTCCTTGTTGTATTTTTCCACATCAAAATAAACAGTTCCGTTTATTTCATAAGCATAACCGTTAGAAATAATTTCTTTTATCATTTCTATTTGTTCGCCAATATGCCCCGTGGCGGTTGGCTCTATGCTTGGAGGAAGGGTATTAAACTCCCGCATCACATCATGAAAACCTAATGTATATTTCTGAACAATTTCCATTGGTTCCAGTTGTTCCAGCTTTGCTTTCTTTGCAAACTTATCATCTCCTTCATCTCTGTCGCCTTCCAGATGCCCGGCATCCGTAATGTTTCGAACATACCGAACCTTAAAACCTAAATGCAATAAGTAGCGATAAATTAAATCGAAAGAAATAAATGTGCGACAGTTCCCTAAATGAACATCACTATAAACAGTTGGTCCACATACATACAATCCAACTCTGCCCTGATGAATGGGTACAAACTTTTCTTTGGTTCTTGTAAGTGTATTAAAAATATAAAGCTCTTGTTCCATAGAATAAAATGGACTTACGAATGTATCATAAGTCCAAGAGTAATTAGTTTATGATTGAAAGTTCAATTATTTATCTTCTTCAATAATGGCATCGCCAACATATTTGCCTCCTTTGTAAATAGCTATCCGTGTTAAAATACCGTCTGAATTATAATAATAGTTTTTACCATCTACTAATTTAAAATCGTGGAAAGTACCATCTTTGGATACTTGTCTGTTTTGATTATATAATTTCCAATAACCTTCACCGGTAAATTGTTTTCCTAAATTATCTTTCTCCGTCTTTTGTGGAATTACCGGTGGAGAAACTTGTTTTTCTTCAGATGTTTTAACAACCACAGGTTTCTTTGGTTCATATGAATGTGATGATGCTTCGTCAAACACACCATCATTAAAATTTTTCTCTTCTCTAATATCACCATTTTCATAATACTCCTTTATTATCCCAGATTCTTTCCCACCTTGCCAACTACCTTCTATCATTAGCTGTCCGCTCTCGTAATAATATTTTTGC
>JANYDQ010000131.1 GCA_025363555.1 Bacteroidota bacterium | reverse complement strand
ATCAAAATATTCAAATTCAAGGCCAAAGAAGATGTGTTTTATAAAAGTAAGTGAATTAATTCTATTCCATTGAATGTCTATAAATTCATTTTCTCTTGTAGAAATTACAAGTGAACCTGGAAATTGTAAACATTTTAGTTTATGAAGAGGCATTCCAAATTCAATAAATCTTGGATAAGTGGAAAATCCAAGTAATTTTCTTAAAATACCTTTTGAATAGCTGGGTAATAAAGTTTCTTGATTTCTATATTTAATAGATTTGATATTATTTTTTTTAGAAAAAGAATTAAATATTTCTTTCTCATTTAAAAGTATTTTCTCTATCTTCCCTTCCGATTCTTCATAAGAATCCTCATCTATAGTTCTTATGACCAAAGATCTTGACAAATCCAGAAGAATCTTATTTCCATCATAAGTGCTATATTCTATTTTAGATGAAATAAATGGGAGTTTATTCTCTAGATGGGTAAATGCAGAATTGAAACACTCTAAAAAATTAGATTTACCAGAAGAATTCTTACCAATAAGAATATTTAATCCTTTATTAAGTTCAACAGTTACATTTTCTATGGATTTATATCCCCGAAAAGAAACTTTTGAAATATGATAATCTATTTGTTTTTTGCTTGGCATAACAGATGCAAAAGTATATATTTTTTATTTAGTAGATTATTTTCTCGTAGAAGAAGGAGAATGTTTCTCAAAATTTAATCTTTCCATCTTTATTGATGTTTTCACCAACAAACATCCAAACTCAAAATTGCCATTTTTTTCTTCTCCTTTTATTTCTCCCTGCCCTTCCCATTTTAATTATTCCATCTTTGATTTAGTAAGGTTTATTCTTTTACAAATTTCTTTCTTATTATTTTATTGTTGTTGCCCCGAATAAGGGATGCTTCAATAAAATAAATTCCTTTGTTCAGCGCGCTTACATCTAAAGCGACCGATGTCCGATGTCCGAAGCCCGATGACTGCACCTCCTCCCCAAGTACATTATATATATGTATGGTTTCAATTGTTGAATTGTTCAATTGTTGAATTGTTAATTGAGTAGTGGCGGGGTTGGGGTAAATATCTATTTCCGATATAGGATTATTGATGGAAGAAATGCCAACAGTTGTTAAACAAGCAGTGCCGCTTGCGGAATCACCTGTTATTGTCCAACCTTTAGTAGTTGTAAGATTAGTGCGGGCAGCAACCGCAGTGGTTCCGTATTGCATTCCTATGGCTCCTAAAGAAAGACCATTGGGAGTATTGCTATTTGCATTCCAACCCACTAATGTGGCTGAATAATTAGCACAATCCATGCCGCAACTATCAAGCATATACAGTAAATTTGAAGGTGAGCTAAGGTTCCAAGCGGCAAGTGATTGATTGAACGCGTATGCATAAGCAAACATACCATACATATTATGAACAGCTGAAGTATTCCAACTGCCGATGGGCTGATTAAATGCACTTGCTAGAGCAAACATAGAGTTCATTTCGGTAACGGCTGATGTATTCCAACTGCCAATGGGTTGATTGAATGCACTTGCAGAAAGAAACATACCATCCATAATTATAACTGATGAAGTATTCCAAGTGCCAATTGGTTGATTGAAGGCACTTGCATTCCAAAACATATACCTCATAGTTGTAACAGCCGAAGTATTCCAAGTACCAATAGGTTGATTGAAGGCACTTGCTTCCCGAAACATTTCTTCCATACTGATAACAGAGGAAGTATTCCAACTTCCAATAGGTTGATTGAAGGCAGCGGTACCCTGAAATATACCTCTCATATTTATAACAGCAGATGTGTTCCAATTGTCAATCGGTTGATTGAACATACCGTCATAGGCAAACAACGAGCCCATATCAGTAACGGACGAGGTATTCCAACTACCGATGTTGGATGGTCCATTCAATATTGAACATTGATAAAACATAAAACTCATGTCATTTACCCCCGTTAAGTTTGGTAAATCCGTGGCAGTAATATTCAAATTACTACAAGCATAAAAAGCATATCCCATAGTGCTCCAAGCCACAGAACCCCATTGCTCTACATCTAATAAACGATTTTTATCGATGCCACTGTTCATACTAAATTGGGTGAAGTCTATTGAATCAATACTTAACTCTATTATACTTCCTGCGGGCAATCCTATTATACTGGCAGTAGTTCCGCCAAAGCTACCACTCCCTGTGGCACTTCCTCCGGTCAGTTGTGTCCAGGAATAAATCACCGGACCTATATTCGCTACTCCAAAAGTAATTTGCGTAGCCCCGCTGCCTGCTATTGATAAATCCCATTTGGTGATGAAGGGTGTGGAAGCATTTGTACCCATATACATAACAAGCGCCAAAACAATTGTAATTACTTTTTTCATGTTGTTTATTTTATTTCTCCTGCAAATCTAAAGTTAATTTTACTCTCCCACCTAAACTTTCATTAAAAAAAATCACTACTAACCGACTAAAAAAATTAATAAAGGAGATTCCTCACTTCGTTCGGAATGACAGGAGTTTCGGGTTAGAGGGTGGAAGGGTAAAATTAACTTTAGATTTGCAGGAGAAATAAAATAAACAACATGAAAAAAGTAATTAC
>JANYDQ010000058.1 GCA_025363555.1 Bacteroidota bacterium | reverse complement strand
TTTGAAATAAAATCAAATAATTGAGCTAAAACGGTACGACTTGAATTCATTGCTGAAATTTTTTCAGCAAATTTTAAATCGAAAAATCAAAGAACTACTATAATTATCACTATTTACACACTATTCCCAATTATTGAAATATCAAAGGTTGGACAGTAGTGAGACATTAAATAGATTAAGGTTATATAAGAATTGACTCCATTAAATCCACACCCTTTCATCCCAACCGCACAAACTGGCTCAAACAGCTACCAGGTCTTTGCCCAGGATAACAAATGCTATCTGATTATATTCATTTGTTTCTTAATCTATCTGGCAGTCATTATTAAAATTTATTTTGATTTATATGAATACAATCCTATCTTTGTCAAAATTAAAAAAAACGACAACGTGGAAACCGGAATGGAAGAATTATCAGCACCGATTAATAATTTAAAATCGAAAGTAGAACAATTAATAAATTATCATCAGCAACTTAAACAAGACAAAGAAAGTTTGTTGGCAGACATTGCGAAATTACAAGCTGCCCTGGACGAACAAAAAGCAACCATTGAGCAATTGGAAAAAGCCAATGCAGCATTAATAGAGAATAACAATAACGAACAAAAAACAGTAATAACAGAAACAAGAACAAAAATTAATGAGCTGGTGCAGGAAATAGACAATTGCATTGCTCTTTTGAAGTAAACAAAAAAGTTTCAATTTGTTATTTTGCAAATTGAAATCTGGAATAAATAAAAATGGCTGAAGTATCACTGAAAGTTTTAATTGCCGGCAGAACCTACCCCATCACTGTGAAACAGGAAGAGGAGCAAATGGTGATGAAAATGGCTGAAATGATTAGTGACAGAGTGAAAGAAATGGAGCAACACTATGCAATAAGAGACCGCCAGGATTTACTGGCAATGACGGCATTGAATTTATTAGTAGCCCAGCAGAATACACCCAAAAAATCGCCCGAACTGGAAAAAGAAATTACCCAGCTCGATTTATTTGTTTCAACCTACCTTCAAAAAGAGAGCACACCCTTGTAAGTTGTCAGTTTGTAATCCCGCCCTGTGCGGGATAAACAATGTTTCCCGGTATTGGTTTGGCAGTACCCCTCAAAAATCTGTTTTGGCTGTTCAAAACAGAACAGAGGGTTTAGTAGTAGTAACAATTTAAAAATTTCAAAAAAATTATGGACATTAATATTATACTTATTGTAGCCGCCACCCTTGTAGGGATTGGGTTAGGTGCATTCATTGCTTTTATGATGATAAAAAAATCCAGCGAAAGCAAAGCGCAAACCATTGTGAGAGATGCCGAAGCGGAAGCGGAGGTAATTAAAAAAGACAAAATGTTGCAGGCAAAAGAAAAGTTTTTGCAACTGAAAAGTGAACACGAAAAAGTAATTACTGAAAAAAATCAGGCAGTATTGCAGGCAGAAAACCGCATAAAGCAAAAGGAACAGACCATTGCACAAAAGCAGGAACAAGTGCAGCGCAAAGATGCCGAACTGGATACACTTCGTCAAAACCTTACCCATCAGCTGGAACTGGTAAACAGCAAACAACAGGAAGTGGATAAGTTTCATCGCAGGCAGGTGGAGCAATTGGAAACCTTGAGCGGATTGAAAGCCGAGGATGCAAAAGCACAGTTGGTGGAATCGCTGAAAGCAGAAGCAAAAACAAATGCCATGTCGCTGATTAAGGACATAGTGGAAGAAGCCAAAATATCGGCAAATATGGAAGCTAAAAAAGTGGTGATTCAAACCATTCAGCGAGTAGCAACAGAACATGCCATAGAAAATTCGGTATCTATTTTTCATATCGAAAACGATGAAATAAAAGGAAGAGTAATTGGCAGGGAAGGTAGAAATATCCGTGCACTGGAAGCAGCCACAGGCATTGAAATAATAGTGGACGATACACCCGAAGCAATTATCTTGTCGGGTTTCGACCCTGTGCGCAGGGAAATTGCCCGCCTGGCACTTCATGTACTGGTTACAGACGGACGGATTCACCCGGCACGGATAGAGGAAGTGGTGGAAAAAGTAAAAAAACAAATAGAAGATGAAATTGTGGAAATAGGCAAACGTACCACTATTGACTTAGGTATTCATGGTTTGCATCCCGAACTGATAAGAATGGTGGGAAGAATGAAATACCGCTCTTCTTACGGACAAAATTTATTACAGCACTCCCGCGAAGTGGCAAACCTGTGTGCTACCATGGCAGCAGAATTAGGACTGAATGTGAAAGCCGCAAAACGTGCCGGGCTGTTGCACGATATTGGTAAAGTACCCGATGATTCGCCTGAAGTGCCTCACGCTATTTTAGGAATGCAGTTAGCAGAAAAGTACAAGGAAAAACCTGAAATATGCAACGCAATAGGTGCCCACCACGATGAAATAGAAATGACAACTTTAATATCTCCTATTGTGCAGGTATGCGATGCCATTAGCGGTGCCAGACCGGGCGCAAGACGCGAGGTGGTGGAACAATACATCAAAAGGTTAAAAGATTTGGAAGCATTGGCATTGTCGTATCCGGGAGTTGAAAAAACGTATGCTATACAGGCGGGCAGAGAGTTGCGCGTATTAGTATCCAGCGATAAAATAACGGATAAAGATGCGGAAACACTTTCGTTTGATATTTCTCAGCGTATTCAAACCGAAATGACTTATCCCGGACAGGTGAAAGTAACGGTGATACGCGAAACAAGAGCAGTTAATTTCGCTAAATAAAGTACAAAGTATTAAGTAATAAGTATTGTTACTTAATACTTAATACTTTTTTCTACCCCACAAAATACATATCTACTTCTCCTTTGTTTTTCGCATCTATCTTACCTCTGTAGGTGCAGGTAAATTCATTTTTTACAAACTCATACGTGTCTCCCGAAATATTTATTTTACCGGGCTCGCTGCTGCTTTCCATGCGCGAAGCAATGTTAACGGCATCTCCCCAAATATCATACGCAAATTTATGAATGCCCACTATGCCAGCCACCACAGGTCCGGTATGCAAACCAATACGAATTTCAAAAAAAGGTTTCTGATGCTTTTGTTTTCTTTCCTTTATCTCTTTCATAAATTCCTGGATCTCTAAAGCCGCTTTTACGCATTCCACTGCATTAGTAGTATTTGCAACAGGCAATCCACCTGCACACATATAACTGTCGCCTATGGTTTTTATTTTTTCTATTCCGTGACGCGAAATTATTTTATCAAACTCCGAATAGTAATAATGGATTTCCTGCACCAAATCTTTTGCACTCATTTCTTCACTGGCTAATGTAAAATTTTTAAAATCGGTAAACATCACCGTTACCATATCATAATGCCTGGCAATAGCCGAGCCGGTAGTTTTTAATTCTTCGGCTACCTGTTCCGGCAGAATGTTAAGGAGCAGTTCATCACTTCTTTGTTTTTCTTTTCTTACATTATTTCGTTGATTAAAGAAAATAACCGAAAACAGCAGCACAATAACAAATCCGCCAAACAAACTATCTTTTATCAATTTTTGTTTTTGAATTTCTTTTTCCTGTTCGGCTTCTTCTGCTTTTATTTTGGCATTTTTTTCGTCATACTCGGCCTGCAGATTTATTTCCAGTATTCGCTTTTTTGTTTCGTCATTAAACAGCGAATCGTTGATGTTCTGAAACAACAATTGATTTTCATACGCTATATCAAACTTTTTTAGAGAAGCATAAATAGTTGCCAGGCTTTTATATCCGTCTTTCATCAGTTCCTTTAATTTAAGTTCTTTTGCCTGGTTAAGTCCGCGTGAAGAATAGGTTAACGCCAGCTCAATGTTTCCCAAAGCCAGGTAGTTAGTACCAATATGGATGCAGCAGAAAGCGATACGCTCCTTATCATTCATTTCTTCCAGCCGTTTTAGCGAAGTAAGGTAAAATACAATTGCTTCGGTATTGTTGTTTTGGGCTTCATACACATTGCCAATGTACATGTGCAGGGCGGTAAGTGGTTTGAAATACCTGGTATAAGTAAGCACATTGATGGCTCTGTTATAATTAGCAATAGCTTCGTGGTAATTTTTTTTATTAAAAAACAAAATACCCATGTTGGTGTAACAGTCAGCAATTGAAAGGGTGTCTTTTGCTTTTTTTAACACACGCATTGCCTTATTAAAGCTCACTAATGCCTTTTTGTAATTTGCCTGCTTGCAATAAATTTTTCCGATGTTCACTTGCGCAGCACCGGTTCCGGAAGCATCTTTTATTTCGTCTGATATTTTCAGAGCGGCAATAGAGTAATTAGTGGATGCCGGGTAAATACCCTGGTTATAATAAATGTCGGCAATGATAAGGTACACTTTTACCACCCCTTTATTATCGTTCATGTCTTGCCTTGCTTTTATTTCCAGTTGAAAATTATCTATTGCGTCTATAAAAAACCCATTCTCCAGGTTAATGTTTCCAAGGTTGTGATACGAAGAAGCCACTCCTTTTTTATACCCTGCTTTTTTTGCCAGGAGCAGTGCCTCATACGCATAACTGATTGCTTTTTTGAAACCCGAGTGATAAAACTGACGAGAAAGCGAATCCAGTAAAACAATTCTGTTAGTGTCTTTTAAATCGATAGGGGTGTTTCCTGTCTGTGTTTTTTTAGAATCAAATGTTTTTAATACGTTTTGCAAACTGTCAATGGTATGTTTCGATTGAGCAGGTGCTTGCTGCTGACAGAAAAAGGAAACGGAAAGAAAAGAAAGAAAGATGATTTTACGGATAGCCACGTTTAATTATTTTGAAGAGGCAAAGATATTAAAAAATGATTGGATGAGATGGGACGAACAAGCAAGTTGTATTGTTGTCCGGTGATAAAGAAGTAAAATATAGAATGGAGTTTTTCCATCCATGGTTTTAAAAGTGTACGATTAACTATTCTGAAAGTTACAGGGGAATGAAAATATTATTTAGTTTTACACCTGATAAATCAACCCGATACATTGAAACCCTTTTTCCAGAGATTTAATACCACATTTAAAAAGAGAATCGGGTACTTTGTTTTAATTTTGGTTTGCGCCTGGTTTTGGTTTTGTTTGCCTTCCCCTTTATTTAAAGCTCATACATGCACAGTTTTGGAAGATAACACAGGCAGGTTGCTTGCAGCGAGAATAGCCGATGACGGACAGTGGCGTTTCCCGAAATGTAAAAACATTCCATATAAATTTGCAGCAAGTATTATCCAGTTTGAAGACAGGGAATTTTTTGCCCACAAAGGATTTAATCCGCTTGCATTTGGCAGGGCATTGGTTCAGAACATAAAAGAAAGAAAAATAGTGAGTGGCGGAAGTACTTTATCCATGCAGGTTATCCGCTTGGCAAGAAAGGGAAAGAGCAGAAGTATAATGGAAAAACTGATTGAAATAATTTATGCCACGAGATTAGAACTTACCGCTTCAAAGTTTGAAATACTTTCGCTTTATGCTTCCAATGCGCCTTACGGAAGTAATGTTGTAGGGATAGATGCTGCATCGTGGAGATACTTTGGACGAGAAGCAGAAAAATTATCTTGGGCAGAAGCGGCTACATTAGCCATTCTGCCAAATGCTCCGAGTTTAATTTACCCCGGAAAAAACCAGGAACGGTTACTTGCAAAAAGAAATCGTTTGCTGGAAAGACTTCTGAAAGCAAAAATAATTGATAAAGAAACCTGTGAACTAAGTAAACAGGAAACATTGCCAGGCAAACCTTTTGCACTTCCGCAGATTGCACCGCACCTGTTGCAACGGGCAGCCAAGGAAGGCTTTGAAGGAACACGTATTCCATCTACTATTGACGGGCATATTCAGGAAAGGGTGAATGAAATAATTGAAAATCATCACCAGCTTTTAAAAGCAAATGAAATTCATAATGCCTGTGCCATTGTGCTGGATGTAAATACGGGAAATGTATTGGCGTATGTTGGCAATACTGATAATACAGGTAAACCCGAATACCAATCGGATGTGGATGTGATAGTTGCACCACGAAGTACAGGAAGTATTCTCAAACCTTTTTTGTTTGCCTCCATGCTGAACGATGGCGAATTGCTTTCTACCACGCTTATTCCAGATGTACCCACACAGATTGGGGGATACACTCCCCAGAATTACAATAACTCTTTTGATGGAGCAGTACCTGCAAAACGTGCATTAGCAAGAAGTTTGAATATCCCGGCTGTACGAATGCTCCAAAATTACGGAACAGAAAAGTTCAATTATAATTTAAAAAAACTTGGGATGACGACCCTCACCTTTACTCCCGACCATTACGGATTAACAATAATATTAGGCGGTGCGGAAGGTAAATTGTGGGACATCACGGGAATGTATGCAAGTATGGCACGAACTTTAAATCATTATACGACATATAATGGAAAGTATAATGCAGAAGATATTCACCCGCCACACTATACCTATCCGAAAAAAAAGAAAGAAGTGGAAACAACTAAACAATCGTTTATTGATGCAGCTTCCATTTATTTCACCTTTGAAGCTATGGTGGAAGTATCGCGCCCGGATGAAGATGCAGGATGGAAACAATATACTTCGGCAAGCAAAGTGGCATGGAAAACAGGAACAAGTTTTGGTTATCGCGATGGATGGGCAGTGGGTGTTACACCTAAATATGTGGTGGGTGTTTGGGTAGGTAATGCAGATGGAGAAGGTCGCCCGGGGTTGGTAGGAATTCAAACTGCTGCTCCTATCCTTTTTGATATTTTCAGTATATTGAAACCAGGTAAATGGTTTTCGCCTCCTTATGATGAAATGGAAAAGATTGCTATCTGCCATCAAAGTGGATGCAGAACAACTGAGATTTGTGAACCTATTGATACTGTTTGGATTCAGAAGTCAGGGTTAAGTTCAGAGCCTTGTAAGTATCACCGCTTAATTCACCTGGATGAAACGGGGAACTACCGGGTAAACAGCAATTGCGAAGAAGTAAATAAAATGAAACATGTTAGTTGGTTTGTATTACCACCTGCCATGGAATGGTATTATAAATCAAAAAACTCTTCTTATAAAGAATCACCTCCCTTTCGAAAAGACTGCGAAACCAGCGGATTGAAGTCAATGGAATTTATTTATCCTAAACAATACAGTAAGATATATGTCCCGGTTGAGCTGGATGGTACGATGGGAAAAACAGTTTTCCAGGTAGCACATCGAAAAGCAGGTTCCATAATTTATTGGGATTTGGATGGCACTTATATTGGTTTAACACAAAACATACATCAGATGGCTTTGGCTCCAGATGAGGGAATGCACAAGATTACATTGGTGGATGAAGAAGGAGAAACTGTGGTTCAGCAATTTGAAATTGTAAGTAAAAAAAGTAAATAATGAGCGAATGATACAGGTAAAACATATTTAACATCGTTTCTTGATTCAAGAATTTAGGTATATAAAAAAAATAATAGACTGTATTTGAAACTTATAATTTCCTCTACCTATAATTTTATTATTTTAGCAGAAATAAAAATAAATAATTAGTACGACAAACCAATCAAATGGAAAATCAAACCCGGATAAAATGCCCCAACTGCGGTACAGATATAGATGTTCAAGATATACTTTCACATCAACTGGAAGAAGGTTTCAAGAAAAAGTTTCAGGCAGACTTAGCAATTGAAAAGAAAAAGTATGAAAGTCAGGCAGAGGCTTTAAATAAATCAAAAGAAGAATTTGAAATAAAAAAACAAAAAGAAAACGAACTTTTCCAGGAGAAACTGCAAATTAAATTAAAAGAAGAAAAAGAACAACTGGAAAAGAAACTGAAGAACCAGTTTAAAGAAGAGAATGCAGAACAATACGCGATGATGAATAAAGAGCTAAACGAAAAATCGGAACAGATAAAAGAACTGAATAAAACAAAGGCGGAAATAGAAAAACTGAAGCGTGAAAAATTAGAATTAAAGGAAGCAATAGAAGCAGAGTCGCAAAAGAAATTGAACCAACTGATTGGGGAAGAAAAAGAAAAGATTAGAAAAACAGAAGAAGATAAAAACGAATTGCGTTTTAAAGAACTTACTAAACAACTGGAAGACCAAAAGAAACTTACCGAAGAAATGAAACGCAAACAGGAACAGGGCTCCATGCAGCTGCAAGGCGAAGTGCAGGAACTGGCAATGGAAGAATGGCTGACTTCGCAATTTCCTTACGATACTATTGAAGAAATAAAAAAAGGAGCAAGGGGAGGTGATTGCATTCAAATTGTGTTTTCGGGTGAACATAAAAAGTGCGGAAGTATTTATTACGAAAGTAAACGAACAAAAGATTTTCAACCTAACTGGATAGAAAAATTCAAAGCAGATATTCGCACCAGGGGTGCAGACATTGGAGTATTGGTTACGGAAGCTATGCCTGCTGATATGGACAGAATGGGCTTGAGAGACGGTATCTGGATTTGTACCTTTGATGAATTTAAAGCGTTGTGTGCAGTGTTGCGCGATTCAATTATTAAAATAAGTATTGCTATAAGTTCGCAGGAAAACAAAGGAGATAAAATGCACATGCTTTACGATTACCTTACGGGCAACACCTTCCGATTACAGGTGGAAGCTATTGTGGAAGGTTTTTCTCAAATGAAAGCTGATTTGGAAAGTGAAAAAAGAGCCATGCAGCGCATCTGGAAACAAAGGGAAAAACAAATTGAAAAAGTAACTATTAATACCATAGATATGCACGGCTCGATAAAGGGAATTGCAGGGAATGCGATACAGGCAGTAAAAGCATTGGAACTGCCAAATCCAACAATTGATTTTGATCAATTATAAACTAAAGACTAACTTAATTATACTGAAACAATGAAAAAACTAACTAACGAGAAAATTAAAACCGCTCTTAAAACCATGAAGGGTTGGAGTTACAGCGACAATGCTATTGAAAAGAAATTTGTATTCAAAGATTTCAGCGAGGCGTTTAGTTTCCTGACACGGATTGCGTTGCATTCCGAAAAGGCAAATCATCATGCTGATTGGTCGGGAGTATATAACAAAGTGAATATAAAGTTAAGTACTCACGATGCGGGAGGAGTAAGTCAGAAAGATATTGACTTTGCGAAGGAAATAGAAAAGTATCTTTAACAAAGTGTTGGTAAAAACCAACACCAGCAATTACTATTACTTCCCTTTTCCAATAATTTTATTTCTATGCAGTATTCCCCAATCTCGGAGTGCATCAATTAAATTTTCTAACGACTTGCCATAAGCGGTCATTGAGTACTCTACTATTACAGGCAAGGAATCATAAACGGTTCGTTTTACTAATAAATTTAGTTCCAAATCGCGAAGTTCTTTGGATAGCATCCTGTCCGTAATTCCGGGAATTTCTTTTTTCATTTCTCCGAATCTTTTGTTTCCAAATGATAAAGAAATAATAATGGGTAGTTTCCATTTGCCACTTAAAATGTCTAACGCATCGCGCACAGGAAGTATTGCTTTAGTGCATTCACTGTAGGTTTTCAACTCTTTCTTTTTAATTTTTTCCATGTTATTTTGTGTTATGCTATACTATTGTATAGTACTATACTTTGAGTAAGTACTTACTTTTGTATAGCAAATGTACCTACTTTTGTAACGCAAAAAACATAAACACCGGTAAATATTTTCAAACAGCCAATCGGTGAATCTTATAACTCTAATGAAACACGATATAACTATAAAGAAATTCGAACCTGTAATTTTGCATCCGGATAAAAAATAATAAAACAAATAAATAATAATTAAAAACAATAAACAAATGGAAACTAAAAAATGGGCAATTGACCCGACGCATTCAGAAATTCAATTCAAAGTAAAGCATTTAATGATTTCTTCCGTAACTGGGCAGTTCAAAAAGTTTGACGGAACAGTGGAAACACAGGGAGAGGATTTAAACACGGCAAAAATTCATTTTACAGCCGACATTAATTCTATATCTACTAATAGTGAACAACGGGATGGTCATTTAAAGACCGGGGATTTTTTTGATGCTGAAAATCATCCGCAACTGGTTTTTGAAGGAGACAAAATGGAAAAAACAGAAGGTGATAATTATAAATTACATGGAACACTAACTATGAGAGGTGTAAGTAAAGAAATAGTTTTGGATGCTGAATTAGGCGGAAAAACCATTGACCCATGGGGATTTACACGCATTGGGTTTTCAGTAACCGGAAAGATAAACCGTAAAGATTTTGGAGTAAGTTTCAGTATGGTATCCGAAACAGGTGGAATACTATTGGGAGAAGAAGTGAAGATAATCGCCAATGCGGAATTTGTAATGCAAAAAGCAAATGAACCGGTTTTAGCCTAAAAATAATTAAATAAGTATTAATAATTAAAACAAAAAACAAAATGAAAAAAGCACTTTTTATCGCAGTATCAATGGTTGCACTGGTTGCATTTAAGCCAATTGAACAAACAAAATGGTCGGTGGACAAAGCTCACGCAAAGGTGGGATTTATGGTAACACACATGATGGTATCGGATGTGGAAGGATGGTTTAAAACATTTGACGGCACTGTTACTACTACTAAGGAAGATTTTACGGATGCGCAGGTAGAATTTACTGCGGACGTGAAAAGTATTAATACAGAAATGGAAATGCGCGATAACGACCTGCGGTCGGCAAACTATTTTGATGTGGAAAAATATCCCACCTTAACTTTTAAAAGTAAATCATTTAAAAAGATAAAAGACAATGCATATAAAGTAATAGGAGATTTAACAATGCATGGAGTTACTAAAAGTATTGTCCTGGATGCAGTTTGCAGAATGGGAGAAAATCCGATGAATAAAAAAGCAATTGCAGGTTTTAAGATTTCGGGAACTCTGAAACGTTCTGATTTTGGAATCGGGGAAAAAGCTCCTAACGCAATTGTAAGCGATGAAATTGTATTGGTTGCTAATGCCGAACTCAATAAAAATTAGGTATATTTAATATTCGTAAGAAATTAGTATTTCAGAGAGGAAGCTAGTTTTTTTAATACTATTAAAGTTTGAATTATGAAAAAGATATTTTTTCTTGCGGTTTCTGTAATTGCATTAGTGGCTTTTAAACCAATAGAACCATCTACATGGGCATTGGACAAAGTGCATTCCAAACTTGGATTCACTATTACACACATGATGGTATCTGATTGTGAAGGATGGTTCAAAAAAGTGGATGCTACTATTACTTCTTCCAAAGAGGATTTTTCGGATGCCGTGGTAGAACTGACGGCAGACGCAAGTTCTATTAACACAGAAGATGAAGGCAGAGACAAACATATTAAAGGTCCTGATTTTTTGGATGTGGAAAAGTTTACCACGCTAACTTTTAAAAGTAAATCGTTTAAGAAAGTAAGTGAAAGTAACTATAAAGTAACCGGTGACCTGACATTGCATGGTATAACTAAACCAATAGAACTGGATGCTTTTTGCAGAATGGGAACCAACCCAAAGAATAAGAAAAGCATTGCAGGTTTCAAAATTTCCGGTACTATTAAAAGGACAGAATTTGGCATTGCGGTTCCCGTTTCTTCAGCAATACTTAGTGATGAAATTGCTATTATTGCCAACACAGAATTTGATAAAAATTAAAAAATTGTTCGGTTGCAGATGAAAACACCGGCAGCAGTTTTAAACATTAAAAAAAATTAAAAATGTTCAATCTTAAAATTATTTCCTCCACCGTGAGACCCGGAAGAAAAGGTCCGTTGATTTCAAAATGGATTGCTGAAAAAGCAAATCAACACGGAAGTTTTAAGGTGGAAGTGCTGGATTTGGGCGAAATAAATCTTCCGATGATGAATGAGCGTAATCATCCTTCTCAAAGAAAATACGAACACGAGCATACTAAAAAATGGAGCGCAGTTATTGATGAAGCCGATGCTTTTATTTTTGTAACTGCCGAATACGACTTTAATTATCCCGCCCCGTTAAGAAATGCAATTGAATATCTTTTTCACGAATGGGCATATAAAGCTGCCGGTTTGGTTACCTATGGCGGTGTTTCTGCCGGAACCAGGGCGGGCAACAGTTTAAAAGCTGACCTTGCTACCATGAGCATTATACCATTATCACAGGGAGTCAACTTTGCTTTTTTCAGTAAGTTGATAAATGAAAAGGGAGAATTTATTCCCAACGAAATTTCGCATACAGCAGCAGATGCTATGTTGAAAGAAATAGTGAGATGGACAAAAGGGTTAAAAATTATCAAAGAAAATAAACAGGAATGAAAGTAGAAATTTGAAGCGATGTGATGTGCCCGTTTTGTTATATAGGGAAACGAAAATTCGAAGCCGCGCTCAACCAATTTGAACACAGACAAGATGTGGAAGTGGAGTGAAAAAGTTTTCAACTCGACCCTACTATTCAAACGGACGGAACAAAAACTATTCATCAATTTCTTTCAGAACGAAAAGGTATTTCCATCGAAAAAGCAAAGCAGATGAACGAGTCGGTTACTGCTATGGCAAAGCAAACCGGACTTACTTACCACTTTGATAAAGCTGTTGTAGCCAATTCTTTTGATGCTCACCGCTTTTCGCATTTAGCAAAACATCATCATTTGCAAAATGAAGCCGAAGAAGCTTTGTTCGCTTCTTATTTCACAAATGGGAAAAATACTGCCGACCCTGACACCTTAATCGAACTGGGAAAAGAAATAGGTTTGGATGCAGATGTATTGACCAGTAATTTATATTCGGAAGATGTAAATGCAGACATTGATGAAGCTTCCCGCATTGGTGTAACCGGTGTTCCGTTTTTGTCATTGATAGAAAATATGCCATTTCGGGAGCACAGGATAGTAGTTCTTTTTTGGAGGTATTAACTAAAGCCTTTGCTGAAAAAGAACAAAGTTTAAGAGGTTGTTTAAATTTTATTTAAAATTAATTAGTATTGAAAATCCCTTTCTTTTAGACCTCACTCCCAGCCCCTCTCCTTGAATCCCGAAAAAATAGGGACTTGCAGGGAGAGGGGTGACGCTTCCTGCAGTACTAAATACAAGTTAAGCGCAATTGTTTTTTTATTAAAGTTGTTCACCCGCTCGCTATTATTTTTTCTATTGATATTTTTTCTATTGATATTCGCTGGTTTCATCCAGGCAACGGGATATATTTTGTAACCCCTGTTTCAACTCTTCGTTGTTGCTCCAGCCAAAGCCTATTCTCATATAATAATCCGGCATCTCGAACCAATGACCCGGACCAACAAATGTTTGGTAGGTAATGTTCAATAGTTCATAAAACCTTTTCACATTCCTTTGTTCTCCGTTTATTATTCTCGGGAAACAAACCACCCCACCCGCCGGATGAACCATCTCCATTCGCTTTTCATTTGCCATCCATTCCAGTAAAGATGCTTTGTTTCGGGAAATGTGTTTTTTAATTTCATCAAAATAAATTTCTTTTTTACTCAAATACTGGTAAGCTATTTCTTCATCCAACACAGAATTGCAAACAAATATTTGTTCCTTTGCCGCCAGAAATGTTTCAAATAAATTCTCGTTTTGTGTTATCAGCCAACCAATGCGAATGCCCGGCAAACCGTATGCTTTGGAAACAGAAGCAACAGAAATAATTCTTTGGTGAAGAGAAGCTGCAATGGCATACTTATCATTGAAATTCAAATCACGATAGGTTTCATCCACCAGCAAATAACAATTGTTTTCTTCAGCCAACACTGCAAGCTGCATTATCGTTTCCTTCGGAATCACTATTCCGGTTGGGTTGTGTGGATTAGTAATGCTTATTAACTTCGTATTCTTTTTAATCAGCAACTTTATTTCTTCGACCACAATCGAAAAGTTGTTTTCAAATTTTAATTGAACAAAACTTATTTCACAGCCAATGGCTTTGGGGGTTTCTATATTGGTAGCATAGTTCGGTGTGATAACAATCATGTTATCTTCTTTTTCGAGCAGCGTTGTAGCCACTATAAACAAAGCAGAAGCAGCTCCTGCGGTTATCAATACCTGATTTTCAGACAGTAACGGGCTTTCCGCAGCTATTAATTTTCTTAGTTCGGGTTTGCCAATGTGGTTGCCATAACACAATTTTAAATCCGAAATAGACAACTGAATATTTCCAAAAACCGTATCGCTCACGGAACTTTCGGTTAAATTGTATTTCACATTTTCATAGCCCATTTGTTCAGGCGATTCTATTTCAATGGGCATTCGTTTGTAATTCATGGCAGAAATTTTTTAGATGTAAAGGCAAAAATAAAAATACAAAAATACTGCTTATTGTAATGTTTTGGACGGTTGACACACTTTCATTCAAACTTTTTCAACTGCTAGCGAAATCTTAATTTTATTTTCACTACTAACCGAGAAAAATAAAAAAGGCAAGTAAGTTTCCCCACTTGCCAAAAATGTTGAAATTTGTTTTTGCAGAAATAATTCCAACATGAGCAAAGATAAAGAAATAAAATTAGTCGGTCAGCCGATACTAAAAC
>JANYDQ010000054.1 GCA_025363555.1 Bacteroidota bacterium | reverse complement strand
AAAACAAGCTACCCCGGATTTATTTTCAACCTGACTAATTAAAGTAGGGGGTATGTTTTAGTCGGAAAATTTATTTATAGCAAAACCAAGCATCACCAGGATGTTTTCTCTTCAATTATTTTTTAGTCGGTTAGTAGTGATTTGTTTTATAAAAGATGTTCGTCAATAAACTCTCTTACACATCCTTCACCGCCTTTGGCATCCAGTATATATTTTGCAACTCCTTTTACTTCCGCTACCGCATCACACGGGCAGCCTGTGAAATGAACATTTTGCATAATTTCAATATCGTTCACATCATCCCCTATGTAAGCCATGTTTTCATAGGCAAGATTTAACTCTTGCAACCATTGGTTAAGAATAGTAAGTTTTTTTTCAAATCCAACATATACATATTCCACACCCAATGTTTTTGCACGGTTATTAATCAGAATATCATTTTTCCCATTGCTTAAAAAACCAACCTTCACCCCTTTTGCAATCATTAATTTAATTCCCATTCCGTCTTTGGTATTAAATTTTTTAAACTCATCACCTGAATTTGAATAATACATTCCGCCATCCGTAAGCACTCCGTCCACATCCAGCACCAAAAATTTTATTTTTGACTTGTCCATTTTATTTTAATTATATCATTGTTCTTCCTACTGCATTTGCAACAGCACCCAATTCAGCATATAATTCCCTGAATTGTTTAAAATTGAGTTGCTGTGCCGCATCCGATTTTGCTACTGCCGGATTAGGATGTGTTTCTATTAATAGTCCGTCCACTCCCATTGCCACACATGCCTTAGATAAATCTGCAACACCATAAGCAAAACCAATTGCATGGCTCGGGTCGAGTATAATAGGTAGGTTTGTATATTGTTTAAGATAAGCAACTCCGCATAAATCCAAGGTAAAACGAGTCTTTGTTTCAAATGTTCTTATTCCTCTTTCGCAAAGAATAACTTTATCATTTCCTCCTGATAGAATAAATTCTGCTGCCTGCACAAACTCCTGCAATGTAGCACCAAAGCCTCTTTTAAGCAATACAGGCTTCCCTGATTTGCCACAAGCTTTTAAAATTCCATGGTCGTACATTGCTTTTGCGCCTATCTGCAGAATGTCTGCATATTCTATAATTTCATTTACATGAGTTGAATCACGTATTTCCGTAATTATTTTTAATCCATGTTTAGTACGCATTTTATCCAGCAGTTTTAAACCTGCCAGTCCCATTCCCTGGAAAGCATAAGGAGTGGTGCGAGGCTTGTAAGCACCTGCACGCAAGACTTTCACACCAAGTTCAACACAAAGTGCTGCACATTGTTCTATCTGTTCTTCCGATTCAACAGAACAAGGTCCTGTAATCATCAATGTATTTTTGTTGTTGCCTCCAATTGAAATACTATCTGTAATTTTAATTTCCCTTACTCCATTAATATACTTTTTACTCGCCAGTTGCATATCGTCCTCAAACGGAAATCTTTCTACAATAAACTGATTGTACTTTTCATCAATTGATTTTCCTTTGCTTGAAGAAATCAAAGCGAAAAAGCCTTCGCGCTGCAATACAATACTCTCCAATTCTGCTCCAAGCTGCTCTGCTTTTTCCTTTGTTACTTCCGCTTTCAGATGTATAATCATGTTATTCTCCTTTTATTAAATTATTAAATGTTATGGCTCCTGCTAATTTATTTTCCTTATTCACCACAGGAAGATAGAGGATAGGGATTTTAGAATTCTTTACAAAGTTAAGCATCTCTGAAATAGTAAATGTGTTGGTAATCTTAATGGGATTTGAATTAATCACATCTTTTATTATTAATTCATTCAGCGAATTTATTTTTTTGATCAATCCTTTTCTTACGTCTGCATTACTTATCAATCCTGTTAGTTTTCCTTCCTCATCCACCATCATAGTAAATCCAAGAGCGTATTTTTCTATGCTTTGCAATGCATCAATCAACAACGAATCTTTACTTGACACGATTGGCAGTTCTTCTTTTGTCAACATAAAATCACTTACTAAAATATGCGATTGAATGTTGTCGTTTCTTAAATTGTGCAACGCATGCCCTATCACATTTGAATTAACAAGATAAGAACCTGACACCACTGAATATACACCCATATTGCGAAGCACAAAAGATACTTCATCATTCACCCCGCCATCCACATGAATTTTTTTATCAGGAAACAATTGCCTGAACTCTCTTATCTTTTTAAAATTTTCTTTGTTAAACAATCCTCCGCTTTGTCCGGGAGTAGTGGTCATAAACAAAACAAAATCCATTTTGTCCTTATACTGTTCCAGAACAGAAATAGGAGTTTCAGTAACAATAGCAATCCCGATTTTAGATTTTAATTCTTTTGGTAAATGTAATGGTGCGGTTAAATTTTCATGCTGAAAGGTTACAAAGTCCACATTATGTTTTAACAGATAAGGATAATACTTTTCAGGGTCGGAGGAAATAATATGTAAATCAATTGGAGTTTTGCTAATGGTTTTGATGATTACAATGTCATCAAAAACAGAAACATCATCGTTGCAATCAATGTGAAGAAAGTCAACTTTTAAATCGTCTAGTTCTTTTACAAGTGTTTCAACGCCTTTTGTTTTATTGGAATAAATGGATGCGGATATTTTCATCGACTAATTATAGAAATATTTTGGAGGGCAAAGGTACTACTATTTTTAGTTTGAGTATCCAAACCGTTTCAACTGATTGCTATCATCACGCCAGTCTTTATTTACTTTTACAAAGAGTTCGAGAAACACTTGTTTTGCCATGAATGTTTCCATGTCTTTCCGTGCATCTGTTCCCACTCTTTTTAATGCTTCTCCCTTATGCCCAATGATAATACCCTTTTGCGAATCACGAATAACAATTATTTCTGCCCGTATCTTTATTATTTTTTCTTCTTCTTTAAATGATTCAACAACTACTTCTACTGAATACGGAATCTCTTTTTTGTAATTCATTAATATCTTTTCACGAATAATTTCAGAAATAAAAAATTTCTCGGGCTTATCAGTCAATTGGTCTTTATCGTAAAAGCCAGGTCCTTCGGGCAACAGAGCAAGTATTCTATCAAACACATAATTGACATTAAATTTCTCTAATGCCGATACAGGTATTACTTCTGCATTGGGCACTTCTGCTTTCCAGTAATTCACTTTTTCTTCCAGCTTTTCCTGCGAAGCCAAATCTATTTTATTCACCAGCAATAACACCGGCACTTTCGCATGTTTTATTTTATGAAGAATTTTTTCATCAATCTTTATATCTTCATATATATCAGTTACAAACAGCATAATATCGGCATCTGTAATTGCTGTATGTACAAAGTCCATCATGGATTCCTGGAGTTTATAATTCGGTTTCAACACTCCGGGAGTGTCTGAATATACAATCTGAAAATCTTCCCCGTTCACTATTCCCATAATGCGGTGACGGGTGGTTTGTGCTTTGGATGTGATGATGGAAAGCCTCTCCCCTACCAATACATTCATCAATGTGGACTTGCCCACATTGGGACTACCTATTATATTTACAAATCCTGCTTTATGTGCCATATTTTTTTACCTGTTAACGCTAATTCTTTTTGTTTTTTTACTTCCATCTATTTCTACATTGACCATATAAATTCCGTTTGAAAGAGAAGCCATATTTAGTAGTATGATGTTCTTGCCTATATGTATATTTTGTTTTGAAGACAACACCTGTTTCCCAATCATATCATAGATAGTTATGGTACTGTTTTTATTTTCTTTGTTTGAATTCAATTCCAGAAATAATTCATTTTCTGCCGGATTAGGATATGCTGTTACTTCAAAATCACCAGCCGAATTGTTTTCGTGAATGCCTGCCCAGGGCACGGTGATCGCATTTAACGAGAATTGCCCGAAAGAACTGATGTTGTTATGTGTGCTGAATCGCAGACTCGAATTGGCACCGTTCAAACTATATATATCTGCGGTATCCTGCGGATTAGCCCATGTTGCACTATCGGCATTTTCATTTCTTTTATATAAATAATAACTATTGGGATTAGTTATCGGTAATTGAGGACAGCCGGCAAATATGATGCTATCCAAAGAAGTAAAAACGCTGTTACTTCCGTAATTATTTACCACCCAATATTTATTTGCAATAGGAAAAGTACTTGCATTTTGGTCGGGGTGCCAGTTTAATTTAGAAACCCATACATCTCCCAAAGGATATACCGAACCGCCTGTTAAAGGGAAGGCCATTTTAACATCCGTGCCCGGAAACGCATTTATTCCTCCGCCTATAATAGTTAATTTACTGCTTATGCCACCTGCAAATGGTCCGGTAGAAGGAACCCTGGCAGCACCTGAAGTCAGGGTTGCATGTCGGTTGCCTGCCTTGTCCAGTATTAACCCGCTTTGTTCATCAAACTGGTAATATGCCACAATGCTTGTATCGGTCAGCGGATTTTTAGTAAGATGTCGCATGGCTCTTATTTCATCCTGCGACAGGGCTCTTTTCCAAATGCAGACTTCATCCACCAGCCCGTGATACGTGCGATTGCTGCTAATAGCATCTTGTCCAATAAGGGTAGGTGCATCAAATGCTTCCGGGTTATGCGTACCTGTATCTGTAAATCCAATTCCATTTACATATACTGTTGCATTGGCAGGGGTAATTACTACTGCCACATGATTCCATTGATGAGGAATAAAGTATAAGTTGGTGGCAGTTCCCCAGAAATTGCCATCCCAGTGGTAACGCACCTCATTATTATTTCGCAAACTAATTCCAGAACAGGAAGTGCCGCCCCTGCAAAACACCACACCCGCCCAGTCGTCTTGGTTAGCATCAGGTTTTATCCATGCGGAAATAGTAACCGTATTCGAATTCAATTTCAGAGGAGGGGCACTTGCTATGTCCCCGTCCACCGTTAGTTTTAGTGCATTTCCGGGAATAGTATCGGGTGCACAGGCATTCCCCAATACGGTTACTGTAATAGACTTTGTACTTGTGTTCCCGTTTTGAGAAACAGTTAATGTGGCTGTATGCGCACCCATACCCAGGTAGGTTACCTTGGGATTGCGAATGTTAACAGCACTTACAGAAGTGGCACCCGGAAAGCTCCATTGCCAGCTGCCTGTTAAATGATTTAATGCAGAAAAGTCATCGAAATAAAAAGTATCTCTTACGCACGATGATTCCAGTTTGTCCACTGTGGGTTGGGCAACAGGCAGTCCATTTTCATAAAAATCCACTTCCCATATTCCTCTGTTTCCGGCTGTGCGAAGTTTATTTTTCATATAAAAAGGCTTGGTGCTGATGGGCTTGTATTCCTTAGGCAGATTTGCAGAAAAGTCCACCCAGTCTGCCATTGAATTGTTCCTGTAAAATACTTTTGCATAATCCTGGGAGGTGATATACACTCCCCCGTCTGTTCCTGCCTGGTGATTAATGATTAAAAAATTATAACCGTTGATGGTAGAAGTGGTAAGGTTAATCCAGGTGGCACCGCCATCAATGGTTTTGAAAACGCGATTGTTTGACGAATTGCTTTTAGAGGTAATCCATAACACATTTTCATCCGTATAACTTACCGATAACGATATTTCGCTTAGCAATGTTCCTGCCGGCAAGGTTAGCATGGTCCATGTAACGCCCCCATCAATGGTTTTATACACTTTTAAACTCGTTGCCAGGTACATTACCAGCGAATTGCTTCTGCACAACTCAAACTTTTTTACCCGCTGATGGAAATTATGAATCTGTGTGTACGACACTCCTCCATCAATGGATTTCCATAAGCTGCTGTCTTTACCTATAAATAGGTGGTTATAACACTCCGGAGAAAATTCCACTTCGCTGGCATCCCAGCCATAATTGTCTTCGTTAGGATATAAATTAAATGTAAAGTCCGATTTATCTCCGCTGAATGTTTTTGGCATTACGTATGCACCAATATCAGAATGCGCCACATACATATCCCTGCCTACACTTCCATAGCCTGTACCCGCTTCTCCCCCGCCTAAGCGAAGGGAACTTCCGGCAGGATACCCTTCGTACATGGCAGCATCCCCGTTATGATACCTGCCCCCGGTCAGTATATCTTCGTTCCAGCCCTGCCCGTAGCCCCAGTAATCACTTCCGTAAATTCCTTTGTTTCGTGCTGCAGGTGTTGTGGAATAAAAATCAGAAGAATAATTCAGTCCTCCGTCAGTAGCTATCCATGCATCGTTGCCAATCATTTTCATTTCCTGCACATCGGGGTGAAGCGCAAAGCTGCCACGATAGCCGCCAATAGCATTAAAGGTATTGGCTGTGTCGGTAGATTTATAACTAGTGGTGGTTCCCACAATCACTTCATTTTTATTTACAGACGAAGCCATGATGCTCAAATCGTAAAAGCCTTGCCCGTTGCTCATGCCCATAGGTGCGCCAGTTGTTCCCATCAGGTTGTTTTGTGTACCTGTGCAGGTATGCGTCCAGCTGTTTGCACCGTTCGTACTTCGCATCAGGGCAGGAGCGCCAATGGTACCGCCCATCAGCAGCACAGCATATATATAATTAGTATCGGCAGCGGTTACGGTCATTCGCCCCGCTGTGGAATTGCGGATAAGCCACCCGTTGTTTTGTGCTGTAAACGTAGCCCCTGCATCAAAAGAACGATAAACCCTGAAAAGCGTGTCGCCAATGGCTCTTCGCAAAATATACATGGTGCTGTCTCTCTGGGGGTTGGTTTCAATATCTTCAGTTAGCCCCGTTAGCCCTGTAACAAGCGCAAAATTAGCACCTGCATTTACTGATTTATATAAGCCATTGCCACAGGCAAGAAAAATAACAGAAGGGTTGTTGGCAAAGATGGCTATATCGTTACAGTTCATGCCAGCCAATGTAAAAATAGTAGCCCAGGTTACACCTCCATCCGTGGTTTGATATAAATTATTGCCCGAAGAGGCATACACAATGTCCGGGTTGGTGGGGTGAATGGCTATGGCAGCGCAGGTGCCCAATCGTATATTGTCTGAAACAGAAAACCAGTTCAATCCCTTATCTATTGTTTTAAAAATACCTCCTGTTTCCGGACAGGCATACAGTATGTCGGGATTGGAAGGTGCGGCATCAAAGGCATATAAATTTACCTGCCAGGGCACTGCCGGTTGGGTGGCATCGTTCCAAGAGGTTTGAAATGTTTCTGTTGGTCCTATTAAAGTCCATGCCGAAGAAGGGCTTCTGTTGGCGGAGGTAGATGTGTCTTCGGTGCTATGGTTATCTATTGTTCCATCTTCCTGAATGTTCCTTTCGTTTTCAATCATCCACCTTTTATAATACTGGGTGTAGGTGGTTTTTTCAAACGGATGCGATTGGTAGTAACTGTTATACTCATCTTCCAGTTGATGCACATTACTAACCCCGTTATAAAACGCATTGAACCACGGGGGCATTGCTACCGACTTTTCGGGCAGATAGGCGGCACTTGTTTTTTGTGAAAAAAGAGGAGTAAGACAAAAAAGAAGGGCAATAGATAATAATAGTTTTTTCATTAGATAAAGATTTTGGACAAATGTAAGAAAATGATTGTTGGAAGGCACAGATTCGCGGATTTTAAATAAGAAAATTGCCGAACATCTTAATGCATCATTTCATTTGCTGTATGTGTTTGTTTCCTTAATAAAAAACAGTGTGTTTGTACTTTAAAATATCACTACTAACCGAGAAAAATAAAAAAGGCAAGTAAGTTTCCCCACTTGCCAAAAATGTTGAAATTTGTTTTTGCAGAAATAATTCCAACATGAGCAAAGATAAAGAAATAAAATTAGTCGGTCAGCCGATACTAAAAC
>JANYDQ010000051.1 GCA_025363555.1 Bacteroidota bacterium | reverse complement strand
TTATTTGACGAATTACTATATAAATGTAGGTTTGTAATAGAACGAACCAATGCTTGGCTGGACGCCTTTAAAGCTCTTTTGGTGCGTTTTGAAACAAATAAAATTCACTGGAAAGTACTACATTTATTAGCCTTTACCGTTTTTTATTACGTCAACTTTAAACAACTTCATTTATTGATTTTATACAAATTTAAAAATTAGCTATATTATTTATTAACATTGTTTTTAAGCAGAAACCCCAAATTTATTTAGCGATAAACTCTTATGCCTTTAGCGTAAACTCTTTCTAATTCAATAGCCGCAGTAATCTCTGCAACAGGACATGTAGTGTTCATAAAAAATGGAAATAAAAAAAGCTGCCTCACTTTTGAGACAGCTCCTTTTTATTATCTGTTAATATTTGATTTTAAAAATATTACGCCTTTACCGGTTTAGGTTTGCCAGTTAAAATTTCAGCATCCACTAATATTCTTCCGCAATGTTCACACACAATAATTTTCTTATGTGTTTTAATGTCCAAAGAACGCTGTGGCGGTATTCTGTTGAAACAACCACCGCAGGCATCACGCTCTACGGTAACTACGCCCATGCCATTCATTACATTTGAACGAATACGCTTATATGCATTTAATAAACGGTCGTCAATAATGGCTTCGGCTGCTTTCGATTTTTTGTTTAAGGAAGCTTCTTCTTTTTCGGTTTCTTCCACTATTTCTGCCAATTCCTTTTTCTTCAATTTCAAATCTTTTCTTCTATCCACCAATTCCTGTTCTGATAATTCAGCAATTTCTTTTTTGGCAAGGATGTTGGCTTTAAATTCTCTTATTCTTTTTTCAGCCAGTTCTATTTCCAGGTTTTGAAACTCCATTTCTTTGGTTATGGAATCGTATTCCCGATTATTACGAACTTTCTCCTGCTGTGTTTGATATTTTTTTATCAACGCCTGGGCATCTTTCACTACATTTTTCTTTTCAGCTATTGAATCTTCAAAAGTCTGCAACTCGGAATTAAATTTTTCGATACGGGTTTCCAAACCGGTTACCATGTCTTCCAAATCTCTTACCTCTAAAGGCAATTCTCCTCTAACGGTTTTTATTTTATCAATTTTCGAATCAATTAATTGTAATTCGTACAATGCTTTTAAGCGTTCTTCTACCGATACTTCGTCAGTTTTTGTTTTTGACATTTTTATAAATAATTTATTGGATTTGTATTAATTTTTGATAAATGGAGTGCAAATGTATTAAAATTTTCCTTTAACAGGTCATAAAATAATTGTATTGTGTATTGTTCGCTTTCATAATGCCCTATATCTGCAATTACTATAAGGTTTTCCGCATCGAAAAACTGGTGGTATTTAAAGTCGGCAGTAATAAAGATATCGGCTCCGGATTTAATGGCATCGGGAAGTAAAAAACTACCCGAACCGCCACAAACTGCTACCTTTTTTAATTTTTTACCTTGCAGGGTGGTGTATCGGATTCCGCTGGCATTCATTGCATTTTTAAGAAAATTCAAAAAACTCATTTCGTCCTGCTCTTGTTTGAGTTCGCCTATTAACCCCGCTCCTACCCTGTTGGTGGTGTTTGCAAGAGCATAAACATCATACGCTACTTCCTCGTACGGGTGAGTTTCAAACAAGGCATGGAGCACCAGCGATTCCATATGAGCCGGAAAAATGGTTTCTATTCTTATTTCTTTTTCATTGGCTAATTTTCCAAGTTCGCCCACATAAGGGTTTGCGCCCTCTCCGGCACGAAATGTCCCTAATCCCTGGGAATTGAAACTACATTGGTCGTAATTACTAATGCTACCTGCACTGGCTGCAAAAATGGCGTTACGAACTTCGTCTGCTTTTTCAGGAGGGCAAAAGGTGATTAATTTTTTGAGACTGTTTTTTTGCGGGACAAGTACTTTGCAATTGATCAGCCCCAGTTGTTGAGCTATTCGTGCATTTACCCCATTGTGAACATTGTCGAGGTTGGTGTGGCTTGCATAGATGGCAATTTTATGCTGAATGGCTTTTATTATTACCCGTTCTACATAATTTTTTCCATTAATTTTCTTTAATCCTGAAAAAACAATGGGGTGGTGAGCTATAACCAGGTTGCAACCCAGGTTTATTGCTTCGTCTATAACAGCTTCGGTGCTGTCCAGGCAAAGGAGGGCACTGGTTATTTCCATGTCAGGATTGCCCGTAATTAATCCCGCGTTGTCGTAACTTTCCTGGTAAGCCAGGGATGCGAAGGTTTCTAAGCAATTGGTTATTAGGAGTAGTTTCATAGTTTGATGATTAAAATTTTTCTGCAAATATACGTATCAATGGTTCATTTGCTATTGGTTGGGAAGAGTACTCTAAAGTACACATCAGAACATATAACCCCTTTGAAAATTAAATAGTCCTCCCTCAAAAAGTAGTTTTCAAATTGGTTAATTGAAAAAACAGATTCATTAACTCAGGAAATAATTGAGCCAAGGAAACTTTCCCTTCTTTCCAAAGGTTCATCATTCGTTTAAAATTCATTGCTGATGCGGCAAGCATCACATTTATAGCATCTCCAAAACTTCCCTTCAAAAAGTTTCGCAACATTCTGTGGTCGTGTTTGAGGTGTCCGATGATTGGCTCTATTGCCGCTCTACGCTTGTGTTTATTTCTTTTTGTTTTAGTAATTGTTTTATCCGGTTTTGGAATGTTTATTTGTGTTCCATTTATTTGTTTTGGTCCGGGATATCCTCTGTCTGCAAATACTTCTGTTGCCTGGATGCCGGTTAATCTTTGATGTTGCTCCAATGCTGAAGGTAATGTTTTTGAATCGTGAATGTTTTCTGAAAAATTTAATGCTCCTACAATTACTCCTGATTTTTGGGTAAGAAGAAATGATGCTTTACTTCCAAATTCAAACTTTTTATGCTCCTTTCCTTTGCTGAAACACTTTACCTGTGGTTCGTGTAATGAATAAATTTTGTTACTCTGTTCTTTTTTTTGTGATAAAACTTTTTGGAATAATTGTAAATCACTTCCCCATTTTTGTAATGATTCTGCTGTGAGTTTTCTTTCCAATTCTCTGGTTAATCGTCCTGCTATTGTTTTTATTTTTTTACTTGCCTTACGAGCTATGCTATTTCCTCCCTTCCTGCGTTTCATACGTTGAACAATACTTAACTTTTTTACTGTTTGTGTGTAGCTTTGTCGTAGCTCTATGTTTTCTACTTTTGCTATGCTTTGGCATTTATGAATTATTTTTTTGTAAAGTTTATCATCTGTTGGATAGGTAATGTTTTTCTCCTGAACCGTTGTGTCCGCACTCAAGGTACCTTCCTGACCGTCTTTACCATTGATGCGGATGCTCTCTTTAAATATCAATTCTATCCCTTCTTCTCCTATGCGTTTTCTAAACTCTACTAATTCTGTGGCTACGCACGGTGGCTTGGGGCTGAATAGCTGTTCTCCTGAAAAGTATTGGTAATAGTTGTTTTCGCTCCACTGTTCCACCAAGCTCTCATCACTTAAGTTGCGAACGTGTTTTAAAATCAGCAACGATACCATCATTCGGATTGGCTTGGATGGTGCGCCCATCGAAGCGCTGTAGTGTTTTGAAAACGCATCTTCAAATTGTTGCCAATTTATTTTGTTTGCTAAAATGTACAACGGATGTTGATGGTTTAGCTGTTCTTCAAATGTGCTGTAAAAGCCCAATTGTGAAGTGTTTTTTGTTTTTGTTAGCATGATGCAAATCTGCAAGTTTTTATAATCCAAAAACCTTTTTCTTGCAGATTTTTTTAACTCTTTTTTCAACACCTGTTAATAATATCAATGGGTTCATTGTTTTTGAGGGAGGACTACTTAGCCACCGTTGTACTCGGTAATTCGCATCGTTGTTAATCCTCCATTCGTAACTATATTTGAATAGATGATAGTAATTAATCACCAACTCTGTACAGAAATGCAGAGAGCCTTTTTTTGTTTACTAAAAAGAATAAGGGTGTACCTTTGTAAAAAAATAAAAACAATGGGATTAGTATATAGCACCATACATTTGTCAAATCCGTTGAAACCGGAAATGAAACAAATGGAGGTAAGGTGCCTGGTTGATAGTGGCTCTACATTTTTATGTATTCCTCAACACATTGCCTTGCAGTTGGGAATTGAAGTTTTAGAAACCAGGGAAGCCACACTTGCCAACTGGAGTAATGAAGTTGTGCCTTATGGCGGTCCTGTAAAAGTTTCGTTCGAAAACAGAAATTGTTTCACCGGCACTTTAATATTTGGAAATGAAGTATTATTAGGAGCAGTTCCCATGGAAGATATGGACTTAATAATTCATCCCAAACTTTTTAAATTATCAGTTAACCCCGAAAGTCCCAATATTGCAAGAGGAACAGTATAGTAAGCAAGATAAATTGTAAAAAACAACATGAAAAAATTAACCTTTTTAGTATCATTTACTTTAATAATTACCACCGCTTTTTCTCAAACCAGTGTTGCAGGAACGTATTCCGCACACGACCCATACAACTGGTGCAACCTGAAACTGAATGCGGATAGTTCGTTTGTATATTCCACCTGGACATGTGGCGGAGGTGGCGAAAGCAAAGGAAAGTATAAAATAAACGAAAAGCTGATTACCCTGAAATTTTCAACTACCGATACGTTAAAAAACTTTAGTACTCAAAGTATAAACTGCGACAGTTGCAACTATTTGAATTTTTGTGCATACCAGTTTAAATTCAAATCAGGCGAAACACATACCTACAAAATAAAAAAATGCAACACCAAAGAAATAAGATTAACCGTAGATACTTCAAAAACAACACTCATTAGATTATTCAGGCAATAAAAAGGGTGGAATTTAACATTTTGGTGAAAATCATAAATCTGGGTTCGCTTTCTACGGTGCATTTTAAAAATCCGTGAATCTGTGGCATCATTTCAAAAAAAACGCCTCTATATTAAATAATTTTTACTACTTTCGCAGTCCCAAAACATAAAAGGGAATAATTAATAATTAAAAAAACAATAAAAAATGGCAGTAAAAATTAGATTACAACGTCATGGTAAAAAAGGGAAAGCTTTTTTCCATATTGTAATTGCGGATGGTCGTGCACCTCGAGACGGAAAGTTTATTGAGAAAATTGGTACGTACAACCCAACTACAAATCCGGCAACCATTAACATAGACAGCGATAAAGCGCTGGCATGGTTAAAAAATGGAGCCCAACCAACAGATACGTGCAGAGCAATCCTTTCTTACAAAGGAGTGATGTACAAAAACCATTTGCAAGGCGGAATTGCAAAAGGTGCGTTAACACAAGAACAAGCAGATGCGAAATTCGAAAAGTGGTTAGCCGACAAAGAAAACAAAGTAACCAGCAAAGTGGATTCATTAGCGGTTTCTAAAAAAGATGCTTATGTAACCCGTATGGCTGCCGAATCGGCTGCTAAAGATGCAAAAGCTGCTAAGATAGTGCTTAAAAACACTCCTCCACCTGTGGAAGAAGTAAGTGCTCCTGAAGCAGAAGCAACACCAGAAGCAGAAGCGACAGCAACGGAAACACCTGAAACGGAAGCATAATTAATTGCTTACACTATTTATTTTAAAAAGGCATTCTTCTTTGAAGAATGCCTTTTTAGGTTAAAGAAATTTTTGACTATGGAACATTTAAAATACCCTATTGGAAAGTTTGAATATGGAAAAAATTATTCGATGCAGGATAACGCAAAACATATTTTGGAAATTGAAACGTTTCCTGCGGAATTAAAAAAGCTGATTTCTGAATTTGATTCAACACTGTTGGAAAAAAGCTACCGCCCGGACGGATGGATAGCACGGCAGATTATTCATCATCTTGCCGATAGCCACATGAATGCGTTCATCAGAACCAAATGGACACTGACAGAAGAGGCACCAATGATTAAAGTATATAACCAGGATGACTGGTCAAATTTGAATGATAGTAAAACTGCACCTGTTGAAAGTTCATTAAAATTAATTGAAGCACTTCATCAGCGGTGGGTATATTTATTAAAGACCTTAACTGAAAAAGAGTTGGAGAGAAAATATATCCATCCGGAATACAATCGTGAATTTAAGTTAGTCGAATTGCTTGCACTATATGCCTGGCATGGAAAACAGCATTACGCCCATTTAAAAATTATTTTGGATAACAAGTAAAAGATGACAAAAGAAGAGTGTTTTAATTTAGGATACATTTCCCGCAGGGTTGGAAACAAAGGAGAGTTGGCATTTATTTTAGATGTAGATACTCCTTCGCGTTACACTAAATTGGAAAGTGTATTTGTTGAAATCAATAAATCCTTGATTCCTTTTTTTATTAAAAAAATTATTATCAGCCGGAATTTTGCCACAGTAACCATTGATGGAATTGAAACTGTGGAGGGGGCAGATGAAATGGTAGGGTCGGGATTATACCTTCCATTAAGTTTTTTGCCACCTTTAAAAGAAAAGAAATTTTATTTTCATGAGTTAAATGGATTTAAAGTTATAGATAAAAATTATGGAGAAATAGGAATAATTCAAAGTGTGTTGGATTTTCCGCAACAAGCCATTTTTCAAATAATAAAAGACAAAAACGAAATATTAATTCCCGCCAAAGAAGAATTTATTATCTCTATAGACCGCACAAAAAAAGAACTTTACCTGAATGCCCCCGAAGGTTTAATTGATATTTATATTCAAAACAAACCCGAGGATGACACTGAAAAAGAAACGGACGAAGAGCAAAATTAATTTGTAATTAAATAAATTAGTTTAACTTTATTGCATGATTTTAAAAAACAGCGGATGTCAATCATTGTTTTTTTATCAATAATAGACTTTATGCCAAATCAGGAGTTTGTTTTCAAACAGTTTAAAATTAACCAAGCTAAGTGCGCCATGAAAGTGGGCACCGATGCTGTTTTATTGGGAGCCTGGGTAAATCACCCGAGTGCAAAAACTGCATTAGATATTGGCACAGGTACTGGAATTATAGCACTAATGCTGGCACAAAAAGTCGGTGCAAAAATTGATGCCATTGATATTGATGAAAATGCTTTTGTGCAGGCAAACGAAAATATAATGATGTGTAGCTGGAAGGATAGAATAAATCTTCATCATATTTCATTGCAGCAATTTGCAAATGAAAATTCCAGCCGTTACGATTTGATAGTTAGCAATCCTCCTTATTTTGTTGATTCATCCAAGGCAAATGAAGAATCCAGGACCAATGCCCGGCATACTGACCAGTTGCCATACATTGATTTATTAAACGGAGTGTTGAAGCTGCTGAACCCAACAGGGAAATTTTATGTTATTCTGCCCAAAAAAGAAAGCGAATTGTTTTGTGAACTGGCAGATGAAAATAAATTATTTTTAACTAAACGTACCAAAGTAATTACCAGGACAGACAAAGAAGAAAAAAGATTATTAATGCGTTTTGAGTTTACCCCAAAAACGTTGTCTGAAGATTCATTAACTATTGAAGAAGATGAACGCCATTCCTACACCAATGAATACAAGGAACTCACAAAAGAGTATTATTTGAATTTTTAAGAACGGGGATGAAACTGTATAATAGCCTGCCTTAAATAATCTCTGTCCAGGTGGGTATAAATTTCAGTTGTTGTAATTGATTCGTGCCCTAGCATTTCCTGCACCGCTCGTAAATCTGCACCACCTTCTATAAGATGAGTTGCAAACGAATGACGAAAGGTATGAGGGCTGATGTGTTTTTTTAATCCTATTTTGAAAGCCAGTCTTTTAATAATAGTAAATACCATTACCCTGGTAAGCTTTACTCCTCTGCGGTTTAAGAACAAATAATCTTCGTTGTCTTTCTTTACATTAACATGACAACGCACTTCTTCTTTGTAAATATTGATTTGTTTTATAGCTACACTGCCAATAGGTACAAGCCTTTCCTTATCACCTTTGCCGGTTACTTTTACAAAACCATCGTTAAAATACAGATGTGAGATTTTCAAATTTACTAATTCACTTACCCGTAATCCACAGCTGTAAATTGTTTCGAGCATCGCCTTGTTTCGTTGCGCTTCTGGGGTACTTAAATCTATGGCATCAATTATACTATTTATTTCTTCCAAATTCAATGTGTCCGGTAGTTTCCTGCCAAGTTTGGGCGCTTCAAGCAGTGTAGTGGAATCGGTATTTAATATATTTTCTAAAAGTAAATATTTATAAAACCCTTTTATTCCACTGATAATACGGGCTTGGGAATGAGCACTCATTCCTAATTCATTTATCCATTTCAAAAATTCCTGTAAGTGGGCTAACTCAATTTCTTTTGGGGAAAGATGGTATTTTTTATATTCAAGAAACTGAACTAGCTTTTCCACATCATGGAGATAGGCATCAATAGAATTGACCGATAAAGATTTTTCCAATGCCAAAAAAGATTTAAATCCGTGAATGTATATTTTCCAATTCATCTGTTTCTAAAACCGCCAAAGTTTATATTTACAAAAGTACCGAACAATAATTTCGATTATCTTTACACACCAAAAACTAACTAACAAGCTATTGCTGATAACTAAAGATGAAACTTATCATTATTAATGGTCCTAACCTTAATTTATTAGGTACTCGCGAAACAACCGTGTATGGAAACCAAACATTTGATGACTATTTTAAATCGTTAAAAAGTAAATATTCTATTCTTGATATAGAATATTACCAAAGCAATGTAGAAGGTGAACTCATTAATAAATTACACGAAGTCGGTTTTAATTATGACGGCATTATTTTAAATGCAGGTGGTTATACTCATACTTCAGTTGCGATAAGAGATGCAATAGCTTCAATAAAAACGCCTGTGATAGAAGTACACATTTCTAATATATATTCCCGGGAAGAATTTCGGCATACTTCATTAATCGCTCCAAAATGCAAAGGTTCTATTTCCGGTTTTGGTTTGGATTCCTATAAGTTAGCAGTAGAAAGTTTTTTGTAATTACATAAACCTATCCTTCAAATCAATCTCTTTAAAAGTTTTCTTTCCTCTCAAATAAAAGTCGGCAACGATGGAATGTAAATAAACTGCAGAAGTGGTATGTTTTGTAATTTCTGATTTTAATTGTTTACGTTTTTTGAAAGTAGTTTTTATTGTTTTCCAAAAACTATAATGTGCTTTTAATACAGCGAGGAAGTGCTCAAATTGCCCAGTTAATAAAAACTTGCAACCTGCTATTCCATCCATTATCATGCGAGTAAATAATTTGGCAAAAAAGAAGTGGGGAGGATGATTCTTGCAAAGCAAAATTAAATTATTTCTGAAGTTCAAAAATGTTTTATAAGTACTTGTTTTATTTAAAGTGCCTCCTCCAACATGATAAACAGTGGAGTAGGGGCAGTACATAATTTTATATCCCCTGTTTTTTAATCTCCAGCACAAATCAATTTCTTCCATGTGTGCAAAAAAATCCTCATCAAAACCATTAACCAAATGATAACATTCTGCTCTTACAAACAAACAAGCACCTGTAGCCCAAAATACTTCGCGCTTATCATCATATTGATTCTTATCTTCTTCAATAGTATCTAATATTCTTCCTCTGCAAAAAGGATATGCGAACTTATCAATAAAACCTCCTGCAGCACCGGCATATTCGAAATAATTTTTATTAACGTATGATTTTATTTTTGGTTGACAAGCAGCAATGGATTTATCTTTTTCCATTAAACTAATAGTGTTTTCTATCCAACCTAAAGTAACTTCTACATCAGAATTCAGTAATACATAATATTCTGAATCTACTTGTTTTAGTGCATCATTGTAGCCTTTTGCAAAACCACCATTGACTTCATTTTGTATTATTCGAATTTGGGGATAATTTTTTTTAAGAAAAGAAATGGAATCGTCAGACGAAGAATTATCAGCAACAATAATTTCTGAATAAGAAGAATTGTGCGCAACTACAAAAGGTAAAAATTTCTCTAGAAAATTTTTACCATTCCAATTTAAGATAACAACCGCTACTCTCATAAAACAAAAGCAAACAAAAAGTTGTTAACCATAAAACCAATTATTAAAAAAACTAACGGGGGTTATTAAAAGTATCAATGATATTATCGTAAATATTATCAGGGATTTTTTCTACATCCATATTTTGGGTGGAAAATTCATGCGTATATAAACGTTCTGTCCATATTGCATTGTATATTTCTCCTTTAGCAGTGGAATGAATCAGGATATAACGGTTGGTAGATAAATCCGAATTTGCAAAAACAAATTTTTTATTGGATTGTTTGTTATTAGGATTTGTAAATAGTTGTGTTTTATCAACCAAAGCATCGTATTGCCATATTTCATAAGGCCATGCACTTGGTTCATGCTCGTATCTTGCTCTTATGTTTGGCGTACCATATTGCAAATAAACTCTTCCTCTGTCTGTATCATAGCCTTTTAATCCAAATGTTCCAAACTCATTATTCACTTTCTTAACTTCTTCATTATATTCATGCCAGGCAACTTCGGGGTGAACTTCATTTCTGGACTTCCAGAAATTATAAAAGAATTGTTGCGCTTGAAGCAAATCTTTCCCTTTCATCTGATTTTCTTCATATTGTACTTCTGAAGAACTGGAAATAGGGCGCAAACTTCTGATGTAGTCGTGTAACGTATCAATATTTTTAATTGATTTGACAAAAGTGGAATTAATATCAATTGATTTTAAATCGTCAAAACTGAATTGGGTTGGTTTGTTTTTACGCTGAAAGGGGTATTTTTTGATTGCCTGAATTTGGTTTTCTTTATTTTTTACTTCTACCACTACGTTATAATTACCAGAAGGTAGAGTTTCAATATTAAATTCTCCAAGCACGCTATTTACTTCGTTTGTGTTTTGTTTTGAAAAAGCACTGAAATTGTTCAGTTTTGTATTCGATTGATTTGTTTCTATGGAATAACTTACCAACATTTTTTGTCCTTCTCCCAGTATTTTTTTTGCATTGTATATTTCAGTATAAAACTTTATTTGCTTAATGTTTTCAGGAAAAAAATCAGATACATAAGGAATTAAATCATAACCACTTTTTGTAATCATTGTTGGATTAACTGATTTACTATAAGTTTCTAAAAGTTGAATATCAGAAATGGAAACGTTATCATTTGTAAAGTTTATTTCTACCGGCATACTATTTATAAAAGGGGGAACAGATGGGTTGTTTTTATCTGCGATAGATATTTCCATAGTGTATTTTCCATTAGCTAAAGAAAAACGTTGCTGGTCAATAAAATTTGGATACCCTTTGGTGGTATCTTCTGTTTCCGGACTACTCAAAGTATATTTATGTGCATTTTTAATTTCGTCACCTAATGAAAACTTGATTGCAATATCAACATCACCCTGAAACTTGCCTTTACTGTTTTTAACAAATTTTACTGTATTGCCAATTATTGAAATATAGGTTTCAATATATGGTCCTTTAGAAGGATTATTAAAGGTTGCAGAAGTTAAGTAGGCTTGTAAAGCGGGGGAAGAAGCCGCATTTAATGCGGTAATTAACGAAAGTAGAACAATAATAAAACACTTATTCATAACATAAATTTTTTGACTATTAATACTGAAGGGAAGCACACAAAGTTAATGAATAAATATATTTTTCAGCTTTTTTAATTATGAAAACAAAAAAATGATACTTTTGCGCCCGGAGAAATGGCAGAGCGGTCGATTGCGGCAGTCTTGAAAACTGTTGAAGGTAACACTTCCGGGGGTTCGAATCCCTCTTTCTCCGCTGAATAAACAGAAAACCCCGCCTTTCGCGGGGTTTTTCTTTAACAAAAAATTATAATTTAGTTTGTAAAAATAACTTTTTGAGTAATTCCTCCTTCGGAAGTTTGAAGTTTTACAATATAAATTCCCGGGTCCGGGGCGGAAAAAGTATAATGATAATCTCCTTCTGCTTGTTTTACATTATTTACAAGCGTAATTACTTTTTCACCTAACTCATTATATATATCCATCTTAATGTCGTTACTAGTTTTCAACGAATAAATTATAGTGGAAAAATTATTTGAAGGATTAGGGTAAACTGATAATTCATTTTTATTTGGATTCCTGTTATCCATACCTACAGAGGAGTAGGGGTATAACCGGGAAACAAAGATATCTCCAAAACCTGAATTAGTAATATTAAAAGAACCGAATGCTGCTGTGCTACTGTAATACTGCCCGGTAACATATACATTATTTGTACCCTGGGTTGCAATGCTGTTACCAATATCTCCCGTGGTTCCTCCTGCCTGGGTTGCCCACATATAATTTCCATTGGAATCAAATTTTACTACAAAAATTTCACTGTCAAAATTAGGATTTGTTAATGTATTTCCATCAAATGAGATAGTACCGGATGAATAATACCCTGTAACTAAAAAATCACCTTGAGCATCCACAATAATGCCCCTTCCTTCATCATCCAGAAAATCACCGGAGGATTGTGCCCATAGAATATTGCCTGTAGTATCATACTTTGCAATAAAAAAATCGCGACTTGTATTGAAATCATATAAATTCCATCCGTCAAAAGAGATACTGTCGTATCTGAAATATCCGGTAATAAAAATTTCTCCAGCTTTATTCATGCTGATAGCATTACTGCTTACTTCGTCAAAATATCCGCCATAACTTCCTGCCTTTTTAGCCCACAACAAATCGCCCATTGCATTATATTTTGCAACAAATACATCGTTGGTTTGGCCACCAAGAGTATCCATAGTAGTATCAGTTTTCATTAATGAAAGGGTTCCAAAATTAAAATGATTACTGTAAAAATATCCGGTGATGCCTATGTTTCCGAGCGAATCTGAACTAACTGACAAACTTTTATCTTCTCCGTCTCCTCCTGCACTTCTAGCCCATAGCACATCTCCCAAAACATTGAGTTTGGTTAAGAAAATATCAAGGTTGCCTGATGAGGCAAACGCAGTGGTATCAAATCTGATGGTATCACTGCTAAACGAACCTGTTAAAAAAGTGTTCCCCGAAATGTCCGTATTTATTCCGTTTGCATTATCATCGCTGTTTCCGCCATAGCTTTTAAACCAAAGCACATTTCCTGAACTATCGAATTTCCCTAAAAAAATATCATAATGTTGCGCCATAGAATCTGCATTCGTTAAGGTATAAGTAGATATTTCAATACTTGCACTTGTAAAATTACCTGCTACATATACATTACCTGCTCCATCCGTGCTTATTGCGGTTCCTTCATCATTACCTGATTCGCCAAACCGTGTTGCCCATAAAGCCAAACCTGTCGGACTATATTTTACAAGAAAAACATCATCAGTACTACCCGAAGGGTCTGCATTGGTTAAAGTAAACGAACCAAACGCAATTGTTGCACTTCTATAAAAGCCGGTTACAAAAACATTATTATTTGCATCAGTTGCCACACTTTTCCCGTTATCTTCCATTGTGCCTCCTGACGAATGAACCCAATCCCATACAGGTGCCTGTGCTAAACCTTGCTTTGTTAAACCTGTTATAACAAAGAATAAAATAAGCGTAATTATTTTTTTCATAGTAGAAGGGTATTAAGTGAATGAAGGATGATTTGACAAAACAAATGTATATTATTTTAATTGATAAAACAAATAAGTTGATTAACAATCGGGGCAAACACATCTATATTGTACTAACTGAAAATCAAAAAAAGACGAGGCGTTTGCCCAGATGGGAGGAAGGAAGGTGTGGGTAATTGATTAATAATTTATATATTTGTGTCCTAATTATTTATAACATGAAAAAACTTTTACTCCTGTCGTTCGTTTTTCTTTTAAGTTTAAATTTATTTCCTGATAATGTAAGAACAGTTGCCGTGTTCGATCTTACTGCCCGCGACAGTATGAGCCATAATGCTGATATACTTGGTTTGGAACATTTGCTGAAAGTAGCAGGTATTCCGTATATTGTAACTCCATACTGGGACACGGCTTCCCGCTATCATGTGGTGCTGGCTACTAATACATTTTTTTTGCACGATTCTACATTTATACCCACCATTACTACTGCTGAAGAGGATTCTATTAAATCATGGATATTTAACGGAGGAGTTTTTGTGGCTCCTAATATGAAAGATAGTGCTTTGTATGCCTGTTTTGGCGTGTCTTCGGTAACATGGGCAGAAAACAGGCATCATATTATTTTCAATACTTCCCTTGGCGACCCAACCATGAGATGGATTAATGATAGTCTTGAAATAAATATAAGTTTGGGGCGCGATAATTTGCCAACTGTGATAAGCAGCAGGGCGTTTGTAACTACTACTGCTACCACGCTTGCTACTTATGAAAGCATGGATTCGGCTTCTATAACGCGAAACGATTGGGGTTTGGGTAAGGCTTATGCCCTGGGGGTAAGTTATAAAAACATGATTACCCTGCCTCAAATGAGTAAGGATGAAGAAGCGCAACGTACGTGGAGCAATGGTTTTGAGCCTACTTCTGATGCCTGGATTTTATTTATAAAAGGTATTTGCATCAATTCAATTCCTAATTCGGTATGGTTGCACACCAGCCCTTTCGACAGTAAATCTTCACTGATGATAACTCATGATATAGATGCACAAACGAGTTATGATACCATGCACTATTATGCCGATTATGAGAAGTCGCTTGGCATTTCTACTTTTTATTTTTGCACTACTCATTACGTGCAGGATGGGTGGTTGAGCCCGTTTTATAATCAAAGCGATATTAGCAGGATTCAATATGTAATGAGCATGGGGCATACCATTGGATGCCATTCGGTAAGCCATGTGTGGGATTTTGACAGTACTTATATTCCTTTTGATAATGGTATAGGCTTGGGCAATTACACCACTACAAACTACCAGCCGTATGCCTATCCATACAATGTTGCGGGCACTCCGCACAGTATAGGGGTAACAGTACTTGGCGAAACACAGCTTGCACGCAATTTACTACAGCAGGATTTGGGAGTGCCTATCCGCTCGTTTCGCTCCGGATATTTGTGTAACAACAGGGATTTGGTGAGAGGGCTGGATACCGTGGGCTATACTTATAATTCTACCTATTCGGCAAATGATGTGCTTACTAACTTTCCTTATCGCGATCATAAATTTAGAAACTACCGCGGACCTATGTCGAAGGTATGGGAATTGCCAATGACACTGTCGGATGTGTTTGCATCCGACCATATAACGGGTGATAATTATTTGCAAAAGGAAGCAATATGGATAAGTGTAGTAAATAAAAATATGGCGAACAATGCGCCAACAGTTATTTTGATACATCCTACCAGGTATTACAAATTATTTGCAGAGCAATTATTAATTAATCAACTGGACCCCAAGGTAGATTTAGTAAACTTTGAAACCTTTGCTGATTACTGGGTGCAAAGGGATAGTTTGAGGTTTACTACTACTTTGCAAAATGGAGTATTAACCATCTGGGTTGCCCATTCGCAGGCAGCATTATTAAATTCTACCTGGCCCAGCAGTCCCATTAGTTTTGTGGTTGATAACGGACAAAGTTTAACATCTATATTATTAAAGGATAGCCTAACGGGAACGCCTGTTGCAAACATACAATCGAACTGGGATAACAATGGTAAGTTAGTTCATTTTGGTTATTATATTTCGGGAGTAAACAGCAAGGAAGCCGCCGGGAATGACGCAATAACGGTAAATTGTTATCCAAATCCTTTTAGTAATATTACTACCATTGAAGTATGGCAAAAGGAAACAGGTATGCTAAACATTAGTGTTTACAACGTGTATGGACAATTAATAAAAACTATCGCGAATGAGAAAAGAAGTCCGGGTATATACCATGATAGGTTTGATGCAGAAGGAATTTCAACAGGAACTTATTTCTGTAAAATAACAACAGGCAACAAATCAGTTGTGAAAAAACTAATGGTAACCAATTAAACAGGCTGAAATTATAACAATATAAAAATGAGAAAAATAAAATTGTCTTTATTAACTGTGATTTTGTGTTCAGCTTTTTTCGGTCTCAATTCGTGTAAGAAGAATAATCCGCATGATGAAGTGCCTGCAAAAAAGGTAACCGTGGTACCACCTCCACCACCGGCAACTACGCTGGAAACACAATTGTATGGCGACTGGATTTGTGACGGAGATACGGTATGGGCTACTACCCCTTATCACGATAATATGTATTTGAATTATCATTTGAATCTTACATCAACTGCCTATCCATCCAATTCTAATTTTGTAACTTATTTTGAAGAAGGATTATATGGACCCATGCAAACCCCTTCTACAACCAGTACCTGGAAGGAGGTGGACGGCAGCCCAACTTATTCTCATCATGTGCTGGCAGTATTTTTTCCTTCTACCGTTATTATGCAGGTAACTGCACATACACTAGTATTAGCCCAAACAGACCATCCGGGTAATATGAGAACGTTTTATTTTCATAAATAAATTCTTTCAGCAGCAGCTTTAACAAATTTAAAGTTACCAATTATAAATAATCACTACTAACCGAGAAAAATAAAAAAGGCAAGTAAGTTTCCCCACTTGCCAAAAATGTTGAAATTTGTTTTTGCAGAAATAATTCCAACATGAGCAAAGATAAAGAAATAAAATTAGTCGGTCAGCCGATACTAAAAC
>JANYDQ010000049.1 GCA_025363555.1 Bacteroidota bacterium | reverse complement strand
GTTTTAGTATCGGCTGACCGACTAATTTTATTTCTTTATCTTTGCTCATGTTGGAATTATTTCTGCAAAAACAAATTTCAACATTTTTGGCAAGTGGGGAAACTTACTTGCCTTTTTTATTTTTCTCGGTTAGTAGTGATTTATTTAAATTAAAAATAATTATTGCCACCGGAATAGCGAACTATTGTATAGAAAAAAAGGGAAAGCTAAAGCAGTTGGCGAGGGTAAACTCCAGGAAAATTGATTAGCTGACGACCCGATTAATTTTTATTGTTACTTTTGAGAAAAAAATGATTTTGAAAAGTAGGTTTGTTTTTATTTTACTTTGTTTATTTTATTATTCTGGATTTGCTCAAAAACAGGATTGGGTATGGGCAGATGGTGCCGGAACGGGGCTAAGAAGCAATGGATGTGGAAATGCAATAACTGTTACTACTAATAATTTGATTTACTGTACGGGGCAATTTAACAGTACTGTTATTTCGTTTGGGCATTTTGTTCTTGCTAACGAGGATAATTATTATGAAAACGATGATATATTTATTGTTTGTTATAACTCTTCAGGAGAAGTGGTATGGGCAAAAAGTTTTGGGGGCAACGGTGATGATTCGGGAAAAAGTATTGCTTGTGATTCAGATGGAAACATTTATATAACGGGAGGTTTTACAAGTGATAAAATTGGTTTTGGAAAGGATGCCCTGTATAATGCTGGGCAGGCAGGGACTAATGATGCTTTTGTTGCCAAATATAACGGCAGGGGAGAAGAGATGTGGGTAAAGCGAATTGGAGAAAGTCATGATGATAAGGGGAATGGTATTGCAACCGACAAGGACGGGAATGTTTATGTAACGGGAAGTTTTTTTAGTGGGAATATAATATTTGAAAAAGGAGACACGTTAAAGAATAAGGACCCATCGGGCAGTTCGCCTGATATTTTTATAGTAAAATATTCGAAAGACGGAAAGTTTGTCTGGGCCAAGGTCATTAACGGGAGTAAGTATGAGTACGGTTGCGGAATTGTGACAGATAGTAAAAATAATGTATATGTAACTGGTGATACATTTAGCTCGGAAATTTATTTGGATAGTATTACTATTACTACTTCAACTGTCGAAAAGGAGGATGAAAGGAGGATGCAAACTGAAAAACCAACTTATATGATGGTGGATGATAAGCGAGAATTGCATGATACTGCAGGAATAAGCTCGCGAAAGGTGAAGGGAAATGAGATTGTAACGGTATTGCCGAAGAAAGGTAAAACATTTGAAAAAATATTTATTGCAAAATATTCGGAATCGGGAAAATTGGAATGGGCGGAAAGTGTTGGCGTAAGTGATGATGAAGAGGGCAGTGCAATAGCTACTGATGGAAATGATAATGTGTTTTTGACAGGAAGATTTCAAAGTACAAGTATGACGATGGAAACCACCACGATGGAAAATAATGGAAGTAACGATATTTTTATAGCAAAGTATAATAGTAATGGAAAAACAATTTGGGCAAAAAGTGTAGGTGGAATAGCGGATGACAGAGGTAATACAATTGCTACGGATGGTTTGGGTAATATTTATATTGCGGGGTGGTTTGCCAGTAAGACAGCGCTGTTTAGAAAATGTACACAGTTGAATTCGGGTGGTAAAAATTATACCGATATTTTTATTGCAAAATACTATACCTTCGGAAATGGGTTATGGGCGGAAAATGCAAAGGGAAGGGATAGCGAGTGGTGCAATGGAACAGTAACAGACGGACAAGGAAATATATATCTAACCGGTGGTTTTGACAGCCCGGAAATGAGTTTTGGAAATACAAAACTTGTGAATGAGAAAAAGAAAAGTTTTTTTATTTCGAAAACAAACCGAAAATAATGGCACCTACCTGGTAATGTTTTCAAAAACTAAGTTATTCCGTCACCACATCTTTTTCCACCACCAAATTATCAATAATAAAATCCTGGCGTTCGGGAGTGTTTTTTCCCATGTAGTAACTCAATAAATCGACAATAGTTCTGTCTTTACCAATAATAACGGGATCTTTTCGAATATCTTTCCCGATAAACAATTTAAACTCATCCGGTGAAATTTCTCCTAACCCTTTAAATCGGGTGATTTCGGGCTTGACACCTAATTTGCTAATGGCTGCTCTGCGTTCTTCTTCGCTGTAACAATAAATGGTTTCTTTTTTATTTCTCACTCTAAAAAGAGGTGTTTGTAAAATATATACGTGCCCGTTTTTTACCAAATCAGGGAAAAATTGTAAAAAGAAAGTCATTAATAATAAACGTATGTGCATTCCATCCACATCTGCATCAGTAGCCACTACAATATTGTTGTATCGAAGATTTTCAATACCATCTTCAATGTTTAAAGCTGCCTGCAAAAGATTAAACTCTTCATTTTCGTAAACAATCTTTTTTGTCAAGCCAAAAGCATTCAATGGTTTTCCTTTTAAGCTAAACACTGCCTGTACGTTTACATCGCGGGTTTTGGTTATAGAACCACTTGCCGAATCACCCTCGCATATAAATAAAGTGGTTTCCAGTTTGCGCTCGTCATTAGAAGTAAGGTGAATTCTGCAATCCCTTAACTTTTTATTATGAAGATTGGATTTTTTTGCCCGCTCTCTTGCCAGTTTCTGAATGCCTTGTAAATCTTTACGTTCGCGCTCACTCTGTTGTATTTTATAAAGAATGGCTTGTGCTACTTCAGGGTTCTTATGTAAAAAATTATCTAATTCCTCTTTCAGGAAATCACCAACAAATGCTTTTACAGAAGGTCCTTTGGGAGAAATTTCCTGTGAGCCTAATTTTGTTTTTGTCTGTGATTCAAAAACAGGTTCCTGTACTTTTATACTCACAGCAGCTATTATAGAGGTACGCACATCCACTGCTTCAAAATCTTTTTTGAAGAACTCACGAATGGTTTTTACAATAGCTTCACGAAACGCACCCTGGTGTGTACCGCCCTGTGTGGTATGTTGCCCGTTTACAAAGGAATAATATTCTTCGCCATATTGGGCGTTGCTATGGGTAAGGGCAACTTCAATGTCGTAACCTTTGAGATGAATGGTAGGATAAAGAATGGAACCGGTAATGTTTTGTGTCAATAAATCGAGCAATCCATTTTCGGAATGAAACTTTTGCCCGTTATAGTTAATGGTTAAGCCCGTGTTGAGATAGGCATAGTTCCACAACATCTTCTCGACATATTCATTGATGAAATGATAATTACCAAAAATAGTTTCGTCAGGAATAAAAGTAACAAGCGTTCCTTTGCGCTGGTCGGAAGGAACAATTTTTGAATCTTTTGTAATATTTCCCCTGCAAAATTCCGCTTCCTTAGTTTTATCTTCGCGATATGCCTGAACGTGAAAAAAAGAGGAAAGGGCGTTTACTGCCTTTGTTCCCACCCCATTTAATCCCACTGATTTCTTAAATGCTTCCGAGTCGTATTTGGCTCCCGTATTAATTTTTGAAACCACATCCACCACTTTGCCAAGAGGTATTCCCCGCCCGTAATCTCTTACCCGAACGGTTTTATCTTTTATGCTGATGTCAATGCTTCTGCCATTGCCCATCACAAACTCGTCAATACAATTGTCAATCGTTTCTTTTAAGAGAATGTAAATACCATCATCAGGAGATGAGCCATCACCCAACTTACCAATATACATACCCGGGCGCAAACGAATATGCTCGTTCCATTCCAGCGTTCGGATACTGTCTTCGTTATATTTTGCTTCTTTTGTCATTTTATTTTGATATTGGATGTTAGATGTTGGATATTGGAAGTTAAGTAGTAGGTTGATATTTTTCTCTAATATCTAAAACCAAAATCCAACTTCTTACTTACACATTAAACCTGAAATGCATCAAATCACCATCATTTACCACGTATTCCTTTCCTTCCACACCCATTTTGCCTGCTTCCTTACAAGCCGCTTCCGAACCAAGCGTAATAAAATCATTGTATTTAATTACTTCGGCACGGATAAAACCTTTTTCAAAGTCGGTATGAATAACTCCCGCTGCCTGTGGTGCGGTCATTCCTTTGGTAATGGTCCATGCCCGAACTTCTTTTACACCTGCGGTGAAATAGGTTTGAAGATTTAAAATCCGGTAAGCTGCTTTTATTAAATAATTTACCCCGGGTTCTGTTAATCCTATTTCTCCTAAAAACATCTGACGTTCTTCGTAAGTATCAAGACCAGCTATTTCTGCTTCCATGGCGGCAGTAATAATAAGTACTTCGGCATTTTCATTTTTTACCGCTTCTTTCACTGCATCCACATATTTATTACCTGTTTTTACGGACGCCTCATCCACATTGCAAACATAAAGAACCGGTTTTATGGTTAATAGGCAGCAATCAGCCACATGCACCAAATCACTTTCTGATAGGTTGGCAGTGCGTGCAGATTTGCCTTGTTCCAATAAATCTTTGATAACTGATAAAACATCATACCCTTTTTTAGCATCTTTATCATTACCTGTTTTTGCTTGCTTTTCTAAACGTTTAAGTTTTGTATCCACCGTTTCCAAATCTTTCAACTGCAACTCGGTATCAATAATCTCTTTGTCACGAACCGGGTTTACCGAACCATCCACATGCACCACATTATCATCATCAAAGCAACGCAATACGTGAATGATGGCATTCGTTTCCCTGATGTTTGCCAGGAACTTATTTCCCAATCCTTCACCTTTGCTTGCCCCTTTCACTAAACCTGCAATATCAACAATTTCAACAGTAGTAGGCACCACTCTTTCAGGGTTCACCAGTTTTTCCAAAACAAGAAGTCGCTCATCAGGAACGGTTATAACTCCCACATTGGGTTCAATGGTGCAAAACGGATAATTAGCAGCCTGTGCTTTCGCATTTGATAAACAATTAAATAAAGTTGATTTCCCTACATTCGGTAATCCCACTATTCCACACTGTAATGCCATTTTTAGATTATAATTTAAAGTTTCTCACTTGCAATCCCCTCTCTTTTGTAGAGGGGATGAAGGGGTGAGGTTTTTTAGTTTGCAAATATACTTATCTCCATAGTTTCTGAAAGTGGTTATTTGGCTTAATTTTATTGAGTTTTCAACAATGAAGTAATATTTTCAACAATCAGTGCTTCTCTTTCGTAAAATAGTACTTTTGGGCAAATTTTAATACAGCTAACAAATAGTTAATTATCCATTTCTCTATTTTAATAAATAACTAATTAATAATATGGCATCAATAGCAGAGTTAGAAAAAATAGTTCCGCAGGTTCGCAGAGATATATCACGAATGGTACATGCAGTCAATTCAGGTCACCCGGGAGGTTCATTAGGCTGCACTGAGTTTTTTGTTTCGATTTATTTTAGTGTTATGAAGCATAACCCCGGAAAGTTTTCAATGGATGGAGTGGGGGAGGACTTGTTTTTCTTATCGAACGGACATATTTCCCCTGTATTTTATAGTGTGTTGGCTCGTTCAGGATATTTTCCTGTAAAAGAACTTGCTACTTTCCGGAAGCTAAATTCCCGCTTGCAGGGCCATCCGACTACTCATGAAGGTTTGCCGGGAGTGCGCATTGCTTCCGGTTCATTGGGACAAGGTTTGTCTGTAGCCATTGGTGCGGCATTGGCAAAAAAATTAAATAAAGACAGCAATATAATTTATACGTTACATGGTGATGGCGAATTGCAGGAAGGGCAGATATGGGAAGCAGCCATGTTTGCTTCAGCAAAAAAAGTGGATAATATTATTTCTTCCATAGACCTAAATGGACAGCAGATTGATGGTTCTACAGATAGCGTTTTACCAATGGGCAGCATTAAAGCAAAGTTTGAAGCATTTGGCTGGGACGTACTTTCCAATGACAATGGAAATTCTATTTCATCTGTTCTGGAAACGTTGGCGTTGGCAAAAACCCATACAGGGAAAGGTAAACCGGTGATGATAATTATGAAAACAGAAATGGGGCATGGTGTTGATTTTATGATGGGAAGCCACAAGTGGCATGGGGTTGCGCCTAATGACGAACAGCTGGCACAGGCTTTGAAACAAAACGAGGAAACATTGGGGGATTATTAAAAAATGACAAAAATTAATTTCAAATTTCAAATTTCAAATTTCAAAAGATTGCTTTTGAAACAGCTATTGCCTATTGTCTTTTTCCTGTTGCCTGTCATTTCCTCTGCCCAACCTAAACAAACCAAGCCACTCACCCGGATTGAATTTGTTTTCGATGCTTCGTTTAGTATGTTCGGACAATGGCAAAGCGGGATGAAAATGGATATTGCCAAAAAAATGCTGGGCGAATTCCTGGATAGTATGCAGGGGAAAGATAATATTGAAATTGCCTTGCGTTGTTACGGGCATCAGCATGCCTTGAGACCGGAGAGAGATTGCAAGGACACGAAACTGGAAGTTACATTCGGAAAAAATAATATTGCTGCGATTAAAAACAGGTTAAAAACCATTATGCCTAAAGGTACTACTCCTATTGCTTATTCGCTGGAGCAATGTGGTAATGATTTTCCGACTGCTACTTCTGCTTATGTTCGAAACATTATTATCCTGATTACGGACGGAATAGAAGAATGTGACGGAGACCCTTGTGCGGTTTCTCTTGCTTTGCAGAAAAAGGGAATAGTGCTGAAACCTTTTATTATCGGAATTGGTTTAGACCAGAGTTATTTGAGCCAGTTTGCGTGTATTGGTAAGTTTTACGATGCTTCCAGCGAATCTACTTTTAAAAATATTTTGAATATTGTGGTTTCGCAGGCGCTGAACAATACTACTGCCCAGGTAAATTTGAATGACATAGCCGGCAGACCAACTGAAACGGATGTGGACATGACTTTTTATGATGAGCAAGCGGGGGTTATCCGTTATAATTATATGCACACGATTGGGAATAAGGGAGTGCCGGATACGGTGGTTATTGACCCGATTGGTACTTATAAAATGGTGGTGCATACTATTCCGGAGGTGGAAAAGAAGGGGATTGTATTGATTCCGGGTATTCATAATATTATTGCTGTGGATGCTGCGCAGGGTTATATTACTTTGAAAATGGGAGGGAATGTTAGCCCTACGTGCATTGTTAGAAAAAAGGGGGAGATGCAAACTTTGCATATTCAGCAATTTAATTCGACTGAAAAGTATTTGATTGGGAAATATGATTTGGAAATATTGACGTTGCCCAGAATAAAGCTGGATAAGGTGGATGTATCTCAAAGTAAAACTACAACTGTTGAAATACCGCAATCGGGGAATGTTTCTATTTCTAAACCGAGTGAAGGTCCGGGGAGTATATATGTGGAGGAAAATAATAAAATGGTGTTTGTTTGTAATTTGAATGAAAATGTGAAGCAGGAAACGGTGGTGCTTCAGCCGGGCAGATATAGGGTGGAGTATCGTCCGAAGAATGCGAGGGAGTCTATTTATACGATTGAGAAGATGTTTAAGATTGAGTCGGGGGTTTCTGTTTCGGTTAAATTATATTAAAACAAAGACAGTTGCCGTTTTGAAAAAGGAAGAAACGGCCGATTTTTACAAAAGCAGAAGCCGTTTTTATAAAGTTAGAAGCCGATTTTACAAAAGCAGAAGCAGTCTCAACAAAGGCAGAAGCCGGCTAAACACTTAATTTTTAAATTTTTGTGATTTTTGTGATTTTTGGGACGGGGGAAAAGGTACGGGAAGGCGATAACTTTTCGAACTGCGCCCGACCCGCGCGAAGTATCCTTTTTTTTATCCATTGCCCCGCAGGGAAAAAAAATAAGACTAAAAAGATACCGCGTGTGGGCGGGAGGTGGGACAGGGGATGCAGAATATTGCCCCCGGAAAAAGGGAATAGGGAAATAGGGAATAGGGAGGAAACCTCCAAACTGGCAAAAGAGCCAGTTCGGAGGGAACAGTTTGGAGGGAACAGTTTGGAGGGGGCGTTTGGAGGGAACAATTCGGAGGGAAAATTGGAGGAAAGTAATACACTATATTATATAAGATGAAAAAATACACTTTTACGGAAAAAAAAGATACGCGCTCGGGTTTTGGAGCGGGGTTGTCGGAATTAGGAAAAACGAATGAGAACGTGGTGGCACTTTGTGCTGATTTAACGGGTTCGTTGAAAATGGATGCTTTTGCGAAGGATTATCCCGAACGGTTTTTCCAGGTGGGAATTGCGGAAGCCAATATGATTGGGATTGCTGCCGGATTAACGATTGGAGGGAAAATACCTTTTACGGGTACGTTTGCTAACTTTTCTACCGGAAGGGTGTATGACCAGATTCGGCAATCGGTGGCTTATTCGGGAAAAAATGTAAAAATTTGTGCTTCCCATGCGGGACTTACATTGGGCGAAGATGGAGCGACTCATCAAATATTGGAAGATTTGGGATTGATGAAAATGTTGCCGGGGATGGTGGTTATTAATCCGTGTGATTATAACCAGACCAAAGCAGCCACTATTGCTATTGCGGATTATGAGGGTCCGGTATATCTTCGTTTTGGGCGACCAACTGTTCCGAATTTTACGGAGGCTAATCAAAAATTTGAGATAGGTAAGGCGGTGATGTTGAACGAGGGGAAGGATGTTACGATTTTTGCTACGGGGCATTTGGTTTGGAAGGCGATTGAGGCTGGGGAACAATTAGCAACTTTTGGAATTGATGCAGAAATAATAAATATACATACTATTAAACCTTTGGACATACATGCAGTCTTAGCTTCGGCTAAAAAAACGCGTTGTGTGGTAACTGCAGAAGAACATCAGATGAATGGCGGACTGGGAGACAGTGTTGCTCAACTGCTTTCGCGCGAATTGGCTACTCCGCTGGAGATGGTAGCTGTTCACGATAGTTTTGGCGAAAGTGGTACTCCTGACCAGTTGATGACAAAGTATGGTTTGGATGCGGTAAATATTGTGGAGGCGGTGAAGAGGGTTCTTAAGAGGAAATGAGTTTTAGCGTTTTAGAATTATAAATGTGGGGTATGATGGAACGCAGATTTTATAGGATTTGTTAAGATTAAAAATGATTTCTTTTTTTTATGATTTGAGTTATGATTTTTGACTTTGTCAAATATGATTGAGGAATTAAAAAGAGGGGTAGAATTTTAATTACACAGAGAACCACATAGAAGACACAGAGAACCACAGAGTCAATAATAAATATACTCTGTGGTTTTTTTTGTTTTTCTTTCTTAGACCTCTCCCCCGTCTCCTCCCTTTGAAAAAAAAGGGGGTGCCAAGGTGTGAAGTACTAAATTGTGATAGGTTTTCTTAATGAAGTTGTCAAAAGTTGATTTTTAATAACTCCCAAGGGTATCTATTAATTGTAAAACAATAATATTTACCATTGGGAGAAAAAAGAAACAATGATACGAAAAAGTTTAATAAAAAAGAGATTTGTTCACATTTAAAAT
>JANYDQ010000039.1 GCA_025363555.1 Bacteroidota bacterium | reverse complement strand
TGCAGGATCTCGGGCTTGAGCAGCAGTTCCTCGCGCCGGGTGCCGCTCTTGTTGATCAGGATCGACGGGTAGACGCGCTATGAAAACACATCTTGCTAATAATTTAAACAAAACATTCTGGGCTCCTGAAATATTGGCAACAGAAGATTTTGTGGCGTTATTAGCAGAAGTTGAATTAGCAGATTCCACAACACTTTTATTTGAATTGTATGAAACGGTTAAAACTACAAGCAAGGGTGAAGTTGAATCATTTGATGAATTTAGCAAATGGGGACAGATATTGTTAAATGATTTTAATGAGATAGATAGATATTTAGTAGATGCTTCGCAGTTGTTTGGTAATTTAAAAGATATAAAAGAACTGGAAAACTGGACATTGAATGCAGAGCACCTTACTGACTTTCAGAATAAATACCTTACGTTTTGGAAATCTTTAAAAGAATATTATTTCAACTTTCAAAAGCGATTGATGGCTAATCAACTCGCATACAAAGGATTAGCTTATAAGCTAGTTGCCGGAAATGCAGAAGAAAGAATAAACCATCACCCCTGGAAAAAAATAATATTTGCAGGATTTAATGCACTGAATAAAGCAGAAGAGCAAATAATTGAAAAGCTGCTGAATGCAGGAAAGGCTGAAATAATATGGGATACAGATGCCTATTACATTCATAATCCAAACCAAGAAGCGGGAAGATTTATAAGAAGGTATGATGAAACAGGGGACTTTAAAAAGATAAAAGAGCAAAGCATTACCATTGAAGAAAATTTGCTTTCAACAGAAAAGAAAAAAATAACGATTATAGGTTCAGCCAAAAGTGTGGCACAGGCAAAAGTGGCAGGTAACTTAATAAGCGAACTAAAGAAAGAAAATGAAAGTTTGCAAAATACAGCATTAGTGCTTGCCGATGAAAATTTATTGTTTCCTGTTCTTCATTCCCTGCCCGTAGATTTGACCGACATAAACGTAACAATGGGTTATCCGTTGAAGAATACTCCTGTTGCAGGTTATTTCGATTTGGTTTTCAACCTGCATGAAAACGCACAGAAATTAAGCAAAGGAAAAACCAATTACAGTTTTTATCACAGCGATATAATCAAATTATTAAGCCATCCATACACCGCCATTGCATTATCAGGAAAAAATAAAAACTACTCTGCCAAAAAAGTGGTGCAGGTAATACAACGCAGAAATATTGTTTTCGCCAGTTTATCTATGCTCAAGGATATTTTCAAAGAGCTGTTTTGTGAAGAAGAATTTAAAATTCTTTTGCCTTTATTCACTCACTGGAACGCACCTGCTGACGCATTACATTGTGTTACTCTTCTTATTGAATTATTAAAGAATTCGATTATACAACAACGGGAACTAAAATCGGAAAACAAAGCCAGCCTGGAACTGGAATACCTGTTTGCTTTTACTAAAATAATTAAACGAATACAGGATTTAACTAAAGACTACAATACTTCTATCAATGATTTAAAAACGTTAAGAAGTATTTTAAATCAAATAGTGAGAGGCACTACATTACCCTTTTATGGTGAGCCACTAATGGGACTTCAAGTAATGGGAATGCTGGAAACACGTACCCTGGATTTTGAAAATGTTATTCTGCTGTCGTGCAACGAAGATATTCTTCCCTCTGCCAAATCTGTTAACTCTTTTGTTCCTTTTGAATTAAAACGGCATTTCGGATTACCTACTTACAGTGATAAAGATGCCATATTTGCTTATCACTTTTATCGCTTATTACAAAGGGCAACCAATATTTACCTCCTTTACAATACCGAAAATGATGAGTTTGGAAGCGGAGAAAAAAGCAGGTATTTAACTCAACTGATTTATGAATTACCGAAAGTAAATCCGAATATTGAATTAAAAGAAATGCTGGTAAACATTCCTGTTTCGACAGAAAAACCAACAAATGAAATTAAAATAATCAAAACTCCTCATATACTTGAAATACTAACAAAACGAGCAGAGTATGGGTTTTCTCCTTCCACCTTAAACAGGTATATCAATTGCAGTCTGCAATTTTATTTTCAGGCGGTGCAGGGTTTGCGGGAAGAAGATGAAGTGGAAGAAACCATTGGTGCAGACACATTAGGTAATTCTATTCATAGAGTGTTGCAACTATTCTATACTCCTTTTATCGGGAAGAAAATAACTACAGCTGATATTAAAGAAATGAAAAAGAAAGTGGAAACTACCACTATTGAAGTGTTTGAAGAGGAATACAGCAAAAATGAAATAAGTTACGGGAAGAATTTACTGACGGTGAAAGTGGCTTTGAAATTCATTCACAATTTTTTGAATGAAGAAATAAAAACAATAACTGAAAACGAAAAGGATGCTAAGCCAACTATTATTAAAGCATTAGAACAAAAACTGGAAACGAGTATTGATATTGGTGCTTATAAGATTAAGATTTCAGGCAATGCCGACCGGATTGATGCTGTCGGGAAACAAACACGAATAGTGGATTACAAAACAGGTAAAGCAGATAATAAAGAATTGAAGCTGGAGGATTGGACGGAAATAAGAACCAATAATGAACTTGCCAAAAGCTTCCAGTTACTGATGTATGCACTGATGTATCAAAAAATGAATCCTGCCATTACCGAAAACATTGTTTCAGGTATTATTACTTTTCGGGAGTTGAGTGCAGGATTAAAAACCGTGAAAGTGAATGGCAACGAGGATTTGACCACCACCGTTTTAAATCAATTTGAAATACAATTAAAACAAATCCTTACTGATATTTTTAATACTGAACTGCCATTTGAACAAACAACACTAGTAGAAAACTGCGAATACTGTGCTTTTAAAGGGATTTGTAACAGGTAACCGCTCTAAGCCATTTTTTTAAAGGAAAATACGGCAATTGAATGATTATCCGGGAGCAAATAACTGACAGGTGTCGCGTCATAACACTGAGCGGTCGCCTCAAAACACTGAGCGGTCGCCTCAAAACACTGAGCGGTCGCCTCAAAACACTGAACGGTCACCTCATAACACTGAGCGGTCACCTCATAAATAATTATGTGAATTGTCAAAATCTTCTCAACATTTATCAATAACTAGGCAGAAAGAATTCCTGTTTTCTTATGCGGGTTTAATTTAATACTTTTTTGTAAGCAATGGAATGAAAATGGAAAATGAAACCAAAGGTATTATATTTAAAAACATTATTGGAATGCCATTTAAAGGTGGAGTTCTTTGTTATAATGACTATTGAAAACAATTTTTCTTATTAAAAATCAATCAGTAAACTTATACCCTACCCCTCTTACCGAATGAAAATGCTGTGGTTCCCGCTGATTCTTTTCGAAGTATTTACGAAAAGAAAGTATGTAATTATCTATGGTTCGAGACGAGGGAAATACATCAGTTCCCCAAACTGCATCTAATATTTCTTCCCTGGAAACCACTTCGTCTTTCCTGGTTATTAATAGTTTCAGTAAAGCAATTTCTTTTTTTGAAATATTTATTTTATTTCCGCGGGCATCAGTTATTTGATAGGTAATAAAATTAATTTCATTGTCACCGAAAGAATAAACTACTATATCCGTTGTATCGGCTTTCGGGTTGCTCCTGCGGATAAGGATTTCCACCCGCAATAATAATTCTTCAAGATTAAAAGGCTTTGTTAAATAATCGTCTGCACCCAATTTTAGTCCTTGTATTCTATCGCTGCCCGAACCTTTTGCAGTTAAAAACAAAAGAGGCTCTTTGGTATTTTCTTTTCTTATTTCTTCGCATACATCAAAACCGTTCATTTCAGGAAGCATTACATCTAAAATAATCAAATCAAAATTACCTTTACGAAATTCTTTGAGTGCTTCAAACCCTGTAACGGCAGTAGTAACAACATAACCCTCCAGTTCCAGGTTTAACCGAATGGTTTTTAAAAGATGTTCTTCATCTTCTACTAAAAGAATTTTTTTCTGTTCCATTTGGGATGCAAAGATAAGTAGTTCAATTAATAATTAGCTAATTGAAATTCTTACCTTTGCAACTCTAAATTATATCTATGCACCACCAAGACTCCCCCTCTGTTATTTTCGATGCTAACCTGTCTGAAAATTTAAAACATATTGCTAAAAAAGTATTTGCTGATGAACGTATCTCTTTTGAAGAAGGTGTGCTGCTTTATGAAAAGGGCGAACTCGGCTTCCTGGGTAAGTTAGCAAATTATGTGCGCGAAAAAAAGAACGGAAACAATGTTTATTTTAACCGAAACTTTCATATTGAACCTACTAACATCTGTGTATTCGACTGTAAGTTTTGTTCTTACTCTCGTTTGTTAAAACAAAAAGAAGGCGGATGGGAACTTTCGGAAGAACAGATATTGGATAAGGTGAGAAGTTATGACGGGCAACCCATTACAGAAGTGCACATCGTAGGCGGTGTTCATCCTAAAATGGGGCTGATGTACTTTGCCAATCTTATTAAAAAGATAAAAGAAATCAGGCCGGATTTGCATGTAAAAGCCTTTACTGCTGTGGAGCTGGAATACATGTGCCGCAAAGCAAAAGTGAGTTATGAACAAGGGTTGCGCATCCTGAAAGAACACGGACAAGGCTCCCTGCCGGGTGGTGGTGCGGAAATATTTGATGAAGAAATAAGAAAAATAATTTGTGAAGATAAATGCACTGCTGCCGAATGGCTGGAGATTCATGAAACAGCGCATAAATTAGGAATGCCAAGCAATGCTACCATGCTATACGGGCACATTGAAAAGTACGAACACCGCATTGACCACATGAACCGATTAAGAACCCTGCAGGATAAAACCAATGGATTCAATACGTTTATCCCCTTGAAGTTCAGAAATAAAGATAACCAGATGAGCCATATTAAAGAAAGTACCGTTATTGAAGACCTTCGAAACTATGCTATTTCACGCATATTTCTGGATAACTTCGGACACATAAAAGCGTATTGGCCCATGATAGGGCGCACCACTGCACAACTTTCGCTTGCCTTTGGCGTGGATGATATGGACGGAACCATTGACGATTCTACAAAAATATACACCATGGCAGGTTCGGAAGAACAAAACCCCGCGCTTACTACAGAACAACTGGTGGAGTTAATAAAACAAGCAGGAAGAACGCCTGTGGAGAGGGATACCTTATATAATATAATAAAGGAGTTTTAACCACCTCTCCTTAATCCATTCATCGGTAAAAGCATTTTTTATTTGGGCGTGTCCCCCGATGAAGAATCGGGGGTCGGCTTTCCGCTACAATCCCCTCACGCTACGCATTCGGAAGTACGCACTGTTATGCTTTGTTTAAAAGGAAATAATTTGTAAAATCGAAAGGTAACTTAATAGGGATGAAACACCGTGGTGTCTTTTCTTAACATAGGTCGGTAACTTACCACAGGTATGTCGGATTCATTGATGATTCGCTGGGCAACAGTACCTATAAAAAATTCCTTTACAGATAATTCGGCTTTGCTCATTATCAAAATTAAATCGGCTTCTACCTCGTGACCATAGTTGAGCACCATATCCACAATGTCTTTTCCTCTCAATGTTTTGATAGTACACCTGATTCCTTCTTCTTTGATGCGTTTCCACACCTGGTTAGATAAAGAGATAAGCCTGTTTTCGAGAAATTCGTCAGTAGAAGTTAAAATAGAAATAACTCTTACCGTAGCGTTAAATAGTTTTGCCAGTTCTATAGCTTTATCCACCTTTTCGCGGGTTTCTTTGGATAAATCCAAGGGCAAAAGGATGGTTTTGCAGCCATCGCGGTGGTGTTTTCCTTTAATGGTGATGATGGGATGATGCGATTCGCGCACCATTTTAAAAGCATTTTTGCCTATTATTTTGCCTACCGTTATTTTAGAACTTAGTCCTATCATAATAAATATAGGGTTGATGATGTCGGCTACTTTATGTATTTCTTCGTACACGTTGCCATGTCGCATCATCGTTTCTACAGGCTGCCCGGAGTCTTTGGAAGCTTCTTTGGCAAGCATTTCGAGGCGGTTTTTCACAAAGGGTGGTTCGCCTTCGTCCACACTTAATAACACTATTTTTGAATTGGTTAACCGTGCTAAGTTATACGTTTGGTGAAGGGCTATAATGGTTTGTTCGGTAGAATCTATGGGTACTAATATGGAGCTTTGGGTGGCGGTTGACATAATTGGTTTTAAAATTTTTGACAAAAGTACGGAAAATATTGACAGAAAGGGATTACGAATAGGTTATGAAATTGCGAATGTTTGTTAAAAATATTAATAATGGGACGACACTTAGCTGCATTTTCGAACGCAGTATTTGCATTGAAGCTGCAAAAATTTCACATAAAGCAATTAAGAGAAAGTCATCATAAAGTTGCAACTTTCCACCGTCCCGCCCTCACTTTCCACCGTCCCGCTTCGGCTGTTCACCGTAAATGGCTTTCGGATGGATTAATGAACCTCTTTTTTGCATTAGTTGAGTTTTAAAAGAACGCTTGTATCCTTCCTAGATGTTATAAGTGCCTGTAAAAAACATACCATCTTATACTACCTGACAAAATGGGTTATTACACTCTTAATATTTGCTCCTATTTATAATTTTACTACTTTCGCATCGCAAAAATAAAAATAGCTGTTCATTCCAAAAATCAACAACTCTACAATTCTAAAATTTAAAAATGAAACTATCCGTTCCCAAAGAAACAAAGCTGAAAGAAAATCGTGTGGCATTGACCCCTGATGTGGTAAAAGACCTGGTAAAAAAAGGTTTTGAAGTACTGGTGGAAGCCGGTGCCGGGCTCCATTCTTTTTTTGCTGATGAGGCTTATACCAATGCAGGAGCAACCATTGTAAGCGACAATACAAAAATATATGCTGATGCAGATGTAGTGATGAAAGTAAATGCCCCTTCGGCAGATGAAATAAGCAAGATGAAAAAGGATGCTATTTTGATGTGTTTTATGTGGGCTTCCACCAATCCCGATTTTGTGAGTGCAAGTGTAAAAGCAGGCATTTCTACCTTTTCGATGGATGCAGTGCCGCGTATTTCGAGAGCACAAAAAATGGATGCCCTTTCTTCCCAGGCAAATTTAGCCGGATATAAAGCAGTCATCATGGCAGCAGATACCTTAGGAAAAATTTTCCCGATGATGACTACCGCAGCCGGAACCATCAAACCATCTAAAGTTGTTATTTTCGGAGCAGGTGTGGCAGGACTACAAGCCATAGCAACCGCAAAACGTTTGGGTGCAGTGGTCGAAGTGAGCGATATTCGCCCGGAAACAAAAGAACAAGTGGAATCGTTAGGAGGAAAATTTATAGTGGTAAAAGGCGATACTTCTGTGAAAATGGAAGGAGGATATGTAAAAGGAGTATCTGACGAATTTTTGAAAGCCCAGCAGGAATTGGTTTCTAAACACGTTAAAGAAGCGGACATAGTAATAACTACTGCTTTAATCCCGGGAAGAAAAGCTCCTGTTTTAGTTACCGAAGAAATGGTAAAAAGCATGCGTTTTGGTTCTGTAATAGTAGATATGGCAGTGGAACAAGGAGGTAATGTGGTAGGCAGCGAATTGAACAAAACCATTACTAAAAACGGGGTAACCATTATTGGAGAAGGAAATATTCCATCATTATTACCAATGAATGCTTCTGACTTATATGCAAAAAATATCCAAACCCTTTTATTGCATTTAGCAGATAAAGACAAATTCAAATGGGAAATGGAAGAAGAGATTACCAAAGGAAGTTTAATTACACATAAAGGGGCAGCCGTTCATGTAAGCGTTGCAAAACCAGTTACAGCTTAAGAATTCAACAATAAAACAATTTAACAATAAAACAATATGTCAGAAATTTTATCATTTTTCGGAGAAAACAGGGAAACATTTTACTTTGTAATTCTATCTGTATTTGTCGGGATAGAAGTAATTGGCGGAGTGCCTACCGTTTTGCACACACCTTTAATGAGTGGAGCAAATGCCATTCACGGGGTGGTCATTATAGGTGCTATTCACGTTATGCTGAATGTAAATCCGGATAATTACCTGGCATTAGTATTAGGCTTTCTTGCCGTTGTGCTTGGAACGTTGAATGTTGTTGGTGGTTTTGTGGTAACGGACAGAATGCTTGAAATGTTCAAGAAGAAAAAGTAAAAAGGATTTGAGATATGAGTATATGAGAAACTATTTCTAACAATTCAACAATATAACAATACAACTATAAAATATTATGAAACACAATTTACTTGAAATTTGTTATTTAATAGGTTCAGTAACCTTTATCATTGGTTTAAAAATGATGGGCAATGCCAAAACTGCCCGCAAAGGAAACCTGATAGGTGCCGGAGGTATGACTTTGGCTATTTTAGGAACCATCTTTTTACACCAGGGGGAAGTTCCGGTGATGATATTCGGAATGATATTCGGAGCCATTGCATTGGGAACCATTATTGGCTGGATGACTGCAAAGAAAGTACAAATGACAAAAATGCCCGAACTGGTTTCTTTGTTCAATGGTATGGGTGGAGCTTGTGCTGCTTTGATTTCATTGATAGAATACAACCACATTATGAGCGAACCAACTCATCCTGTTTCTATCGGAACTTTGCTTGCTATTATTCTCGGGCTTATTATCGGTACAGTTTCTTTTTCAGGAAGTATTATTGCTTTCTTAAAATTAAACGGAACAATGGAAAAACCAATCCGTTTGCCCAAATATAATGTACTTAATACAATTGTGATGTTAGGGGTATTTACTTTCGGGGGCTACATTGTTGCAACCGGGGGAAATATGATGCTTGTTTATTTATTATTTGCAGCCGCTATTGTTTATGGTATATTATTCACTATCCCTATTGGCGGGGCAGATATGCCCGTTGTTATTTCTTTATTAAATTCATTCACCGGTTTGGCTGCCGCTTTTGGTGGTTTTCTTTACGACAATAAAATAATGCTTACAGGTGGTATCCTTGTTGGTTCTGCCGGAACATTACTTACTTTAATTATGTGCAAAGCCATGAACCGCCCTTTGAGCAATGTTATTTTCGGGGCTTTTGGAGGCGGAGCCACCGCAGCGTCAGCCGACAGCGCCAAAGGTTCTATTAAAGACATACAGGTTTCTGACTTAGCGATATTGATGAATTACTCTAAAAAAGTAGTTATTGTTCCTGGTTACGGATTAGCAGTAGCACAGGCGCAACACATTATTCATGAGTTAGAATTACTATTGGAGGAACGCGGTGTGGAAGTGAAATACGCCATCCATCCTGTTGCAGGTCGTATGCCGGGACACATGAATGTGTTGCTTGCTGAAGCAAATGTTGACTATGGAAAATTAGTGGAGATGGATGACATCAATCCTGAATTTGAACAAACGGATGTGGTGCTGGTAGTGGGCGCAAACGATGTGGTGAACCCTGCTGCAAAATCTGACCCCTCTTCCCCCATTTACGGAATGCCTATTTTGGAAGTGGACCGGGCAAAGAATATTATCATTAACAAACGCTCTATGAATGCAGGCTATGCGGGTATTGATAATCTTTTGTTTTACGACCCGAAAGCTTCGATGTTTTTTGGAGATGCTAAAAAAGCATTAACTGAATTAGTCGCGGAATTGAAAACATTGGATTAAGAGGTAAATTCTAAATTCTAATTTTTAAATTAAAAAAAACCGTTTCATTTTGCTGAAGCGGGTTTTTTAATGATAATATTTGATGATAAAAGTAGTGAAACCATTGCATTCATTTTTTATAGACGCTTCGCATTAGTAATTCCGAAAGTTACCACCAGAGTATCCTCGGCAGTCGGTGTGCAGTTCGCCCTTTTTTTCCTTCCTGCATCATTTCTCCTTCTCTATCTTTTCCATTAGTTTTTTGAGCATATCGTTGATGTGCTTAAAGTAAAGGTATCGCTGCTTTTCTGCAACCCCGGAAATAAGGTTGGATTTGCGCACCAGGTTTTTGAGCCACAATTCGGTTTCGTTGCAAAAGTTGGCATTTGTGGTGAGCATTACGTTGAAGGTATGGTAGGAAATGTAGGTGCCCTTAAGGTTTCCCATCGTGGTCATAACGCAGTTATTGCCAATCATTACGTCTGAATGATAGAGCTCGTAGTTTTTTTGAAGGCTTGCAGGCTTATTGTTGGCATCGAGTTTTATATTTAATTCCGCCTGCTTGCTGATACGGGCAAACATCAAACTCAATTCTTCGCATACCTGCAAAGCATCGTTTTTGGTCTTGAAAGCCCCTGAATCCCAGTAAAATTCGATTTGCTTGAGGGTGCTGTTGGCGGTGTCGTCACTCCATATTTCTATAGTGTCTATTTTAGAATAACAATGGTAAATATCTTTTGCAATTTCAAGGAGTTCCTTGTCAATATGGGCGGTTTCAAATTTTTTGTCCTCATACCCTTCGGCATTTAAAATAGATTTGTTCCAGTAAAATATTTTGAAAGCGGTGAGAAAAGGATGCGCAAAATTTTGAAAAACCGGGATGTCTTCAGCAGCATATATAATCCTGCGGTGGGCATCGGGATACTTCATCATCACTTCAATATTTTTTTTCATGTCGGACAAATATTCTTTGAACGTGTTAACATGGCTGTTGAGTTGATGATGAGAAAAGCTAACAATACTATTGTCCATGTTGGAAATAAAATTGTCGAAAGAAATTTTAAAGTGTTTGCAAATAACGGAAATCTCTTCGATAGTTAACTGAGTTTCTCCCCTGATTCTTCGATAAGCACTGTCGTTGCTCACTTTCAGTATATCCGCCAAATCGTCCACAAAGGAAATGTTTTTGGGCGACGATTCTTTTATTCGCTGCATGAAAATTATTTGAGCAGATTTTTTAAAGTTTTTTGTCATAATAAATAATTAAAAAATACTTTTTGAATGAAGGATGATTGCAATATTCGATAAAAGTACAAAATGTATTTGCAAATAATGCAAATTTCTACCCTGTTCCAATTTCACACTTACTTTTTTTGCGCCAATCGTCACAAATCCAATTTATGCAAGTATATATCCGTTTCTTAACCCTCATCAAACAGCCTACTTTTGTCAAAGAAATTACAATTAAAATTTCATATTAACAATTCCTAATTATGTAATGTTTCAAATTCTAAAAACTAAATTCTAAAGAAAAACCAAATGAAAAAAGTAAAACTAAATTGAGAAGAACATCGCTAATGCTTTGTTTAAACTCAATCAGTATAGTTGGCTTATCCCAGGATACCATTTATAAAAATAACGGTATTGTAATTATTGCTACAATAGGTGAAATAAAATGAGACGAGATAAGTTACCATCGTTTCGATTTTAAAGACGGACCTTTATACGTAGAAAAAAACTCGGATGTAAAAATGATTTCATTTTCTACCGGGATGAAACAAACTTTTGAAAAACCTGCAAAAGAATATGTGGATGAAAAACATAAGCTCCCTGTGGATTTAAATGTTCGAAAACGCCAGGTTACTTATTCCACTAAAATAGAAACATTGGGAAACAATCACCATTTTCGTTACCAGGGAGATTTTATGAGCGAGCTCGAAATTTATAGTTTTTTATTGAGTGAAAATGATAAAGACATAAATGTGCAAATAAAAAAATCAAAGAAATGTCATGGATTGCAGTTTATAGGCTTTGTCGCCATTCCGCTTGGCATTACCGGACTTATTACAATGGCGACAGGGAGTGAACAGAATGATAATACCATTATTGCATTAGGAGGATTATGTTCTCTGACAGCCATTGCATGTCCTATTTCTTCAGGAATTTTTAAGCGCAATCGCGGAAAAGCAAACAAAGAAGCAGTTCGGATTTATAATCAAAAATACTAATAAGGAAATTCTGATTTCTAAATTTTAAATCAATAATTAAAAATTAAATAACAACAGTACATTCCTTTGTCCGTATCCTTTGGGAAAGGGAGAGAGGGTGAGGCTCTAAAATAAAAAACAAAATGAAAAAACAAATTCGTATTATCACATTAGTTGCAATAGCTTTAATGATGAACATCAGCACCAATGCACAAGACACTATTTTTAAACTGAACAACGATGAGATTATTTCAAAAATTATTGAAATATCATCGGATGTGGTGAAGTACAAACGACAGGAAAATTTATCAGGTCCAGTTTACACTATCAATAAATCGGAAATTGTAATGATACATTATCAAAACGGAATGAACGATAATTTTAATCAACCAAACAATTATTATACTAATACTTCTTTGTCTGAAAACAAGACAATTTACACCAGTACCCATTATGTGGTTACGCTAAACGATGGAAGCAGGTTGAAAGGCAGGGTGATTAGTCAAAACAAAACAGAAGTAGTGATTCTGGATAATAATATTGGCGAGAAAAAAATAATGCGCGCTACGATAAAAACCATGGAACCGGAGAATGGCAATGCGATAAGAGTAATTACTTTGAATGACGGAAGTATTATTTCGGGAAAAATACTGAACCAGACCGATAAATATACCATCATTGAAACGCAGGATTTGGGCACAATTAATTTGCCGGCTTCCAAAATAAAAAACATACGAGATTTTGAAGATGCAACTGTATCCAATAAAGGAAGCATTTGGTTCAAAAATCCGAATTCGACACGTTACCTGTTTGCCCCTTCCGCGTTCCAGTTAAAAAAAGGCGAAGGTTATTACCAGAACATATATGGTATCGGCAATTCTGTTCAATTTGGAATAACCAACAATGTAACCCTTGGAGGCGGATTGGCAGGTCCTTTCGGGGCATATATAGATACTAAATTAGGAGTACAAGTGGCTAAAAATGTAAATATTGCTGGCGGAATATTACTTGGGAATAGTTTTTTCAAAATTGATGACCACAATGTTGGTATCGGGCTTGGTTTTGGTTTAGTAACGCTCGGAAACTATGATCATAACATTACCTTAGGGGCTGGATATGGCATTGTAGATAATAAAGACAAAACAGACCAGATGAAGAAGCCGGTCTATAACGTAAATGCGATGGCACGGGTTGCAAAAAAGTTTGCACTTGTTACTGAAAACTGGATGGTGAATGTTACCGGAAATCCTTTTGCACGTAAAAACATTTCAGAAATTGATGAACATTACGAGGTGTTTTATTCGTATGCATTCCGATACATGGGTCAAAAATCTACACTGGATGCTGGTTTTGTGAACACACCTTCATTGTTTGAACAAGGCTGGTTGGTAGGCATACCTTATATTGGTTTTGTGATTCGTTTTGGAAAATATAAAGACGAGTAACGGTTTATTCCTCCTCTCCGGCTTTGGCTTTGTCGTAATCTGGGTGAACGAGCAATTTTTCCCGCTCCATTATATCTTCGTTTGATAGTTCCGATTTCAGAAAAACCTTACGATAAGCACCGGCTGTCATACTGTCCCAATGGATAATTCCTGTTCTGCGCTGGTAGGTTTGAAATAAATTTAGAGAAATTAAAAGAACAGGAACAATTAGAAAGGCAGCAAAAACTTTTTTTGAATAGGTGAACAGGTATTCAAAAAAAGCAGCCAATGGTATGGCGAGCAGTGCATAAGAGTCAATCATGGGGCGGCTTCCGTAACTTCCGCCATACCACCAGGTCCACCAGCTGTAGCAAACAAAAATATTAATAAGCGTAAATAATAAAGTGGCAACTGAAAATTGCTTTTTTGATTGAAATAAAAAAACAATTCCGATTAATGAGAAAGTCATAATTGGCGAATAAATTAACCAGCCATTACGAAAGCTGAACAAGCCAAGTAAAACATGAGGATTATTAAAATAAAAATGTTCCTCTAGGTAGCTGTAGAAAAACCATTGCCCTGTTAAATATTTCCAATAAATTAATTGAGGAAAAAAAACAAGGAAAGCTGTAATGCCCATTATCAGCAATTTTTTCCGTTTGCTTATTAATAAATTCATTTTATCAATGAATGTTTTTTTTGAGTAAACAGTATATAGCAAAGGGAAAAGAAGAAGAATGGCATTGACCGGGCGAATGAGCACCATTAAACCAAACAAAAAACCAATGCCAATGGATTTTTGCAGGGTGGGTGATGTATGCCATTTTATAACCTGGTAAATAAACACAGACACTATGGCAAATGAATAAGCATGTGACATGGCAGGTTCTGTGGTGGTGTAATAGTATAGGTTGGTGCCGAGCACTATGCAAAGAAGAGTGATGCCGGTGATTACTTCAGTAAACAATGAAAGTAGAATTTTTCGGAGATAAAACAATCCGATGAACAAATAAACCAAATTGGAAAGTGCAATAAAAAATTCGTAAGGAGTGGAAAACCCGTTTGGCGGATAGTTGAATAAGTGGGCAACAGCATGGGCAATAAAAAAGAAAGGCGAATACATTACCGCCATACCCATGGTGAACTTTATCACCCTGCTGCCATTTGGGGCGGTTTGGTACCAATACTGGTGATTTTCTTCGTAACTTTTATCTGCCGCCCTCCTGGTAAACTCCATCGAAACATCGTGCATAATAAAAGTGGCAGGTAAATAACAATAGTAGGAGGTTACATCCCATGCAATTATTTTTTGTTTGGTTTCTGCCTGTCCCCATCTTTTCAGGCTTATGAAAGTCCAAAGCATGACGACCGCAAGCAACCACATAATGGCCTTTGAAAAAGAAATGTTTTTGAAATGGGAGTTCATTGTTGTTGAATCAAAAAAAATAGGTTATTGAATTGCGTTCAAATTCATTTTACGCAATTTAGGAGCTATTTTGGCAGTAGCCGCAACAATTAAGATAGTCATAATTCCACCAAAAACCACAGAAGGTTTTAAACCCATTCCGCGGGCAGCCACTCCTGATTCGAATCCGCCAATCTCGTTAGAAGAACCAATAAATATACTGTTCACCGCAGAAACTCTTCCTCGCATTTCGTTGGGTGTGGAGAGTTGCAATATGGTATGGCGAATAACCACACTCACATTATCGAATGCCCCGGTTAAAAATAAAAAGAAGAGCGATAAATAATAGTTAGTGGAAATTCCAAACAAAATAGTAGCAATACCAAATGCACCAATGGCGAGAAAAAGGTTTCGCCCTGCATTATGGGTAGGTGGTTGGTAGGCAATAATTATTGCCATGAGCACCGCACCAAAAGCAGGAGCAGCACGCAAAAAACCTAATTCAACCGAACCTACATGAAGAATTTTATCAGCATAAGCAGGCAGCATAGCCACCGCTCCACCAAATAATACGGCAAACAAATCGAGTGAAAGGGCACCAAGAATAATTTGATTTTTAAAAACAAATTTAATACCTGCGGATAAACTTTCCTTCAGCGTTTCTGCTTTTTCTTTTTCAGGAAGTGGTTTGGAAGCAATAAATAGTAAAGTAATAATGGAAATAATTATCAAAATTAAATTGACCTGGTAAGCCACAGAAAAACTAATTGCAATAATAAACCCTGCCATAGCAGGTCCGATAATAGAAGCAACATGCCAAACCGTGCTATTCCAGGTGGCAGAGTTTGCATACAACTCCCGTGGAACAATTTGCGACATAAAGGAGGAGAAAGATGCCGAGAAAAAACCGCGTATAATGCCGATGCAGCCAATTACAATAAAAACCGGAGTGGTGCCGAAAGTTTGAATGACAGTAGAAGTTTTTAAAGAAAAATAAAGTAACGTGGAAGTAGAAACAATGAGAAATAAGGTGGAAACCAGGATAATTTTTTTTCGGCTGATGGTATCTGCCACATGCCCGGAAAACAGGGAAACGATAATAAAAGGAATTGCCTCTGCCAAACCAATGAGCCCCAAAGACAATTCATCTTTGGTGATGCTGTATATCTGCCAGCCCACAATCACACTTTGCATTTGAATGGCGATGGTTAAAAAGAAACGGGTGCACATGAAAAACCGGAACTCTTTTATACGCAAAGCTGCATAGGGGTCGTGTTTTATTTTGGAAGGCGACTGATTCATAAAATGGAAGTACAAATTTATACTTTAATATTTTATGTTAATGATTATTATCAATTATAAAAAAAATATCTACTTTTACGGGAAATAAATTCTAACAATTATGAAAAATATTTTAATTGCTTCTCTCGCTTTATTAATAGGCAATACTGTTGTTGCCCAAAAAATTTCTGCCAAAGATATTCCTGCAGAAGTTGCATCAACCTTTAAAAATAAATATTCTACTGCGGAAAAAGCAACTTGGGAAATGGAATATGATAATTACCAGGTAGAATTCACTTTTCTGAAAACCCAAATGACAGCATTATTTGATGCAACGGGAAAATGGTTAGAAACGGATTATTATATGAATTCGTCCGAGTTACCAAAGGAAATAAAAGATTCGTTGTCAAAACAATTCGGGACGATATTGAATACCTACAGCATTGACGAGGCTCAAAAAGTGGAAAGCCCTAACAGGGATTTGTTTTATTACCTTGTGGTTATTCAGAATTTGAGCACGTATGATATGATTCTTAAAGAAAATGGGCATATTGTAGTGATGGAAAAAAGAACAGAAGACAGTGATGGAATTATTAAGTTCAAGAAAACAAAAGGAAAGAAATAATAGAAAGTTGAAGCAAAAATAAAAAAAAATCCCGCACGGTGCGGGATTCCTTTTTTTATTCTTCTTTTTTACTCTTTTTGGGTTTTGATTCCTTCACAGGTTTAACAATCTTTATAATAATTTTTTCACTCTCCTTGTCAAAGCTAACATCTAATAAATCTCCTTCAGCCAAATGAGTTTTATTAGCACCCGTTCCTTTCGAATTTATAATTTCTTCCGAAAGAGGGTCTTCCAGGTATAATTGAATGGCTCTTTTTAAAGGACGTGCCCCATATAGTTCGTCATACCCTTTGTTAGAAACAAAATCTTTTGCTTCCTCGCTTATTTTAATGGTATATCCTAATTCATGGATGCGCCCGAATAAACTGTTCAGTTCAATATCGATAATTTTATGAATACTTTCACGGGATAATTGTTTAAATACTATAACATCATCCAGCCTGTTTAAGAACTCCGGGGCAAACCCTTTCTTCAAGGCATTTTCCATAATACTTTTTGAGTTCTCATCCTGGTTATCCTGTTTAGCAGTGGTGGTAAAACCAACACCTTGTCCGAATTCTTTTAACTGGCGGGAACCAATATTAGAAGTCATAATAATAATACTGTTTTTGAAATCAATCTTGCGTCCTAAGCTATCGGTCATTTGTCCGTCATCAAGAGCCTGCAATAATAAGTTAAAAACATCCGGATGTGCTTTTTCAATCTCATCTAACAAGATTACCGAGTAAGGACGCCTTCTTACTTTTTCAGTAAGTTGCCCGCCTTCTTCATACCCTACATATCCCGGAGGGGCTCCCACCAAACGAGACACAGCAAATTTTTCCATGTACTCACTCATGTCAATCCTGATGAGGGCATCATCGTTATCAAATAAATATTTGGAAAGAACTTTGGCTAATTGAGTTTTCCCAACTCCTGTTGGTCCCATAAAAATAAATGAACCTATTGGTTTGTTGGGGTCTTTTAAACCGGCACGGTTTCGCTGAATACATTTTACAACCTTTTTCACCGCATCATCCTGCCCTATAACTTTACCCTGCAAAACATCAGCCATCTTCACCAATTTATCGCCCTCATTTTGCGCCACCCGTTGAACAGGAACACCTGTCATCATTGCGATTACTTCAGCTACATCCTCTTCTGTTACCGTTTCCCTTTGAGTTTTACTATCTTCTTCCCATTTCTTTTTAGCAATATCCAATTGTTCCAGTAAAGTACGCTCGGTATCTCTAAGGCGTGCTGCCTCTTCATACTTTTGCGAACGGACTACTTTATTTTTTTCTTCTTTAATGTCCTCTAATTTTTTTTCTATATCCTCTATATCTTTTGGTACATTAATATTAGTAATATGAACCCTTGAACCAGATTCATCCAGGGCATCAATTGCTTTGTCAGGCAAATGGCGGTCGGTAATATATCTAGCAGACAGAGAAACACAAGCTTTAATGGCTTCATCAGTATAAGTTACATTATGATGATCTTCGTATTTTGATTTTATGTTATTTAAAATTTGTATGGTTTCTTCAGGAGTGGAAGGTTCCACAATAACTTTTTGAAAACGTCTTTCTAAGGCACCGTCTTTTTCTATATACTGACGGTATTCATCTAAAGTGGTGGCACCAATACATTGTATTTCTCCACGCGCCAGGGCAGGTTTAAACATGTTAGAAGCATCCAGAGAACCGGATGCACCTCCTGCTCCTATAATAGTATGTATCTCATCAATAAATAAAATTACATCCGGAGATTTTTCCAGTTCATTCATCACTGCTTTCATTCTTTCTTCAAACTGTCCGCGATATTTGGTACCTGCCACCAGCGAAGCCAAATCAAGTGTAACTACTCGTTTTCCAAATAAAACACGGGATACTTTTCGTTGTGTAATTCGCAATGCTAAACCTTCTGCAAT
>JANYDQ010000006.1 GCA_025363555.1 Bacteroidota bacterium | reverse complement strand
GCGAAGCAATCTCAACCTGCATGGGATTGCTTCGCGAAAAGCTCGCAATGACGATGTACCAAAAATATCGCCCAAAAACTCACTCTTTTCAAATTTTAGCGCATTCTTCCGAAGTTTGCCCTCACCTTTCCGAAAAGAATGCTCACCTTTCCGAAAAGAACGCTCTCTTTTCCGAAAAGAATGCTCACCTTTCCGAAAAGAACGCTTACCTTTCCGAAAAGAACGCTCTCTTTTCCGAAAAGAATGCTCGCCTTTCCGAAAAGAACGCTCACCTTTCCGAAAGGCACATAAAAACCTTCTAATGTTAAATTAATGTTTCCCTATTTTTTTAAAAAAAAACCCCCAAATAAAATGAATTAAAAATTGTTTTATGCTAAAAAAAATATACTTTTGCTTCACAAATAAATTATTAATCACCAAAAAAACCAAAACTTATGAGCAAATTACAATCAACAGTCAACCAGGAGTACAAACAATACGACCCTGTGCATTTACACGATTTGGGAGCCGACCTGCTTGGCGGGTATTATGTTAAACCCCTTATTTTTACAGCACCACCCATTCCCCAGGCATCATTTACAACCATTAATGCCGATTTGCAACTCAAAATTACTGCCGCCAATGGTGGAAACACTGCCGCTATTACCGACCGCGATACGTATGTTAAAAATACATTTATGCCTGCTATTGATAAATTGAGAAGAGATGTGAACACTGTTTCTGCGGGTGATAAAGGCACTGTGGAAATAAGCGGGTTTCATTCAACCAAAATAGAAAGTGCTACGGCTGCAGTGGGCGAAAAAATGGAAGTGAATGCAGAAGGAGGTACTGCCGGCTCGGGAACTATTAATTATAGCAGTACAACCAAAGTGCATGCAAGTTCCATTTTTGTGCTGGTAACGCCTGCAGGTGAAGTAGCGGTAACGCAGGATGGCAAAAAATTAACGCTTACTGTAAATCCCGCAGGTAAACCTGTCAATATTATCCTTATAAACGATACTGCCAAAAAAGGGCAGGTGGGAGGATTGTTAAGAGGAGATGATAAAGAAATCCGTATGCTTTCGGTAAATCCTGCCGGCTCAAGCCCAATATCTAACAAGGTAAGCGTATTGGTTCCTTAAAAAAAACTCTTCCCGGAGCGTTTTAAAACACTCATTCGTCAATCGTAAAAGAAAGATGAAGGGGTGTTTTTTTTATGCCCCATTTTAGCAAAATCCGGTTTCGTTTCGGTTAGCGGTTTTATTCTGTGGTAATCAGCGCTGAATCAATGCAACTGCATAAGCACAAACTCCTTCTTCCCTGCCCACATATCCCATAGTTTCGTTGGTAGTAGCTTTTATGGAAATGTCGTTTGTTTCTATATTTAAAATAGGAGCAAGAGTTTGCTTCATTTTATCTATGTAAGGATTTATTTTAGGATTTTCTAAAACCAATGTGCAATCAATATTTCCGATGGTATAATTTTCTTTTTTCAAAATATCCATCACTCTTTCCAGTAAAATTTTACTGTCAATGTCTTTAAATTCGGAAGAAGTATTAGGGAAATGAAAACCAATGTCGCGCATTCCGGCTGCTCCCAGCAAGGCATCGCAAATGGCATGAATCAATACGTCAGCATCCGAATGCCCGGTTGCTCCTTTGGTATGAATGAGTTCAATACCGCCCAGCCACAGTTTTTTTCCTTCCTGCAACTGGTGAACATCGAAACCAAAACCAACGCGTATTTTCATTTTACGAATTACGAATAAATACAAATTTACAAATCCTGGTGTTCACGCATCGTATTTGTTTCGATTTGTAAATTTGTAAAGATTTGTAATATGTAAACAATTTATTCAGCTTTTTCATCATTCTGAGCTTTGAAGGCATCAAAGTCGAAAGTAAGAGTAAACCGCAATGTATTTTCAAGCGGATTTCGTTGTTGAGTCGGGATAAGATAAGCAAAGTCCAAACCAAACACATTATACTTTACACCAGCACCAAGGGTAAAAAACTGGCGATTGCCTTTGTAAGGATTTTCGTAAAAGAAACCGGCTCTTACGGCAAATAATTTATTGTACCAATATTCGAGCCCGGTAGCATAGTTTATTTCGCGCAATTCTTCTTTGCCTCCACCGGGTGCATCGTTAAACGAACCCAGCATTCCTTCCGTAACTCCACGATTAGGGTCTTTACCAAGCAATATTTCAGGATTTCCGTTGGCATCATACTTCACTCCGTGGTCCACCTGGTTACCATTAGCATCTATTACAATATCGTGTTTATAAATAGGAGGAGAAGGCACCAACAGTTTATTAGCATCCACTTCAATAGAAATAGAATTATACTCGTCCATTTGAAAAGTAAGAGACCCGCCCAAACGCATATTGATGGGCAGAAAATCGTTAGAGCCTCTTCCGCCCCTGTTAGAATAAGATACTTTTCCACCAATATTGGAAATGTTTAAACCTATAGCCGCAGTGGCTTTTTTGCCTCCGGCAAGTTTAATTTTTTCTTTTCTCCAAAGTGCAGAAATATCTACCGCTATGGTACGAGCCGCTTTTGTAGCCGAACCATCCACAAAAGTTCCGCCTGTTAAATTAGAATTGACATAACGAACAGCACCTCCGGCAGAAAAGTTTTTGGCAAGTTTTACCCCGTATGCCACATCTACAGCAAATTCATTGGGTCTGAAATTTCCAATTATAGTCCCGTTGGCATCGGTAAAGGTAATATCGCCTAATGAAAAATAACGCAACGAAGCTCCAATAGTTCCGCGTTTTTTTGTTTTATAAAAAAATGACAGATAAGCCAGATTAATATCCGGAACCAACGCTCTCAGCCAGGGAGTATAAGACACGCCTATTCCCATTTTTTTATCTACAAATGCTAATTTGGATGGATTCCAGTGAATGGAATTTACATCGGGCGAGGAAGCAACACCTGCATCTCCCATTCCTCCTGCCCTGCTATCGGGAGTAATAATTAAAAACGGAACCGCAGTGGTTATGGTGTTTAAATGAGAATTTACCTGTTGTCCGGCTAAAGTGTTATAATTAGTAGATTGTGCAAAAGCAAAGTTGGTCAAAATTAAAATTAGTCCAATTGCTGCAGTTGTTTTTTTGAAAATGCTTGATTCCTTCATTCGTTCCATTTTTTTGGGGGTGCTAAATTAATAATTAATGTTATTCAACTTACTTTTTTATTCTTGTTAAACTAAATAAGGATGTTACCTAACAGGCAAACAAAAATTCGGTACACTTACCGGAAAGTTCGGCACGTGTAACAAACGAATTTTGTATTGCTATCGGGTTCATTTTAAAAGTTTGTTTTTGAATAAAAAAGTAAAGTCTCACCATATATTAATTATTAATTTTTTTTGAATAAAATTTTAGTTATAAATCCTTTTGCTTATTAAGCCTCACCCCCCCGGGTCTCCTTCCGCTATAATAGGGAAGGAGACTTGTTTGTGAACTTTTTTGTATTTAAACAGATTAATTTAAGATGACCAGTTTTTCGTATTTTTCGGCACTGGAACCATCGTTGTTTTTTACTTTCACCCGGTAAATATAAACACCTCTTCCTATTTTGTCACCATAATCATCTCTCCCATCCCATTCAATCGGGTCGGAACGAAAACCCTGGGTGCTTACAAACTGGTCAATGGTTTTAACCAGTTTGCCTGATATTGTAAAAATCAAAATCTGAACGTCCAGTGTTTGGCAACATTGATTTTGTTCAAAATAAAATTGAGTTCGGGTGGTAAACGGATTTGGATAATTCAACACATGACTTAAAGCCAGTTCAGCCGATTTGGCAACTATAAATTCTGTATAGGTTTCGGAAGAGTTGTTATACACATCCCACACCTTTAACTTTAAAGAATGTTTGCCATCAGCCAGGTCATTAAAAGGATAACGAATAGAACCCGATTTATAACTATTTAAATCAGACTGATAATAATCATTCAATACCAAGGAATTAGTGGTATTTCCATCCAAAACAGCAGTAATATCATGCCCTATCCCATTGCCCACTGTATTAATTCCATTCTCATCTTTTAATATGGAATACAAATCCGGTTTTTCATTGGTCATTCCTCCAAACACAAATTTGGCATCGTTCATATATAGTTTTACTTCCGGACCAACTATATCTGCTACAGCAGAAGCATTGGAGCCGCCTATAATTACTTTTTCGTAATATCCGTTGGCGTCTTCGTTTCCGTTTTCCGCATAATAACTTATTCTGCCTATTCCATATTGGTAGGCTATATCTTTAGGAACAATAAATGTAAATTTGAAATATCCATTGGTTACAATTACTTTTCCTTTGAATAAAACATTTTTCTGAAGTTTAAAAGTCCATATTGGGCTTGTAGGGTCATTCCCAAGGGTGGTAATATTCTGTGGCTTGTCGAAAACGGTTGGATATAGCACCCCATTGTAATTAGTTAAAATTGCATGGTTATGGTCTCTTACAAAACCGCTCACCGTAACCCTGGAAAGAGCTTTTAAGGTATCTGAACTGTTTGAAGTAACGCGGTTGGTATTCACAGTATCCGTAGAAACATCCAATTTAGGATAATTGAGAGTCATAGCAGGGTCGCCAAGCAAAGTAAAATTACGTCCATAACTGTTATTACCGTTGGTATGATTTTTTACATAAAAATCCACATCACCAAGTGTAGGCATTTTGCCATTGACAGGTGTTAAAACAACATTGTAAAAATTGGTATTAATTACAAAATTAGGGCTTGCAAATGCTTCGCGGGTGGTAGTAAGCAAACCAATACCCGAACCTGTTGGATTTAGAAAAATGTATTCTCCTGCTGATGTGCGCTCCGGGTCATCAAACCTGCTTAATTCACAAGTTGCAGTAACCCAGAAAGGCATGTTATTAATGTTTTTCCACGAATTGATTTGTGAAACTTCTACCACTCTTTCGTGTGCTAAGCCTACTTCGCCTCCGTGACCGGTATAATTCATAATCAAAGCACCTTTTTCAACCCGCTTATTGATTGCATCAGCAACATCCGGATAACGGTCTCCTCCTGGAGTAGCAACCTGAACATACGCATCGAAATAAATTTTATCTACATTAAAATCTTTAGCACTGTCAATAACCATTTGAGCTAATTGGTCTGCACCTTGTCCTGTAGCGCCTTCGTGTAAGCCACCGTCTTCATCATCACCAATAAAACATAAGGTATTTCTCCAATCGCCAAAAGGGGAACCTGTGGTGGAACTGGAGCAGGAATTAGCTGCACTTGCAAGAGTAGGCGGAACTCCTGTTCTTTTATAAGCAAAAATTTTATTAAGTGCCGTTTGTGCTTCTGCTTTTGATTTTACAGGAAACCTTCCTACGCCTAAATCCACAGCATCTATGCCATCTGTCATATTCCCTTCGTTGTCGTCCAGGCAAGCAAAAAAGTCATCAGAAACATATGAACCTGTAAAACTTTGCGACTCCACGGATTCGTAAGTAGGAATATAGTTAGTATTATTCGGAAACCGGTGTTTATTATCATAAGACCCATCACCAAACAATAATAAATACTTTGGTAATTCAGTTGGATCTGCTCCCTTGTCATAAAACATTTTTACAAAATCTCTCAAAGCGGTAGCATCCTGCGCGCCTGATGAAAATTCGTTATAAATTTGATTAGTGGTAACTACATTTGATGTAATTAAATCAGTGTTCTCATGATAAGCGGCAAGTTGCATCGCCTCATTATAAAAATCGGGGTGAACTATTATTATTAAATTTTTATTAGTTAATCCATGTAAATCCTGGTTTTCTATCAAACCGATAGCAGTTGGTGTGTTGTAAGACGAACCTGTAAATGCAATAAATTGCCTTAATATATCAGAAGGTAATGTAAATTGATAAGTAGCATTGTTTGCTATCGATAATTGTGAATAAGCATTTGTTGGGTCGGTAACATCCCAGATTTGAATTGGAGTATTACTTGCTATAGAATATTGAGCAATATTTCCTGAACCAACCGACTGAGCATCTCTAAATATCATTTGATTTCCGCTCATTGATAATTGACGTCTTACATTCACTTCTACATAATCAAGCCACCCGATAGCATCAGCGGTTTGTTTTGTAATGTTAACTGTTACCAATGGCCCTGAAGGATTATTTGAAAAACATGTACTTCCGGTAATTGCATAAATATCACTAGTTGACTGTGCAATTGAAATTACATTTCCATTGATAGTATAAGTAGAATTGCCTGTATATTTAGAAGCAATGTTTGCCTTAATTGTTGCCGGGCTGCTCATATCAATATTAGGAAAAGAAAAAGAAAAATTATAAGAAGCAATATTATCGAAATACTCTCCAAACCATTGTCTTCCGGATTTAATAAAATTCAAGTCATCGTTTTCATGAAAAGCATAGTCATCAAAAGTGGTAACGGTATTCGTAACTGTTGCAGAAGTGGAAGGCTGTGTTTGGATTCTCTTGCCAGCGCCCATATCGCTGGTAATAAAATAGTAGGATGAATCAGCATAAATATTTAATTCATGCTTAAACTTTGGGCAGGAAGCATTATTATAAGTCCAGGAATTTGGACCTTTAGCATAAAATAAAAAATATTCAGTTGCGTCAAAAGTTGCATTTGTATTTCCTTGAAAGGAAATAGCATTTTCTACCAGGTCATCTGCACGAGATGTTATACATGCTTCCGGCAGCATCCCACCACCATTACCATACACTCTGATGTTTTGCGGATCAATGGAAGTTACATTCATACCTAAACTTTGCAAAAACTGATATGATAATTTGTAAATTCCATCATTTGGAACTGCAATTTTATACCATTTACCGCTTTGTAAAACAGAATGCGGTGCATAAGCATGAAGTGACCGGGATGTTGATTTTTCGGAGCTATTCTTACTTATAGATAAATCAAATGAAACCAGTTTTTCAAATTTCCCCGTATTACTATTTTTTCTGATTGGAATAAAATTGACAACACCTCTTGGTTGTTTTTTAACATAAATGATATTGGTTGTTACCACTATTTGATTAGTTATTTTTTTAGAGTTATTAATTAAGATTGCCTCTTCTTCAGATAAAGGTTCATAAGAACCATTTATTATTTCCACAAAAAAATTCTGATGGGGGGATAAAGTAACTTGTTGGCTGAAACTTGGCAAAAGATCCTCGTCTATTTTATATTGTGCTCCAGTAAATGTCAAAAATTTTTTGGTTTCTGAAGTGGGCATTTTTTGAATCAACGGCTTTTGCCAATGAATTTGGTAATCAGTAGAATTTATTTTCCCCGGATTTTTAATTTGTCCAAAAGAGATTATTTGTAATGCAAAAATTAAAAACAGGATAATTGGACTTTTCATAGCTTTCATAATTTAAAGGTTCAAAATTAGTTAAAATTGGCAATATATTATTGAGTTAAATGCACTACATTTTTAAATCAAAAATCAATATTAAATTTCTTATTTCTTAGTTTTTATATTAAACTATCTGTTTATATAAAAACTAAGAAATAATAATTTTAATGTCAATTTTCTCATCTAGTAATTCCACAGGAATTACGAATAAATTTAAAAATTTCAAATAAAAAATAATAAAGAACGAAAAATGTTTTGACAGCAAACTGCCGTTAATAGTGATTGTTAATGAGGGTAGGGGTGTTTCAAATAGCTATGTTTTTAATTTTTAATAATTGGATAACATTTTGGTTTTGTTATTTCGCTCGGCTAATTTAAGCAAGTTTTTTGATTCGCACGCATTTTTTAAAAAATATTTTTTTAATCATCCTTCTTTTTGCCTTCTCGGAATCAATTTTTTTTTGAATAATATTTTTTTTAAAGAGAATAAATCGAAATGATAATTTTCTTTTAAAATCGAGTGTGTTTTTGAAAACAAAAAAAAGTTTAAAATACTCAAAAGAGTTGTTTTACACTAAAAATATTCCTTTTTTATCAATTTCATCTAAATCATTCGCACAATTATTTCTTCATATTTACGCCCTAAAACTATTGAAAACATTATGATTCAGCAATTACTTTATAAAATGAAAATGAAATTTATAACCTTCATATATTGTGTATAACAGATTTTTATTATAGATTTGCATCCCAATTAAGTATAATGCTATTATAATTAATCGGGTTTTCTTAAAAATTAAAGCTATAAAAAAAAAATTAAGGTAAACGAACCCTTTTAAGAAATATTGTGTATAATTGCGTTCTACTAAAAAAAAAATTATGACCTTAAAACGTATTGTTTTAATTTTTATTGTGATATTTTCATTTGAATTTGGAAATTCTTTGTTTGCTCAAGACCCTGAATTCACACAATTTTATGCTAATCCGATTTATTTGAATCCTGCTTTTGCCGGTTCAGCCAACTGCCCCAGATTTTCTTTAAACTACAGGAATCAGTGGCCTGCAATTTCGGGTACTTATGTTACTTACTCGGCTTCCTATGACCAGCATTTCAGCGCTATTAAAGGCGGCTTGGGGCTACTTGTTTATGACGATAGAGCAGGGCAAGGAACATTAACCACTTTTAGTGTTAGCGGTATTTACTCCTATTTATTAAATGTAAGCCGAAAATTCTCCATGCGATTCGGTTTTCAAGCCACTTATTTTGAAAAGAGTATTGATTGGAGCAAACTTACTTTCGGAGATATGATTGATGAACGAATGGGTTTTGTTTATAATACAAGAGAAGTACCCGGAAGGTCTAAAAAAGCAAATGCTGATTTTTCTGCCGGTGTTTTAGGTTATACTAAGCGTTTCTTTTTTGGTTTTGCAGCCAATCACTTAACTCAGCCCGACGAAGGATTAATAAGTACCAGCAAACTTCCGTTAAAAATAACAGGACATATTGGTGCTGTATTTGCAATTGGCGATAAGAAAAATGAAGTAACTATTTCTCCTAATATATTATATCAACGACAAAAAGATTTCCAGCAACTGAATTTGGGTGTATATTTTACCAAAGGAGTAGTAGTTGGAGGATTATGGTATCGTAATCAGGATTCCTTTATTGCTTTGGTAGGTATTCAGCAACACAAATGGAAAGTAGGTTATAGTTATGATATTACTACTTCCAAACTTACCAATGCAACTGCAGGTTCTCACGAAATTTCTTTCGGGCTCATATTGGCATGTAAACCCAAACATAAAAAACTAAGAACAGTTAATTGTCCTTCTTTTTAAAAATATTTAATTTTAGTGTATCTTTTTTGCAAAAACGCCTTATTATATCAATTGAAGTATTAACCAATAATTAAAACTAATGAAAAAAGTATCAAGTAATTTAATCTTGTTTTCCGCGATTTTATCTCTTGCATCTTGCAGTAAAGAAAGATCGCCTGTTACCGCTTGGGAATATAACGAGCCCAAAAATGGCGGATTTGATGTTCCTGCTTACGAAGAACAAGAAACTGGACCTGGGTTAGTGTTAATTGAAGGCGGAACTTTTACAATGGGAAGAGCAGAACAGGATGTAACTTACGAATGGAATGCAATTCCCCGAAGAGTATCTGTTTCTTCTTTTTACATTGACCAAACTGAAGTGCGTAACCTCGATTACCTGGAATACCTGCATTGGACTTCTCGCGTGTTTTCAGCAAATTTTTATGATGTTGTTAAGAAAGCATTACCCGATACCCTCGTGTGGAGAGACCGCTTAGCTTTCAACGAACCTTATGTTGAATATTACTTACGTCATCCTTCATACAGAGATTATCCAGTTGTGGGTGTTAACTGGCTGCAGGCGTCCGACTTCTGTGCATGGAGAACAGACAGGGTAAACGAATTTATTTTAATTCGCGAAGGTGTTTTGGGTAATGCCCCAACTCCAACGGAGAATGATTATTTCAATACAGACCAATACCTTGCAGGTAAATGGCAGGGAACTGTGGTTGCTCCTATCCCATCTAAAGACCCGAATGGCGGTGACCGTTTAGTCAGAATGGAAGACGGAATATTTTTACCACGTTACCGGCTACCCACAGAAGCGGAATGGGAATTTGCTGCTTATGGTTTGATTGGAAATTCCGAAGGTGAAAAAATAAGTGAAAGAAGATTATACCCTTGGAATACCCATGGTGTACGTAATCCTGACGAAAAATATTTAGGAAAAATAATGGCAAATTTTCAACGCAGTGCAGGAGATATGATGGGAATTGCAGGAGCTTTGAACGATGCCGGTGATGTCACCACGCCAGTATATTCATATTGGCCTAATGATTATGGTTTATATAATATGGCAGGAAATGTAAGTGAGTGGGTAATGGACGTATATCGTCCGCTTTCTCCTGAAGATAAATCAGACTTTCGACCTTTCCGTGGAAATGTTTTCAAAACCCAACTTCGTGATGTCGATGGAATTATGATTAACGACACCATTAGATATGATGCTGATAGCAATATTATAAGTATTCCTGGAATGGTTAGATGGAGAGATGTAAGTATTGCCGTACCTGATGATAATTTGGATGAAAGAAGAAATTACAAATATGCAGATAACATCAACTATTTAGATGGTGATGTTAAATCCCAGACAGCCCCGGTTAGTGGCACTTGGCTTGATCCATACGATGCTAATGCAGCTGGTAAACCTGAAAGCAGTGGTATGTATGATTATCCTCCAACTTTAAATGCAGCAACAGGTACTTCTATGATTAATGATAAAGCCCGTGTATTTAAAGGTGGTTCTTGGCACGATCGTGCCTATTGGATGGTTCCTGGCACAAGAAGATATCTCGACCAACGTCAATCAACTGATTGGTTAGGTTTCCGTTGTGCGATGACTCGTGTGGGTAGCCCTCAAGGATTAGGACCAAAATAATAACGACAATATATTTATATTTAATAAAAAACGCTTCACATCATTGTGAGGCGTTTTTTGTTTGTACTTTTGCCTCCCTTAATT
>JANYDQ010000398.1 GCA_025363555.1 Bacteroidota bacterium | reverse complement strand
TATTGCATTTTCCTGCTGTTTTACTGATTATTTGCCTGTTAATTATTTTTCTTTTCGTTAGAACCCCCTGTTTGTAGTATGTTGAACTGTAATAAGACTTTTATTACAAACGCGCATTTCTTTTTTGCAGAGATTTGCAACCTCTTAAAATAACTACTATTTAAAACTTTTAAAAATAATGGAAGAAGAAAAATTAATTCAAATTCTGAATTTAAACGGTTATAACCTAACCGAAGAAACCACAATGGATGAGCTTATTAGAATTATAAACACACACTACACGGTGATAGCAATGATAGAAAGCACCAACATTTTTATTCCAACCAGGAGAAAAGTAAGGTATTTATTTTAAAAAAAATTTGACTGCCATGCTAAAAAATAAAAACATACTATATATAAGTGTAAACAAACAGAAACCTGTTATGTGTTTTTTATTTTTTTATTTGAATTTGCTAATTCATTATTCAAAGACAATGAAACGTTGTCTTCAAACAATGATACAGAATCTTCAAACAATGAAACATTATCTTCAAACAATGAAACGTTGTCTTCAAACAATGATACAGAATCTTCAAACAATGAAACATTATCTTCAAACAATGATACAGAATCTTCAAACAATGAAACATTGTCTTCAAACAATGAAACGTTGTCTTCAAACAATGATACAGAATCTTCAAACAATGATACAGAATCTTCAAACAATGAAACGTTATCTTCAAACAATGATACAGAATCTTCAAACAATGAAACACAATCCTCAAACAATGCTACAGCATCTTCAAACAATGAAGCCTTCTGTTTGCATTTCTGTCCGGAGGTTTATGTTTAAATCTCGTGCTAATATAGTGAGGCAAAGCCTGTAAGTTTGCCCATGTTCTTTAAACATTAGTTATGGAGCATGGCGCAGTTCCGGTAATACGGAATAACCTTTAGAATAAAAAACAGATCAATTTTTAATAAAATAATTAACAATAAAAACATAAATAAAATGAACACAATAATAGTAAAAGTAATAACGGTAATATTAAAATTATCAAGGCTTTCGGTAGCTAACGTAGTAGAAACGGTAGAATCTATCTTGTCGAAGATGGCAGGTAATGCCAATTTTACAACTCCCAACCCAAGCCTTGCAAGTATAGGTTTAGAAAAAGATGACTTGAAAGCTACGGCAGCGGCAGCACAAAACGGCAGCAGAGCCGCAAAAGCACTGGTAAAAGTAAAGCTTCGCATTTTGCTGCTATCCATGAGCACCCTGCGGGCGTATGTACAAACTGTTGCTAATACAGATGCCAGTACAGCAGAACAAGTTGCACTAAGCTCCGGAATGGGAGTGAAACGAATTACACCTCGTGGCAAACGTATATTTACCGTTCGTAACACCACTATACCCGGACAGGTAAAAATGTTTACCGGGAGAGTGAAACATGCTACTGCTTACGATTTTGAGTACAAAAAAGCAACCGATACAGATGCAGGTTATGTTTCGGCAGGCATATTGCCAAGTGCAACCCGCACGGTAAGTGGATTAATAAGCACCACTCCATATTCGTTTCGCTGGTGTTCCATTTCCAAAACAGGCAGAAGTGCCTGGAGCAATATTATTACCATTGTAGTAATGTAATCCCTTTCTTTCATCACCACATCACCGGGCAGTTCCGGTGGGTGGTGATGATTTTTACAGGAATACAAGAAAATTAAAACAAAAAAACAAAATGAAAAGAAAACATATAAAATTAGACCTGGAAAAACAGAGCACATTAAAGTTGATAGCTTTGGCAGACAAATTGTTGCTGGCACAACTGATGAACCAGGAGTATTTCAGAGAAGGTACTGATGCCCTCGAAAACCTGGAAGAGGCATCGGAAAGTAACAAGAGTGTGCTGAAATTCCGCCCCGACTTTCCCGGCAAAGAGTACAAAGACCTGGTTATACAACTGCGGGAAATACTTATTAAACGCATTAAACAACTGGTGCTGTTTGTTACTTATGTATTGCTGGAAAACAAACCCGAAGAGTCGGAAAAAATTATTATGCTGGCAGGATTAGAACCCAAAAAAGTGGGTGAAAAAGTGTTGCCGTTTACTTCTGTAAAAAATGGAAAAGAGCAGGGAAGTGTTATTTTCAGGTGCAAACCGGCAATTGGTTTTGCTTATTTAATAAAAGTATATTATACTGACGAAGCCGGAACTACTCCTGCCACTATTATTACTTCCACTCATTGCATCAACATCATTAAAGGGCTGAAGCGGGAAACGAAGTACTGGTTTAGTGTAACCTACGTGAAAGGACAACAACAATCGGAAGCATCGGAGCCGGTGTGTATAATAGTGAACTAAACCGCGCTTTGGAAAAGTTATGCAGGTGTAGGTAGTGTAAAATCAAATTTGTTAACTTTCTAAAAGTTGTCAAATCTTGTCAAATGATAAAAAAATCCCGTTCTTGAAAAAGGCGGGATTTTTTCGTTTTGTGAGGGTCAACTGTTTGTAGTAATTGTAAAAGCCCAATCAATTAAGCTCCGTAGATTCTGTTTTATGTTACATCAATTATCCCTTAGAAGTTGTCTAAAAAACAGCCGAAAATAATTAATAGTACACTGTTAGACCTCACCCCCTGCCCCTCTCCAAAGGAGAGGGGTGAAGTAAAGAATGATAAGAAGAGTTTTTTTATTTTATAATTATTAATTTATCAGATTTTGCTTTGCTTTCCCCTGCTTTAATTTCGTAGTAATATGCCCCAGCATTCAATTCTGTTGCATCTATTATTGCTGTTTTACTTTCAGAAGTAAATGTTTGCAGTTTTACAATTCTGCCTGAAACATCATATATTGTTAATAATGCTGTTTCATTTTCACTGTGGACAAATACTCCATTGATAAAAAAGATATTATCGTGTTAGCCGAAGGTCGTTTGGTAAATTTAGGTTGCGGTACCGGGCATCCGTCATTTGTAAAAGGAAGTATATTTGTAAACAAGATGAAATAAACTTTTTTGATGATTTGGGATTATATAATAGTTATACATTTGCAGGAGGGATTACCGAACCATGAAAAATAAAAAAGGTACGGTTTACCACCCGAAATTGGGGGGATTACCGAACCTTTTTGGGAAAGTACTTCGGGTATAAATAAGTTATGTGCCATTTTAACGACACGACAGTTCTAACAATTAATAATTAAATTATGACAGACGAAACAAAATCAATTCGTGACCTTTTCAAACCTTCACCGGTTCTACCGATGCTTTTACAATATCATCGGGGGACAATTGAATCTGAAATTAAATCCTTTCAAGAGTATATTATCGACAATAGGTTTAATATAAAAAAACAACAGGACTCTTTCAACAAAATGATTGAAGAACAAGTGCTGAAGAACCCTGACGACAGTCAAGAAATTTATGAATGGTATGAAGACCCCCGTTGAGCGTAGCCTCAGGCTACGTTCGGTTTAACAAGGCGTCCCGCCTTAATTATATTTATTATTACATTTGTTGTTCAAAAAAATGACAACAACTTATTTCATTAATATCGCCTTGCCAAAATGCTCTGTTGAACCCATTGCACAGCAAGGCAATCCCATTGAAATACTTAATGAATTTGGAGGGATGGACAATTTTAAAAAAGCTATAG
>JANYDQ010000034.1 GCA_025363555.1 Bacteroidota bacterium | reverse complement strand
ATTCTCAACCTCTTAGTAACACCGCTGCTACGGGTGGCTATCCAACTAATGTATTATATAATTATAGTTGGTCGCCTTCAACAGGTCTTGACTTTACTAATATTTATTACCCACATGCAACTTTATCTTCTCCGGGTGTATATAATTATACTGTTTCAGTTACTGATGCCAATGGCTGTGTAGGAACACCTGCTACTGCAACTATAACGGTAAGCAATCAATACCCGGTTGCTTATGCCGGTCCTGATATTACAAGATGCCCCGGAGGGGATGTAAGCCTTATTGGAACCGCAACAAGTAATGCCGGTCAAACAATGATTTGGAAACAAGGAAGCACAATTTTAGGTGGTACGCCTAATGGAAATCAATGGACATCAGTTGTAAGCCCTCCCTCTACAACTACTTATGATTTTACTGTAATTGACTTAAATGGCTGTAGTGCAACTGACCAAATAGATGTGATATCAGACCCAACGGCTTCACCAATTGCTTATGAAGGTCCCAATATTCCTGGCGCTTGCAATGGAGATTTGATAACTCTTAATGGAAGTGCAACGGGCGGAACTCCGCCTTATACTTATCAATGGGGGTCAGGTAATTTTACATCCAATAGTAGTCATTCATATAATGTTTATTATAGCAATTTTTACCCATCAGGCTATGATCCCGCTGTTCCAATTTTAACTATGAAGGATGCTTATGGTTGTCCGAGTTCACCGGTTCAAGTAACTATTGGAAGTGTTTCACCTCCGGTCTATGTTGGTACCATTAGTTCAAACAGCGGTAGTAGTAGTGTGGCCTCAAGATGTATAAACATAAACGGACAAGGAATAACATTAATACCTCATGTACATGGTATTGCTCCATTTACATATCAATGGTATCCTTCAACGGGTTTGGACAATAGCATTGCAGAACAACCTACGGCTTCTCCTAATTTTGGAGTTACCTATCAATTAATAATAACAGATGCAAATGGTTGCGCCTCACCCCCTTTGTCCTCCCACCCGCCTGCATTTTTTCTAGTTGTTTATACAGATGCACCTGATGTTGATTTTTCAATGAATAATAATTGTTATCATAATGTGTCCATTACTAATCAAACGAACTTAAATTTAAGTACTAACTATGGTTATTCTTTCCCAGGAAATCCACAGTACAATAATTATGCATCCTGGGATTTTGGATTTGGAATTTCTCCTTCTTCATTATGGGGTCCTATATCGCTTCCATCTGCACCAACTGGCGAAAGAGAAATAACCTTAAATGTGACAACCAAAGATGAATTTGGAAATACTTGTTTTACCGGAAGCAAAACTAAAGAAGTTTATATTGTCCCCGCCATTTCAGGAGGTTCCACAGCAAATGCCTGTGGTTCTTATTCCGGTACTTCTTCTGCAAATGATAAAATTGCAGAAGAAGTAACAAACTCCTGCGCTACGGTTATTAATACTAGTGCAAGAGCCACCTATATTGGCGGAACATCAGGCAGCGTTACGTTAGAACCAGGATTTGACGCCAATTCCGGCTCCGAATTTTGGGCTTTTATTGAAGATGGCTGTAATGTAGGGAGAAGTCCGATTTCCAATGATACGCTGGTTCATACAAATAATAACATAATTGAAGCGGGATATGATTATTCAGGTCTAACGGTTACTTCTTCAGGTATTAATTTACCCGATGGAAGTAAAGCTAATGCTATAGTGGATAAATTAATAAGTTCAATTGGTAATATGTTAAATAATGCAACTAATTATAACAATGAATCAGAAAATCAAGACAATTTTGGCGTTGTTAATCCTGTTAGAGACAATAAGATTGAATTAATATTTAGTAAATCTTTTTTAGAAAAGGAATTGAAAGTATATTTGATAAATTTTTTGGGACAACCAATTATGGAAACAAAAATTAAAGCTGAAAATAAAGTGGCAATTCCTTTTGATGAACTGCCATCAGGAATTTATCTTTTGAAAGTTTGTTACGAAAGAGGTTGTATAACAAAAAAGATAGTTATTACTAACAATAAATGATAAATATTTGTAGGCTTATATTTATAGCCCTGTCTTTCAAGGCGGGGTTTTTCGTATGAGGGTACAAAATAAAATTTGTGATATGTGGTTTTGTTTTTAATAAAAATGAACAATAATGGCTTTTATTTTGTGGAGGTGAGGACAGAAAAAGGAATTGCAAGAAAAAAATTTGTGAAGCAATAGTGGCGGGACGCCACAGAATAATAGATACAAAAACAAAAAAAATCCCGCCTTTTTCAAGAACGGGATTTTTTTTATTATTTGACAACTTTTAGAAAGTTAACAAATTTGATTTTACACTACCTACACCCGGGTAACTTTTCCAAAGCCCGTTTAGTTCACTATTATACACACCGGCTCCGATGCTTCCGATTGTTGTTGTCCTTTCACGTAGGTTACACTAAACCAGTACTTCGTTTCCCGCTTCAGCCCTTTAATGGTGTTGATGCAATGAGTGGAAGTAATAATAGTGGCAGGAGTAGTTCCGGCTTCGTCAGTATAATATACTTTTATTAAATAGTCCTCCCTCAAAAAGTAGTTTTCAAATTGGTTAATTGAAAAAACAGATTCATTAA
>JANYDQ010000286.1 GCA_025363555.1 Bacteroidota bacterium | reverse complement strand
GCTCCCCTCCCCTTGAAGAAAGGGGAGGGGTCGGGGGTGAGGTCTTAAACAAGTTCGCTATGACGGGTGGATTGCTTCGTTCCTCGCAATGACGGGTTTGTGTATCTCTTGCAGGAGCGGGTGACCTCCCCCTGCCCCTCTCCGAAGGGGGTAAGAAGTGAGATTGAGAGTAAAAACAGTTAGTACTTCAGGAAACGTCACCCCTCTCCTTCGGAGAGGGGCAGGGGGTGAGGTCTTAAACAAGTTCGCTATGACGGGTAGATTGCTTCGTTCCTCGCAATGACGGGTTTGTGTATCGCTTGCAGGAGCGAGTGTATTTCACTCGTTCCGATTATTCTGTGGTGTCCCACCACAACACATAGCATTTCTCATTTATAATTACAAATGTATTAAAAATAACAGTTTAGCTACTATTTTAATGCGTGAATACAGGGATATGTTTTATTTTTTTGCGGTGGCGGAACGCCACCATATAATAGACACGAGTTAAACAAACTCGCGCCTGCGGGGTAGTTCTCCATTTACTATGCAGGAATGTAAATATCAAACTGTGCGCCTTTGCCTAATTTGCTATGTGCCGTAATTATTCCCTGATGATTCTCTACTATTTTTTTTACAATGGCAAGCCCGATGCCTGTTCCTTCATATTTATCTTTTGGGTGAAGGTGTTGAAATACTTCAAATATTTTTTCGGAGTAGCGAGGTTCAAAACCAATTCCGTTATCTGTAACGGATAGGTGGCAATATTGTTTTTGCGGAAATAGCTTTTTGTTGTTAAGTTTTATGCCTTTGGCAATGTGGCTTTTTATTTTTATGTGTGGCGGTTTTTCGGGAGTTGAAAATTTGAGTGCGTTTTCAATAAGGTTGTACATCATTTGCCGAAACTGGAATGGGATGATATTGGCTTGGCATAGATGAGCAACTTCAATGGTTGCGTGCTTTTCTTTTAGTTCTTCTTTAAAATCTTCTTTTACTTCCTTGATAATTATATTGAGGTCGGTGTTTTCAAATTTTCGTTCGGCAGCAGTGATACGGGAGAAAGAAAGCAAATCTTTAATGAGTTGCCGCATTCGTTCTGCTGATTGCTGCATAAGGCGGAAATAATTTTTTCCGTTATCAGATAAGTTTTTATTTTCTTTTTCGAGGATGCGGCTTGCAAAGGTTTGTATTTTGCGAAGAGGTTCTTGCAAATCGTGGCTGGAAATAAAGGTGAATGCTTCGAGTTCTTTGTTTTTATTTTCAAGGTCGAGGTTGGATTTTATTAAATCTCTTGTGCGTTGCTTAACTGTTTCTTCAAGTAAAGCGGATAGCCTTTTATGATCATCAGCTTCTTTTTCTTTCTGTTCTTTTTCTTTCAGTTCCTTTTCTATTAAGAGGTGTCTTACCTCGGTAATGTCAGCGATAACAAGTAGTATTAATTGTTCGCGGTGTACTTTCTGAATAACACGGCTTGCATTGAGTAACATTATTTTTTCACCTATGTTGAGGAAGGTTTGCTTTACTTCGTATTCATGGAATGTGGAATTTTTTGGAATGATGTCTTCAAGTAATTCGCGCAGTGCCGGAATGTTCCATTGCTTGTTGCCCAAATCATATAAAAGCACTCCTTCGGTTTCTTCTTCGGTAACACGAAATTTTTTGTAGAATGCAGGGTTGGCAAATTTTACACGAAGGTCTTTTCCTAAAACAACAAAAGGTTCGTGCATGGTGCTAATGATTGCATCGGAATATTCATAAGATTCATTAAGCAGGTCGTTGCGAGTTTGCAATTCCTGGTTGGTGGTGGTGAGTTCTTCGTTGGCACTTTCTATTTCTTCTGCTGAAGTTTCTAATTCTTTGTTGATGGTTTGCAATTCTTCGTTGCTCGAAACTACTTCTTCATTGGCACTTTGCAACTCTTCAGAAAATGCTTCCTGCTCATGTGAGGTAGCAAGCGCGTCACTATGTGCTGTTGCTAATTCCTGTTCTAATTTTGTTATCCTCCGGTCTTTTGCAAGCGAATTATGTTTTCCGCCATTGGCTTGATGCGAATAAATTTCTGTTTGTTCCTGCTCGGTGAAAAGAACAAGGAGCAGGGGTTCGTTCCATTCTATTGCAAGCGGAACAATTTCTAAACTTACAATTCGTACTGCCGAATTTATTTTTAGTTCAATTCCGCTTTTGCGAATGCGCTGTTTTGTTTTAATGACTTTTGAAATTGTATTCCGCAATTCAAAAGCAAGTTCAGGTCGTGCCATTTTTAAAATATTAAAAGTGGCTTTGCCTTTTGGGTGTGTCAGAAATGAATCGGTAGTGCCGCGAAACTGAACAATTTCCATCTGGTGATTGATAACAACACTTGCAGGCATAAAATCCGAAACAAGCACGGCATCAATAGCATTGTCGAGCACCAGGTGATTAGCCACAAAGTTTTGTTGTGCTTTATTGCGTTGGACTAACGGAACATTTTTTTTAGTTACATTTTGCTGCGCAAGGCGGGGCGAAAGTTCTGGCAGCCGCTGTGAGGAGGAATTTATTTTGCGCGAAAATATTTTATACTTATTATCTGAAATTGTAAAAAGATTAGCTGACTGGCTGATGTTTTCTGCTTTGCCAAGCATTAAAAATCCATCGTTGTTCAAAGCGTAATGATAAGTGTTGACTGCTTTTTTTTGTGCCTCGCTATCCAGATAAATAAAGAGGTTGCAGCAACTGATAAAATCGAGGCGCGAAAAAGGCGGGTCGCGTAAAATATTATGCTGGGCGAACACGCATAGTGCGCGCACGGCTTTATTGACACGGAAAGCGCCCTCTGTTTTTGTGAAAAAACGCTGGATGCGCTTAGGCGAAACGGTATCTAAATCCTGCTTGGTGTAAATGCCAATGCGTGCTTTGCTTATTGCTGCACCACTCAGGTCGGTTGCAAAAATCTGAAACGGGTACGTTGGTGGTATCACTGCCCTGAATTTCAAGCAACATCATGGCGATGGAATAGGCTTCTTCGCCTGTTGCACATGCAGGCACCCATATTCGCAACGACTCTCCCGCTTTTTTTCTTTTGAGCAGTTTGGGTAAAAGATTTTCTTTTAAATATTTGTGCGTGTCTGTATCGCGAAAAAAACTGGTAACATTAATAAGCAAATCCTGGTAAAGAATATCTATTTCTTCATTTTTTTTGGTAAGCAGCTTTGCATATTCTTTGAGTGTGGTAATCTTATACAGCAACATTCTGCGAATGATGCGCCTCTTAATGGTGTTCATTTTATACACACCGAAATCAACACCTGTGGCTTTATATAACAGGTTAAGAATAGTTTTTAAATCGGGATTGTGATTATCAATTAAATCATCGTTATCATTTTTTGCGCCAATGGTTTTTATAAGAGGATGTTTGCTTAGCCGCTCCAGTTCGAGTGCAATTTCTTTTGGCGATAAAATAAAATCAACTACACCTGCGGCAATTGCAGAGTGGGGCATGCTTGTAAATTTTGCAGTGTCGTCTTGCGCAAAAGTTAATCCGCCATATTGTTTAATGGCTTTGGCACCTACTGTTCCATCACTTGCGCTTCCGCTAAGAATAATTCCGATAACTCTTTCTTTTTGTGCTTCAGCAAGAGATGAGAAAAGAACATCAATAGAAATTGCAATGCTGGTTTCTGACCTCGGAATTAATTTTATGTGCCCGTCTGTTACTTCAATTCCTTTATTGTATGGAATAACGAAAACATTATCGGGTTTAATTTTATCCATGTCGTCAATCTCCTGCACTTTCATTTTTGTCTTCTTCGACAAAATTTCAGTCAACATGCTTTTGTGGTCGGGGCTAAGGTGCTGCACATAAATAAATGCCATGCCCGTTTCCGATGGAAGGTGCTTTAATAATTCCATCATAGCTTCTAATCCTCCTGCTGATGCACCAATAGCAACTACGGGAAAAGAATTAGCCACACCCGCCTTCCGCGAAGCGGGGGGGGGGACTTTTTATCAGGAGATTTTTTTTTGGCGGGAGTTTTTTTCATGTCAAAGAAGAATTGTTTTTAAACTATTGAGCAAGAAATTTTCTTTGGGTGGTTGTGTGATTCGACTATGCTCATTATTACATGTAAGCATAAGCGCCTGTTGAATTATTTTTTTGAGTTCAGAAAAATCTGCGGGCTTGCAGATGTAATGCTGCGCTCCATTTTTGTAAAGCAGGTCTGCATTGCTTTGGTCATACGATGTTGAGAAAATAATTACGGGAAGTGATTTTAATTGTTCGCTGCGTTTTATTTCTTCCAGGCAGGCGAAACCATTTTTGCGCGGCATGTTGAGGTCAAGAAAAAGAACATCAAAAAGTTTATTTTGATTTTTTGCGAGCAGTTGCATGAGTTGTTCTCCGTCATCCACAGTTGTGAGTGTGGTTTGGAGTTTGAGTTCTTCTAATGCTTCTTTGAAAAGCATGCAATCGTCTTTGTCGTTTTCGGCAAAAAGTATGTTGATATTTTTTGAAATCATTGGTCAAAGTTAAGAAAATAAGAAGGCAAATGCAAATGGAATTAATGTAGAAGTTATTTCAATCGGTGCGGTTGCGGTGGGGCAAAATAAAATGTGAGGCAATTTTGCGGTTGGTTTTTTGAGCGGTTGCATTGCCTCTCTTTTTATTTCCCCTTGCAGGAGCGAGTGTATTTCACTCGTTCCGATTATTCTGTAGTGTCCCACCACAACACATAGCATTTCTCATTTATAATTACAAATGTATTAAAAATAACAGTTTAGCTACTATTTTAATGCGTGAATACAGGGATATGTTTTATTTTTTTGCGGTGGCGGAACG
>JANYDQ010000268.1 GCA_025363555.1 Bacteroidota bacterium | reverse complement strand
CATAAGTCATTTATTAGTCGTTTAGTAGTGATATTTTATCACTATGGTTTGCTATTCATTTATCAAATATATATTTCTTTCATAAAACCTTTTGAATGGCTTCTATATCCTAATTTGTTTTGGCTGCAAACATACAGGTTTATTCTATTTAAAAAATGGTTCATTCAATTTATTTATTTATTTTTACAACACAAAGTAAATCTATTTATGAGATACATTCTGTACTTTTTACTTTCCATCTCGGGCATTGCAATCGCCCAGGTAACTGACAATTTCAGTGATGGAGATTTTACTGCTAATCCCATTTGGAGTGGTGATGCAACAGAGTTCACCGTTAATGCAACATTTCAATTGCAAACTAATAATACCATTGCAGGAGCAAGTTATCTTTCCACCCCAAGCCCGGCTTCTTCTCTGAACAATACAGAATGGAGTTTTTATATTAAACAATCTTTTGCCCCTTCCACCAGCAATTACGGAAGAGTGTATTTAGCATCCAACCAGGCAAATTTGGAAGGTTCGTTGAATGGCTATTACCTTCAGTTTGGTGAAGCATTGAGTAACGATGCAGTTGAATTGTTTCGCCAAACGGGAACAACAAGCACTTCTGTTTGCCGGGGAACCAATGCACAAATTGCTGCTGCCTTTTCAATCGGGGTCAGAGTTACCCGCGATGCTGCCGGTTTGTGGAGTTTATACGTTGACCCTGCCGGTGGAACAGCTTATGGTCTGGAGGCTTCAGGAACTGATAACACTTATACCACTACAAGTTATTTTGGCGTTGCTACAGTTTATACCATTAGTAATAGTCATAATTTTTATTTCGATAATTTTTATAATGGTCCAATAATAGTTGATGTTACACCACCAACAATAGTTTCGTCAACAGTGATTTCTTCCACTCAATTAAATGTTATATTTGATGAAGCGGTTGATTTAACTACATCGCAAACACTTACTAATTATAATGCAACTAACGGTTTAGGAAATCCATCAGTCGCTACCCGTGATGCCGGTAATTTTAGTTTGGTTCATTTAATTTTCTCAACTGCTTTTACTAACGGGCTTTTGAATACACTCACTGTTAACAATGTCCAGGATTTAAGTGCTAACGCAATTGCAACTGCTACTATTAACTTTACTTACACAGTGGTGGCAGGTGCAACATTTAGAGACATTATTTTTAATGAAATTATGGCTGACCCTACTCCGCAGGTGAATGTTCCGGCTGTAGAGTTTATTGAAATTTATAACCGAAGTACCAATGCTTTTGATTTGAATGGTTGGAAATTCACCGATGGTACATCCACCGCAACACTCGGAAGTTTTGTTCTCTCTGCCAACCAATATTTAATTGTTTGTAATACGGCTGATACAGCTTTGTTTTTGGGTTATGGAAACCATATTGGTGTGAGCAGTTTTCCTTCACTCAATAATACTGGCGACCATCTTTATTTAAAAGACAATACGCTTGCGTACATTGATTCTGTTACCTATTCTGATGCGTGGTACCAGGATGCAACAAAAAAATCTGGTGGCTGGACATTGGAACTAATCAACCCCAATGCTAATAATAATTGCCCTGCATCGAGCAACTGGATTGCATCTAATAATATAAACGGTGGAACCCCGGGAACGCAAAATTCTGTTTATTCAATCATAGCAGACAGTACACACCCCTCTATTGCAGGTGTTACGGTAATTGATTCTACCCACATCTACGTTTGTTTTTCGGAAGCAATAGATGCGTCCGTTATTTCTCTGCCTTCTAATTACACTATTAACAGTGGCGTTGGTGTTGCTTCGGCAGATACTGTAAACGCCACACTCACCTGTGTTTATCTTACATTGAACACACCGTTAATTACTTCATCGGCTTATACAGTATCAATTACCAATATGAGCGATTGCTCCGGGAACACACTACTCATAGATACTGCAAATTTTTCTTTTTATAAAGTCAAACCATTTGATGTAGTGATCAACGAAATTATGGCAGACCCCGACCCTGTGCTGAATATCTTGCCCAACAATGAGTACGTGGAATTATATAACAAAACAGTGTATTCAATTAATATAAATAACTGGACGTTTGCAGCAGGCACCACTGTCAAAACTTTGCCCAATGTAACCATTGCGCCTCATGGATATATAGTACTTACAGATCCTGTAGCCGTTCCATTCTTTTTCTCCAATATAAATATTGTTGGTGTTACCAGTTTCCCAACGCTTACTAATACCGGGCAAACGTTAACATTAAAATCAGCGCAGGGAATTGCTATATCTACTGTTTCGTACACCGATGCCTGGTACCGCGATGCAAATAAAAATGGGGGCGGATGGAGCATTGAACAAATTGACCCGACCAACCCCTGTGCCGGAATGAGCAACTGGCGGGCTTCTACAAGTGCTGCCGGAGGAACTCCAGGAACTATCAACTCTGTGAATGCTTCTAATCCAGATAACGCGCCACCGCAGGCAGTGCGTGTTTCAGTGATGGCAATGGATACCATTCAATTGTATTTTAATGAACCGCTCGATAGTGCCACCATGCTAAACCCCTCCATATATAGTATTGACAATGGTATTGGAGTTCCGGTATCTGTAAAACCAATTGCTCCGGATTTTATGAGTGTGCGACTAACGCTTGGAACTGCATTGCAAACAGGAATTATTTATACCATTGCAGTAACTAATTCTGTCACCGATTGTGTTGGAAATATAATTGGCGGAGATAACACCGCCCGGTTTGCTTTGCCGGAACAGGCTTTGCCGAATGATATTGTAATAAACGAAATACTTGCTGACCCTAATTTAGGCGGAGTGGATTATGTTGAAATTTATAACCGTTCAGCAAAAGTAATTGATTTAAAATCTATCACTCTTTCACAATTTGATACCATTACTAATAGTATCGTCAGTCCGAAAATAATTTCAACAGACGGATATTTATTTTTTCCGCAGGAGTATGTACTGTTAAGTGCCAATGGCAATGCCGTGAAAAGTCAATACAACACTACAAATTCCAAAGGATTCCTGGATGTGTCCAGTATGATAACAATGAACATAACAAGCGGAACAGTATGTTTATCGGCAGATACAACTATCATTGATAATTTTACTTATTACGCTTCCATGCACTTTGGGTTACTCATTTCTACCAAAGGAGTATCTCTGGAGCGGATTGATTTTAATCGCGCTACACAGGACAGAACCAACTGGCACTCTGCCGCACAGGATATTGGTTTCGGGACTCCGGGGTTTAAAAATTCGCAATACCACGATGCAGGAGCAACAGATGATGCAATAGAAATTACACCCGAACTATTTTCTCCTGATGAAGATGGATACAATGATGTGGTGAATATCAATTACCATTTCGATAGCCCCGGATATACTGCTAACATTAATATATACGACAGTAAAGGACGATTAATAAAACGTTTAATCCGGAACGAATTATTAGGAACAAAAGGAACATTTAGCTGGGACGGAATAAATGATGACAGGGAAAAAGCCCGCATTGGAATTTATATTATTTACTTCGAAGTGTTTGATTTAACAGGCACTGTAAAGCATTACAAAAAAACCTGTGTGCTGGGCGGGAAACTTTAAGGATAAATCTTTTATGTTTGTCTGTTCACCTGTTGCCCCTGTCAGGGTTTTGAACCAAAGGAGCACGAAACCTTGTAAACCTTTGCTATATTTCGTCCCTACGGGACTTTCAAATTGTTTTCACTTTCTTTTCTACCGATATTTTGCTCCTAACGGACGAAGGGTAATTCGTTACTCCTAAAAATAAAACAGACTAATACAATTCCACCATTATTGCCCTGCTGGCTTTACCTGCTTCGCCTGTGGGGCTAATGTAATACACTTTAATATACAATATCATTTTTGCTTTATCGGCAGGATACGAAATTTCAAAAATAGATTTTTTTTCCGGAAGCAGAGTTCTGTAATCGTCCTGTGCCGGTGTCGGCTCGCCTTGGTTGGTATAGGCAATCATAATACCTATAAAACCAGCCCCTTCGGGTTTTTTCTTTTTGTGCGGATGTTTGGGGTCGAAAGCAAAAAACCGAATCATTAAATGTGTCTGAAAAATGCAGGCAAGCGAAGGAGAAAAGTCCGTTACCGGAATTTTTCCCACACTTTTTGTTTTGTCATTTATTTCTAAATATGCTTTATCAGCAGCGTTGAGTTGTAAAGTAGTATCGCCTTTTAAACGTGTCCGCAACCCGGCAAGAAATTCGAAACAGGTGGTATACTCATTACTAATGTCCGAAAGGTGCTGGGTGATAGGGGAAATGTAACCGTTAAATTCTTCTTCCCAATTGTCCCAATGCTCATCTAAAAGCTCTATGAACGATTCTGGAAGGTGTAACCTTTCTGCATTGTCGTGCACATACGGAACAAGAATCATAAACCGGATGTGAAATTCGAGGTACTTAGCTGATAAAATCATTTGTTTGGTGTGTTTAAAGTTATATTTATGTACTTAATAACAGGCTTTTAATTATGTTTTGAATGAAAAGGCACCGAATTCGAATAATATTGCATCGCGTTCCTTTGCAATGCAATCATTAAGGATTACGGTTCAATAATATTCGAATTATTTTGCATTGTAATCCTTTGCGATTGCATTGTAATCCTTTGCGATTGCATCGTTATCCTTTACGACTGCATTGTAATAACTTTACAATCACATCTTCATCCTTAGCGGTGCAATCATTAAGGATTACAATTGCATCATTAAGGATTGCGGTGCAATATAATTCGAATTATATTGAAAATAATTCGAATTATGTTTCCCTGCAAAAGTAAGAGAATATTTTTTACAGGTTACACATTTATTGGTATTTATTTTTAGTTCGGACTTGTTTTTTTAGCCAGCCTTTTTTCATAATTCAAAGGGAGATTCCTCACTGGGCTCGGAATGACAAGAATTTTAGTGTGTGAAAAGAGGGGAAGAAAAACGGCACAGCCGTTTTTCTTCCCCTCCCCAAACCCAAACGAAACATGTCATTCCGAACCCAGTGAGGAATCTAAAATGGATTGAATCATAAAAGAGGTTTACGGAAGGTTTTGAAGGAAAAAATTCACTGTTTTATTGTTTCATCCCGGTGGCATAGTGGTTTCTCCTGATGGAAGTAAGGTGTATGTTGCAAATCACGGTGTTAATACAGTCAGTGTAATTAATACCAGCACTAATATGGTTGTGAATACAATTACAGGTTTTCATGGTCCCTATGGTATATGCGTTAGTCCGGATGGAAGCAAAGTTTATGTAACCAATAACTCTGGAGTTAATTCAGTAAGTGTAATAAACACAGTCAGCAATACTATTATTGCTACACTTTTGGTGGGTCTTGCACCTCAGAGAATATCAGTAAGTCCTGATGGAACAAAGCTATATGTTGCGACTGTTAATGGAAATTCGGTACATGTAATAAACACTGCTACCAATACTGCTTCGGCTACAATTCCAGTTGGTAATGGACCTGAGGGTGTATGTGTTAGCCCGGATGGAACAAAGGTTTATGTAGCAAATCAAAGTAGTAATACGGTAAGTGTAATAAACACGATAACAAATACTGTTTCGGCTACAATTTCCGGAGGTATAAATCCATGGGGTATTTCGGTTAGTCAGGATGGAAGTAAGGTATATGTTGCTAATGAAAGTTCGAATGCAATTAGTGCAATAAACACGATGACAAATAGTGTTTCGGCTACAATTCCGGTTGGTTCGTATCCTGTTTCGTTAGGAAATTTTATTTCCACTTATCCAAATACTCTCCTATTCTCAATCACAACAGGTAGCATTGTTTCTTTAGTTTGTACAGGTAGTAATTTATTAGTTCCATTTACTACTTCCGATACATTAAATAATGGTAATCTTTTCACAGCACAAATCTGTAAAAACAAAGCAGGGAACAACTATCCAGAAATTAGTTGTAAATAAATAAAGGTAATATGGAATGCCCGTTATTGTGAGGAACGAAGCAATGACGAAAAGAGAGGAAATTAAACTTTCCACAAAACAAAAAACTCCTTGCAACTAAATGCAGGGAGTTTTTTATGAAAAAGAAAGGTTTATTATTTTAACAACGCCCTCGAAATTACAATCTTCTGAACCTCTGTAGTGCCTTCATATATCTGGGTAATCTTTGCATCGCGCATCAACCGCTCCACATGGTATTCTTTTACAAACCCATAACCACCGTGCACCTGCACAGCTTCAATGGTAGTATCCATCGCTACTTTAGAAGCAAACACTTTTGCCATAGCACTTGCAGTGCCGTAATCCAGGTGTTTGTCTTTCAACCAGGCAGCTTTTAAACAAAGCAACCGTGCGGCTTCTATCTGTGTTGCCATGTCTGCCAGTTTAAACTGTATTGCCTGGTGCTGGTTAATAGGTTTACCAAATGCTTTGCGTTCTTTAGAATAAGCCAGTGCCAGTTCGTAAGCACCCGAAGCAATGCCCAATGCCTGTGAAGCAATACCGATTCTGCCCCCTGTTAAGGTTTGCATGGCAAATTTAAAACCAAAACCATCTTCACCAATTCTGTTTTCTTTCGGCACTTTCACATTATCAAACATCAATGAATGAGTATCCGAACCACGAATGCCCAACTTATTTTCCTTCGGACCCACCACAAAACCGGGCATATCTTTTTCTACAATCAAAGCATTGATTCCTTTGTGTCCTAATTCTGCATGAGTTTGTGCTATTACTAAATAAACACTTGCGGTGCTCCCATTGGTTATCCAGTTTTTTGTTCCGTTCAGCAGGTAATGGTCTCCTTTATCAATAGCAGAAGTTTTTTGTGAAGTAGCATCCGAACCAGCTTCCGGTTCCGACAAGCAGAAAGCACCTATTATTTGCCCGGTTGCTAATCTGGGTAAGTACTTTTGTTTTTGTTCTTCCGTTCCAAAAGTTTCAATGCCCCAGCATACCAGCGAATTGTTTACCGACATCACCACAGAGCAGGAAGCATCTATCTTCGAAATTTCTTCCATAGCCAGAACGTAGGAAATGCAGTCCATTCCGCCACCACCATATTTCGGGTTCACCATCATTCCGAGAAATCCGAGTTCACCCATTTGCTTTATTTCTTCTGTCGGAAATTTCTGATGTTCATCCCGTTCAATAACTCCCGGCTTCAACACATCGTTGGCAAAATCGCGGGCAGCTTTTTGTATCATCAAATGCTCTTCTGTAAGATTAAATAACATATTCTGTTTTTATGTTTAAAATTGTTTTATTTTTGAGAAATGCAAAAGTAAATTTATTATTCAAATTTTACTACTATTTATGTCAAAAATCACTTCAAACGAATACAACGTTATAGGGCTCATGTCCGGAACTTCACTGGACGGGTTAGATATTGCCTTTTGTCGTTTTGTTTTTGACCAAACTAAATGGAGGTACGAAATTGTAAATGCCGAAACAATTCCTTATGCTGAGGAATGGAAACAAAAGCTTTTAAGTCTTGAAACTACTGATGCACTTACCTTTCAGCAGGCTAATGTGGAGTACGGTTTATACCTGGGGCAACGGGTTTCGGATTTTATTGTAAAGAATAACTGCCGTGCAGATTTTGTTTCTTCTCACGGGCATACTATTTTTCATCAACCCGAAAAAAAGTTAACCGTTCAGATAGGTGCAGGCAGTGCCATTGCATCCAGGTGCAAATTGCCGGTGGTATCCGATTTCCGCTCTTTAGATGTAGCGCTTGGCGGGCAGGGAGCACCCTTGGTGCCTATTGGCGACCGCTTATTATTTCCCGATTACGACTTTTGTTTAAACCTCGGGGGCTTCTCCAATGTATCGTATGAGCATAACAACCAGCGCATCGCCTTCGATATTTGCCCGGTGAATATTGTGATGAATGCTATTTGCAGGGGAATAGGAAAAGAATATGATGACAATGGAGAAATAGCAAAAACAGGAATGTTGAGCACTTATTTATTGAATGAATTAAATCAGGTTGGGTATTACAAACAAAGCCCCAATACACCCAAATCGCTGGGAAAAGAATGGGTAATTAAAAAAATATATCCACTTATTGACCAATATGAATTATCGGAAAATGATTTGCTCTGCACTTTTTGTGAGCACATCGCTTTTCAAATTTCAAAAGCATTGGCGCACCAACCGAAAGGAAAAATAATAGTTACAGGTGGTGGTGTGTACAATACTTTTTTAATGGATTGCATAAAAAAGCATACCACTCATCAATTGATAATCCCTGATACAAAAATGATAGAGTACAAAGAAGCGTTGGTGTTTGCTTTTTTAGGAGTATTGCGAATGCGGAATGAAATAAACTGTTTGAGAAGTGTAACCGGAGCCAACAGGGATAATTGCGGAGGAAGTATTTATTTTTACGAATAAAAATAAAATGCCGTAGATGCTAAAAGAGAAAAATGTTTTTCGGCTCTGCGAACCTGCGGCACTTTATTCGGTTATTTAAAAATCGTCATCATAAAATGGCTCCACTTCATCGTCTTCATCTAATGTACTGTTAAACTTAATGTCATCTTCCACAGCAAAATCATCGTCCTCATCATCCAGTTTGTTTTTCCAGCCTTTTTTTTCTTTTTCTTTCAGAGGTTTAAGCTTTGCCGGCTTTCTTAATTCATCTGAATCCTTACCTTTGTCTCCGCCTTTTTTGGCAGAAATCTTTTTTGAGTTGTCTGGCTTTTTCATTTGTAATGAAATTGATTTTGCAAACTAATTGTTGGTGAATAAATGTTAATTTTAACTTTGATACTACAAATTTCTGAAAAATTATTTTTCAAAACAAAATATTTTAAAGAAATAATTAATGTTTTTTTTCAAGACAGCAATGTGAACAAAGTTTTATTTCGCGCTTAATTTATATAAATAATATGATAGTACAGGAATTTTTACATCGTACATTTTTAGAAAACACCATCGAATCTTTTTGCTGGTTCACCGGAATTATATTGCTGGGACTGCTTTTTAAAAAGGTGCTGTCAAAACTATTGGCTTTGTTTGTATTCAAATTTTTTCAGAAATATTCAAAAGGGGTAGGCTACAACAAGCTGTTCCTTTTACTGAAAAAGCCACTCGAAGTCCTCATCCTGCTAATCACCATTTATTTTGCTTTTGGTCGCCTTCATTTCCCGGACCAGTGGAATATTGTAACTATTGAGCATTTTGGACTACGGTTAATAGTATCAAAACTATTTCAAATTTTTACCGTTGCCTGCATCACCTGGATTCTGCTCCGGCTGGTAGATTTTTTCGGTGTGGTGTTTAAGTACAGAGCTCAACAAACGGCATCCAAAACAGACGACCAGATAGTACCCTTTATAAAAGATGCAATTAAAGTATTCATTATTATTTTTTCTTTCTTCTTTATTTTAGGAACTATTTTCGAATTAAATATTGCTTCCCTTATTGCCGGACTGGGCATTGGTGGGTTGGCAGTGGCATTGGCGGCAAAAGAGTCGCTCGAAAATCTTTTTGGCTCATTCACTATTTTTTTAGATAAGCCTTTTGTTATCGGAGATTTAATAAGAGTGGGCAACGTGGAAGGCACGGTGGAAAAGATTGGTTTCCGGAGCACCCGCATCCGGACAGCAGAAAAAAGTTATGTTACTGTTCCTAATAAAAAAATGGTGGACAGCGAACTAGACAACTTATCCCTTCGAACACAAAGAAGGGCTAAATTTAATATCGGGTTAACTTATGAAACAACGCCCGACCAGTTTAAAAATATTATTGAAGAGTTGAAATTGTATTTAGATAATCATCCGCATATTTATAAAATTGAAACCCGTGTCAATCTTCACGATTTTGATGCCAGTGCGGTGAATATTATGGTGATGTATTTTGTTGACACTATGGAATATGATGTTTATCTGAATGTGCGCGAAGAAATAAATTATAAAATAATGGAGATTGTGGAAAGGCATGGAAGTAGTTTTGCTTATCCTACTACTTCGGTTTGGGTGAAGAAAGAGGCGCCCCTTACCACCTAAAATAAAAAACTTTTAATAATCGCTCTTAAACTCCTCGTATAATACAAATGAAAAATAATGTCCGTATTTGTGTATCTTTTTCAAATTCGGGAGTTATGAGTATAAAAGCGAAATAGAAAATAATTGCTAATAATTGAAACCTTTTTAAAAAATCAACGTACAATACAATATATCAATTAGTAAAAGGATAATCAAAAACAGTATCAAACCCGTAAAATTCGCAATATTTGGAACACGACTACCTACCTAAGTAAAAAATCACAAGTTAAGAGTACGCTTACAAAATGTTAAGGCAAAAACATAAAAACTGCCGGAAAGTATTAAAATACCTGTTAAGGAGTAAAAACAATTTTATTCCGGGTTGGCGAGGTTACGATGTTGAGAGCGAAGTGTTCAGTTCAGTATTTTGCATTGTTGTACAGTAAATCTGGGTGAATGGTGAAGTTGGAAAAACAGGTTCGGGGTGTGGAAGTCCCGGACTTGTTTTTAACCCAAACCAACAGAATTTATAAAGCAGTTGAAAAAATTTAACATATTTATTTATGGAATTTTGACTAAATAAGCATCTTATAGGTAAGAAGCCAGTATTAATCTTAAATCTAAAAATGTTATGAACACTCAACATCAAACCATCGAAAATTTCAATGAATTAGTTTTCGAAAACAGGAACAAAGCTTACGGAGCCTACATTCTTCGTAAGGGTTACAGCAGTAATGTAAGTTTTTCTCTTTTGTTATCAATCGTGTTTTTCGGACTCATTGCCCTTGCTGCAATGGCTTTTACCAAAAGCAATGTTCCGCCACTAACTAAAAAAGATTTTGTGGTAAACAAAGATTCAGTGTTTGTAATGACTATAGAATTGCCCCGTCCAGAGCCAAAAACAATGGAACCTAAAAAGAAAGTGGAAGTGCTAAAACCTCATTCTAATAATGTGAATCCGGTGGTAACTGATAAAAAACCCGATACTAATTTAAAAACAAATGTTCAGTTGGTTAATAACAAACCAGGCACTGCCGAAGGAAAAGATAGTGTGGCAAAAACGGATATTATATCTGATGGAATTATAAAGAAAAAACCGGAAGTACCAACAACCCCAGTATATAATGCAAGTGAAATGCCCGAGTTCAAAGGAAATTTGTTTCAGTATTTGGCGGATAATTTACATTATCCAAGAATGGCTGTGGAGGCAGGAACAGAAGGACAAGTGTATTTAACATTTGTAATAGAAAAGGATGGAGGAGTTGACGAAGTTAAAATATTAAAAGGGTTAGCAGATGGTTGTACGGAAGAAGCAATAAGGGTTGTGCAGGGAATGCCGAAATGGAAACCGGGAAAAAACCATGATGAACCGGTAAGGGTGCAATTTAATCTACCGATAAAATTCAGGTTGAAGTAAAGAATCTGTGTCAAACTTTTATATCTAATAAACAACCTTGTGTTTATAAGTTATACAACATCTAAAACATTTGTCTTGTGCTTACAATTAATTTAGCGTTCGCAAATAAAAGTATAAATCAACCTTAAAAAAATAAAAATATGTTTCAATCCGTTTTATTGCAGCAAGTAGTAACAAATACCGTAGTGGCTGCTAACCAGGTAATAGACACAGCAAAAAATGCAATGGCTGGAATGCCGGTGGCACCTAAGCAAGATTCGCTTTCACTATGGGAATTAATTGTAAAAGGAGGACCTATCATGATTCCGATGGGAATACTTTCGGTGCTTACGGTTTATTTTTTTATAGAACGATTTATAACTATTCGAAAGGCATCGAAACTCGAAAATAACTTTATGAATCATATTAAAGATTATGTTCATAACGGAAACATGGATGCTGCAAAAGCATTATGTACAAACTCTGTTTCACCAGTAGCGCGTATAGTGGAGAAAGGAATTTTGCGGATAGGTAAACCAATAAAAGAAATTGAAGAAGCAATGGAAGGCATTGGTAAGCTTGAAATAAACCGGATGGAAAGAAATCTTTCTGTGTTGAGTTTAATTGGGAGAATAGGACCTATTTTCGGTTTCATCGGAACCATTGCAGGTGTTATTAAAATATTTTACGACATATCCTTAACTGATAATATAAGCATAGGAGTCATTTCTTCGGGGTTATATCAAAAAATGATTACTTCTGCTTCCGGTCTTTTTGTTGGGTTACTCGCATTTATTGCATATTATATTCTCAATGCAATGCTAGACAGAACAATTAATAAAATGGAAACCGCATCTGTTCAATTTATTGATATGCTGCAAGAGCCCGGAAAATAACTTGTCAATACGACAATTCAACAATATAACAATACAACAATTTAATTAAGATGAAACTAAAACGAAGACATAGAGAAGGAGCAGAAGTAAGTACAGAATCGTTAAACGATATTATGTTCTTTCTGTTACTCTTCTTTTTAATTATTTCAACGTTGGCAAATCCCTCGGTGTTGAAATTAACTTTGCCAAGTTCTAAAACAGCTGTTCAAATGGCAAAGCAGCAGGTTACACTGGAAGTAGATGCCAACCACCAATATGTGCTGGATAAAACACCCATTGCGTTTAACGATTTAGAAAATGGAATAAAATTAGAACTTGCAAGAACTCAATCGCCTACCATTGTATTAAAGTTGGATAACACTTTGTCCATACAGGATTTGGCGGATGTAATGCAAATCGGATATAGTTTGGGGGTAAAAATGGTATTGGCAACAAAGGCTACAACCAAATAATAATGGAAGCAGCGGCAGAAAATAAAAATAAGATCATAGCACTTTCGTTAACGCTTGTAATACACTCGTTATTGTTTTTGTTATTTATTTTAATTGTATTTATTACACCTATTCCGCCTTTTGAAGTAAAACCGGTTCCTGAAATTGAGATAGGGCTTGGCATGGAAGGGTTAGGCAATAAGGATGCCGGGGGCAGCGGGCATCATGATAAAGATATTGCTACTACGCCTGCCGAAAAAGTAAAGAGTGAGAAAGTAAATAACAATGCCGCGCCTAATATTGTAACTGATGATACGGAAACGGATGTTGCCATAAAAACAAATCCGAAGAATAAAAAGGACAATAAAACGGAAACCCCTGTGGTTGCAGAAGAAAAACCAAGTTCGGAATTGCAGGCAGCATTAGCTCAACTTAAAAATAAAAAACATCATATCGGAAAAGGGGAAGGAGATAAAGGCACAGGAGGTTCGGGAACAGGTGGTAATAAAGGTGTTGGAGATGGTGATGGAACAGGGCATGGAAATAATACACCCGGTTATAATGGTAAAGGCGGTTACGATTTGAAAGGAAGACAGTTGATGATAAAACCTGATAAACTTACTGACTCGGAAGAAGAAGGAATTGTGGTTGTTGAAATTATTGTGGATGAAAACGGAAAGGTAATTAAAGCCACACCGGGGCAAAGAGGCTCCACTACAACTTCTGCAAAACTGTTTGCGAAAGCGCGTCAGGCAGTGAAACAGGTAAAGTTTAATCCAAGCCCGGACGGAACAAAAGAACAACGAGGGACATGGACATTTGTTTTTACTCTTGAATAAATTTTTGTCTTTGCGAGTTCAGCATACCAATCTCTTAATTAGAAAAACGTATTCTTAAGAGTTTTACTATGAATTACCAGCAAACACTGGATTATATGTTTTCACGTTTACCAATGTTTCAACGCATTGGAAGTGCCGCCTATAAAGCAAATTTGGATAATACAATTGAGCTTTGTAAATTATTAGACAATCCTGAGCGTAGTTTCAAATCCATACACATAGCAGGAACAAACGGAAAAGGTTCTACTTCCCATTTGCTTGCATCCATACTTCAAAGTGCAGGATATAAAGTCGGCTTATATACTTCGCCACATCTTATTGATTTCAGAGAGCGGGTAAAAATTAACGGTAATAAAATACCGGAACAATATGTTATAAATTTTGTGAAGCAGTATATTGTTCCCCAAAAAGAAAACAAACTGGAACTTTCTTTCTTTGAAATGACAGTAGGGTTGGCATTTAATTATTTTGCAAATGAAAATGTGGATATTGCTGTTATCGAAGTTGGATTGGGCGGAAGGTTGGATTCTACCAATGTTATTTCCCCCGAATTAAGCATCATCACTAATATTTCATTTGATCACAAATCATTGCTTGGCGACACGCTGGAATTAATAGCAAAAGAAAAAGCAGGAATAATAAAAACCGGAATACCTATAATTATAGGCGAAAGACAGGAAGAATCGAAAGATGTTTTCATCACTAAAGCAGTTGAAGAAAGCGCACCACTTATTTTCGCAAGTGATATTTATAAAGCAAAAAATGTCCACCATAAAAACGAGGAAAGATTGGTATTATCAATGGACATGATGAGGAGGGGAAATGTGGTGTATCCTAACCTGGAAAGTGAATTGTTAGGATTCTATCAGCAAAAAAATATACCAACCGTGCTTTGTGCTATTGACGAACTAAGGAAGCAAGGTTATTTTATAACCGATACAAATATGCGCAATGGAATAAAAAATGTGATAACAAACACGGGCTTGTTAGGACGTTGGCAAATATTGGGCACACAACCTCTCATAATTGCCGATACCGGACATAATGAAGCCGGAATAATGGAAGTTATTGTTCAGATTAATGCAACACGGCATAAAAAATTGCATTTTATTTTAGGAGTTGTAAATGATAAAGATATTTCTTCTATCCTTAATTTGCTACCTCAAGAAGCCACCTATTACTTCTGCAAAGCAATTATTCCCCGTTCTTTAGATGCCGAAGAATTAGCAATTAAGGCAAAAGAATATAATTTGAAAGGAAAAGTTTATACTTCCGTAAAAGACGCATTATACGCTGCAAAACAAAATGCAGATGCTGATGATTTGGTTTTTGTTGGAGGAAGTAATTTTATTGTTGCAGAAGTAATTTAGTCGTAAATATCAGAAAGCCAAGTTAAGCGAAAATCGAATACTGAAAGGTGTTATTCGAGGATTGTCTAAGTAAGAAAGTCGCCATACACCATCAATTCGGAATATTTTGAAAATATTTTCAATCCCTGCATTTGCTTCCAGGTAGGGACCCCTGCTTAAGTCGTAAAGATGGTCAGGGAAATTCAGTAAACTTCTGTTTTGGTTATTTACTCTTCCAATTAATGCATTACCTCCAAGAACTTCCCGCCATTTTAATTTTCTTAATAAAGGAATTCTATTAAAGAAAAAACCATCGAAATGATGCTCGCCTTTAATAAAGGCATATTCATCACTTACAAATTCGTAGTAGTTCATTGCGTTAAATGCATAAGGGTCGTAGTTATATGTTTCATTTCCTCCGTGCAATGTCAGCAGCGGATAAGGCAGAGGTTTCCACGTTTTGCCATATTCCATCACATAATTAAAATAACCGAATCCCCTGGTACGAATAAAATGGTCCCAGTTAATTACCAGCTTATGATAATCATAATTTCCTCCAAACAGATTTTTTATGCCAATCGTATACTGTGCAGAAATAATTGGCCATTTGGTTCCAAGGCTTACACGGGTAAATACTCCTTCCACGTATTTTTCGTGCCATGCAAATCGGGTAAGAAAACGAATTTCGGTAGTTGTTATGTTTTCTAAAAAAGCAGTGGTGGTTGGTGTTTTTTGATATTCATAATGAAAGTCAGCAAGTGGGGTCATCTTTCTGTTATAAATACTAAGGGTAGATTTGAATCCTGTAAACCATTCTCTTTCGTAATAAGCATAGGTTTGCTGCACCCGCGTAAGGTTACTTAACGGAGTTATGGCTAATGCAGAGGAAAGAATGTTATCGGTGGTAAATCCATTTTGACTTTGTCCTAAAATTTCATTATCGTTTTTATAATACATGCCCACCAGCACTCTTGGCTTTTTGGTAACAAATGCGCGAATACCCAAACCATATTTGAATTTTTCATCACGGGTGCCGAATGCAGTATAACCGCTTAATTCATACCATTTGCTGAATTTATTGCTTGTTCGTCCGCCAAAACGAAAACGATTCCCTTCAATAGCATTATAGCTAAACATGTTAAAATAAGGACCAATCTCAAAATTCCCTGTTATTTTATATCCTGTAGCAAAAAGCTGTATTATATCAATCCAGGTATGATAAATAGGTAGCGTTTGCAAGGTGTCCACCATGTGATATATTTGTTTTTCATCTTTACTAAGCGAATCCAGTCGATGTTGTTTCCAGTATTCGGGTGATTTGTTAAAAGCATCATCAGCCACTTTTAAGTTTTCTGTGAGTGAATAAAATTTATTGTTATGAAGTTGGTTTATTTTAAAATTGCTATAGGACGCGGTTTTCCTGCCGTAGATACCCATCATCGATTTCTTTTTCTGGTCTATAGGAAACGGATTGAAATCAATAACAAGTCGCTCTTTCTTCATCATCCAGGTGCTGTCTATGTAGGTATATTCCTGAATAACATTTGTAGTATTAATGAAGTTAATATTGGCATCCTCTGCCAAACTCATCTCTATACGTTTAATTCCAAAGGTTGTGTCAGCTGCAAATAAATTTCCCGAAAAAGTAAGGTCCCCTTTTCGTTTTGGTTTAAACTGCAACTGGTAGCATTTATGCCCATCTATAGACATGCTATCAATTAAATAAAATTTGTAAAACAGTAATGCGTTGTCCGCAATAGGGGAAATGAAAGTTTTTCCGAACACCAAAATAGAGTTGTCATATATATTTACGTTCTGATACATATCACCCATAAATTGCGACACAGATGCATTTTGCACACCGGCTACCTTGCTTGCTTTTACTACTTCGTTTTTTGTCTGGGGATTTTTTCTGTAATAAAAATCAGAAAGCGCTTCTGTCATAAAAACAGGTAGGTAGGGTTTTTCCTTTGTATTACTGCTGTCAATTTCATTGAAAATAAAAGAAAAAGGTTTAAGTATTTGTTTGGTGGCTTTATTAATGTTATTCAAATCGAATTCTACTTTATTATATACTTCATATTCATAAGCATCTAATTTTTTCCTGTCGTTCTTATCTTTATTAGCAATTATCTTTCTTAATATTCTCCAGGCCGGATTCTCTCCCGCCTTCACAACAACTGTCTGTAGTTCCACACCTTGCGTAAGAGGAATATTTAATTCCTGTGAAATCCCAGTCTTTAAAGGGCGCTTTGCAGTGTTGTAACCTATATACGAAATAACCAATGTGTCCACTTTCAGCATTGTAGAAATAGAATATACTCCTTCTACATCTGTGGTAACACCTACTGTAGTTCCTTTAAAAATAATATTTACATTACTAACTATTCAAAGATTAAAGTTATAAAACAGAGCAACATTTAATCCGACATTATAAAAACTAAAATTTGCTATGCTATTTTTCTTTTGAAATATAGGGCTTGTATCCAACGATAAGAAATAAATAAATCGAATTCGGTTTTCTGAAGAAGACACATTTCCACCAAAATGAAAGGATGCAATAATGCTATTAAACTTAAATTGGTTGCTAGTTGTGTCATAAGGATTAGTGTTTACAAATCCATTTAAATTTTCATGGAAGATAAAATTATTTTTTACTCCCATTGAAACATACAAACCTGTTCTTTCTGATGAGATATATGAAATAGATACTGGTATCTGCATATATTTAACATTGTATTCTAACCAAACGTT
>JANYDQ010000262.1 GCA_025363555.1 Bacteroidota bacterium | reverse complement strand
TTTACCATTATCAGTAGATTACCAGGAAAAATTTGCTTCTGCAGGTCGCTTCCCGGGAGGTTTCTTTAAAAGAGAAGCTCGTTTATCAGATTACGAAATATTAATCAGCCGTTTGGTTGACCGTGCGCTTCGTCCATTGTTTCCTGACGATTACCACTCAGATACACAAGTATTGATTTCATTAATTTCAGGAGATAAAAATACAATGCCCGATGCGTTGGCTTGCCTTGCAATATCAGCAGCTATTACTATTTCAGATATTCCTTTTAAAGGACCGGTTTCAGAAGTAAGAGTAAGCAAGTTGGATGGTAAATTAATTATCAATCCTACAGTTGAAGAAATGTCGAAATCATCGTTGGATATGATTGTTGCTGCAAATGCAAATGATATTATGATGGTGGAAGGGGAGATGAAAGAAGTTTCGGAAGCAGAAATGCTGGAAGCAATTAAATTTGCTCACGAAGCAATTCGTTTACAAATTAATGCAATCAATGAATTTAAAGCAAAAGTAGAAGCAGTGAAAGGTGCTGTGGTGAAACGTGAATACAACCACGAAACCAATGATACTGAACTGAAAGAAAGAGTTTTTAAAGCAACTTACGATAAAGCATACGCAGTTGCAAAAACTCAAAACCCGAATAAGAAAGAACGCAGTGCTGCTTTCAAAGCTGTGCTTGCAGAATACATAGAGTCTATCCCGGCAGAAGAAAAGGGACCTGGTTTTGAAGCATTGGCAAAAAAATATTACCACGAAGTGGAATATGTTGCCGTTCGTACTTTTGTATTAGATACTAAATTGCGTTTAGACGGACGTAAAACCAACGAGATTCGCCCTATCTGGAGCGAAATAGGTTATTTGCCTTCTGCTCACGGTTCGGCTATTTTTACAAGAGGCGAAACTCAATCATTGACTTCTGTTACGTTGGGAACTAAACTGGATTTGCAATCTATTGACAGAGCTTTGTACCAGGGACAAAATAACTTTATGTTACATTATAACTTCCCTGCATTTTCTACAGGTGAAGTAAAGCCAAACCGCGGACCGGGAAGACGTGAAATAGGACATGGTAATTTGGCAGAGCGCGCTTTACGTCAAGTTATTTCTACAGAAAATCCTTATACCGTTCGTGTTGTTTCTGACGTATTGGAGTCTAACGGCTCTTCTTCTATGGCTACTGTTTGTGCAGGTACTCTTGCTTTAATGGATGCCGGTGTGAAGATGAACAAACCAGTTTCGGGTATTGCAATGGGTATGATTACGGATGATAAAGGCAATTACGCTATTTTATCCGACATCTTGGGAGATGAAGATCATTTGGGCGATATGGATTTTAAAGTAACAGGTACAAAAGATGGTATTACTGCTTGCCAAATGGATTTGAAAGTGGATGGTTTGCCTTACGAAGTGATGGCAGAAGCTTTGGAACAAGCCAAACAAGGTCGTTTGCACATACTTGGTGAAATGGCGAAAACGATTACGGAAACCCGTTCTGATTATAAACCGCATGCTCCGCGTATGGTTAAAATAACTATTCCTAAAGAATTTATTGGTGCTATTATAGGACCTGGTGGAAAAATTATCCAGGAAATGCAGCGCGAAACAGGTGCTATTATTGTTATTGAGGAAAAAGACGGAATGGGTCATATTGATATTGTGGCGGTTGATAAAGAAAAAATTGATGCTGTATTAGCTAAAATTAAAGGCATTGTAGCCACTCCTGAAGTGGGCGAGGTGTATGAAGGGAAAGTGAAATCCATTATGGCATTTGGTGCTTTTGTTGAGTTTATGCCGGGTAAAGATGGTTTGCTTCACATTTCGGAAGTGGATCACCGAAGACTGGAAAACATGGATGGTGTGTTGAAGGAAGGTGATAAAATAAAAGTGAAGTTGATTGGTGTTGACCCTAAAACAGGTAAATTCAAATTATCACGCAAAGTATTGTTACCAAAACCGGAAGGAGCTAACGCTTAATTAGGATTTCTTTAACATAAAAAAACTCCCTGCAATTTAGTTTGCAGGGAGTTTTTTTATGTAGCTAAATATAAACGAATCGTCATAAAATATCATTTTTATTTTTGCTCCCTTGCAACTTTTTTGTACTTTTACGCGTCTTTAATAATAAGGAGACAAATATTTTATTAATTACCTTTTTGATTTGAAAAAAAATTTACAAACCCATATAAAATACAACAAAATTATGTTGCATCTTCAAAAACCACATTCCGTAAAAACCAATATTATCTTATTCGCAATAATGATAATGAGTTTTTCTTTTTATTCAAATAAAGCAACTGCCCAGGCACCGGTTGGTACATGTGCTTTGATTACAACTCCAATCACAGTAGGAAGTTGCACCGGACCTGTTACCATATCTGATTTTATAGTTGAAGGAACTACTCCGGCAATGACTTGTCTTAGTGGTGGGGTATTTAGAAGAGAAGGATGGTTTTCTTTTGTTGCACCTGGTGGACAGGCAATAACTGTTACCGGGACAAGTACAACCGCATCAAGTAATTTATTAATCCAGGTTATGTCAGGAACTTGCGCTGCAGAAGCTCAAATCGGTTGTGCAAATAATATTACCATAAATTCAGCACAAACAGAAGCAGTTTCATTGGGCGTTTTAGCTAACGCGACTTATTACATAAGATGTGTTAACGTTGGTGCTGTTGGTAATATGGCGATGTCGAATGTTTGCGTTAATATTACTCCACCCAACGATGATTGTGCAAACGCCACTAACATAGTTCCTTTAGCACCTTCAGCAGCCTGCGGCTCAATAGCAGGATTTACTTCCGGAGCAACTAATCAAACTGCCATAGCACCTTGCACACTTGCTAACACCACTAATGATGATGTTTGGTACACATTTACCGCCTCTGCCACTTCTCATGTTATTACCGTTACACCCACCGCGACAATGGACCCTGTGATACAGGTATTTTCTACCAACCCATGCGGAGGTGCAGGTACTTCTATAAGTTGTACAAATTTAAATACAGCGAGCACAGCAGAAACTGTTACTTTAACAGGATTGACAATTACAAATACTTATTGGGTGAGAGTTTATGATGCAGGAACAGGCATTCCCTCTTCATCGACTTTCAATATTTGTATCCAAACACCTCCGGCAAATGATGATTGTGCTAATGCAATTTTTTTAACTCCTTTTGCAACGTGTACTCCTACAACAGGAAATACAAATGTGGCTTCTAATTCAGGAGTGGCTGTTTCTGCGAGTTGTGCAACGAGTAATCCCGATGATGATGTATGGTATTATTTTCAGGCAACAGGGACATCTCACACTGTCCAGGTAACAGGCTCTATAAATTTCGACCCTTCCTTTGAGGTATTTAATGGTGGGTCAGGTGGCGCCCCGGTTTGTATAGGTTCTTCAATAACCTGTAATGCCCCTGGTGGTTTTCCCGGAACTACTATTTCATCGGTAATTGTTACAGTTCCCGGAAGCTGGTATTATGTCAGAGTTTATGATTATGGTACAGGCTATCCTGCTTCCACCACTTTCACCATTTGTATTTTAAATCCTCCTCCTGCCAACGATGATTGTGCTGGTGCATTTAATTTAACCCCTATTACTGTAAATTGTACTGCTAATGCAAATCAACTTACAGGTGATGTTTCCGGAGCCACCCAGTCCTTAGTGGGATGTACCGGAAATGCAAACGATGACGTTTGGTACACATTTACCACTACTGCTACTGCTTCTCAACCTTATTTGATTAGCGTTGCAGGCTCTGCAAGTTTTGATGCCGTGTTCCAGGTATATTCCACTCCGTGCGGTGGTGCCGGCACTTCCCTTGGTTGTGTTAATACAACAGGAACAGGGGGAACAGAAACGCTTACCTTAACTACCGGGGTTACATTAACTGCAAGTACTCCATACTGGATAAGAGTATATGATGCTGGAGCAGGTTATCCTTTAACCACTACTTTTACAATATGTGTTCGCATACCCCCGATAAATGATGATTGCGGGGGAATTACCATACCTGTTTCCGGAACACAAGCTGCCCCTGCATATTGCGGTGCAACCACTGCCGGAACTACTTTAGGCGCTACAGCATCTGGTTTTGCAGCTACCTGTGGTGGAACACCTAATGACGATGTTTGGTTTACTTTCCAGGCTACTTCTACTTCGCATATTATTACGGTTGTTCCTTGTGCCGGTTCTGATATTGTAATACAGGGCTACAAAAATTCATGCGGAACAGGTATTTCTTTGGGTTGTGCCAATGTAAACGGGGCAGGCGGAACAGAAAATTTAACTGTATCCGGCCTTGTAGTAGGTGTTTTTTATTGGGTCAGAGTATATGATTTATCAGGCTCTTCGGCTTGTAATACGTTTACCATTTGTGTTTATACACCACCGGTAAACGACCCTTGTACTTCTCCTACCAACTTAACTCCTTCCACCACCTGTGTGGCTACTGCCGGTACATTAGCAGGTTCCAATCAGTCAATAACACCTTGTGCAGGTACTGATAATGGAGATGTATGGTACACTTTCAATGCAGGCTCAACCTCTCAAACTATTACTGTTGCAGGTTCTGCCGGGTTAAACGTAGTATATCAATTATTTTCTTCCAGCCCCTGCGGAGGTGCAGGAACATCCCTGGGTTGTGTTAATTCAACAGGTCTTGGTGGTACCGAATCGCAAACATTTGCAGGTTTAACAGGCGGTGCGCAATATTGGGTAATGGTATCCGATTTTTCGGGAGCACCCACCACTTATACATTTACAATTTGTGTCATCACCCCGCAAAACAACACCTGCGCAAATGCTATTTCCGTGGTTTGCGGAGGTACGTATGTCGGTAATTCAAATATTGGTATTGCGAATGCTCCGGCAACGTGTACTTCCAATGGTACTATCGGACCGGGTGTATGGTATGTATTTGCTGGAGATGGAAATAATATAATAGCCAGTTTATGTGGTTCCAGTTACGATACTCAAATATATGTGTTCAGCAGCACAGGTCCTTGCACCGGCTTGGCATGTGTGGCAGGAGACGATGATTCGGGAGCCATTTGTGGTTTTCAATCCTATACCACTTTTGGAACCACTGTGGGTGTCAATTATTATATTTATGTAAGTGGCTACGCATCTCAAACAGGTCCTTATACCATGCATCTTACCTGCGTAAGTCCTCCGGTAAATGACCAATGCCCGGGCGCTTTAGCTATTAATTGCGGAGCCTATCTGAATACTACAACCATTACTTTTACAGGGTCCACCGTGCAGGCATCCTCTAATGGCGATTTAACCAATTGTGGCTCTGCAACAGGAACAATAGCGCAATATCCTACAGCTTTGTGGTATGCATTTCTGGGTGATGGTGAAAATCTTACTGTTAGCACCTGTG
>JANYDQ010000242.1 GCA_025363555.1 Bacteroidota bacterium | reverse complement strand
GTTTTCAAAAACAAACCTGCTCTTCTGTTGGGAAGCACGATACAAAGTTCATTTATATCATCCTTGTATTTTTCAATAAGATGTTTAACCAGTTTTTCGAGGAATGATTGCATGTGGCGAAATTATAAATTAATGCGGAATGAATCATTGTTTAATTTACTTTTACAGCATGAACGAAGAAATTACTTATCCACAATACCGCAAATACCCAAACGACAGGGTGTTTTTTAAAATTATCTCCGAAAAGGATTGGGAAGAAATCCAGATTTTAGGAGTTCATCATTCCATTCATTATTTCACCGCAAAAATTTTACCTTTCCGCAATTTTATTAACGATATGACGTTTGATTACGAACAAAACTGGCTCAAGATAGAGGAGGAGGAGTATGAAAAAATTAAATCAAAAGTGATTACGAGATAAGGAGTGGTTCTTGTTTCGTTTGAAACCACATTCTTAACAAGTTCGAAAGAAGTATAAATTACTATTGTAAAAACAAAATGCGCCACACTTTCGTGTGGCGCATCTCATCAATTTTAATCACTAACTAACAACTATTTATTTTACCAAATTTCTGCTCTCTCATTTTTCGGACGATACATTTTGTCTCCTTCTTTAACTGCAAAGGCATCGTAAAATTCCTGCATATTGCTCGGTGCTCCATTGGCGCGAAAATTTCCCGGAGAGTGTGGGTTGGTCTGAATTTGATTCTTCAATGCTTTGTCGCGCATGTTTGTTCTCCAGCCTTGTCCCCAAGCCATAAAGAAACGTTGCTCTGCCGTAAACCCATCTATTTTTTCAGGTACTGGTTTTCCTTCCAATGATTTTTTAAACGCATAATAAGAAATGGTTAAACCTCCCAAATCGGCAATGTTTTCGCCTAAGGTAAGTTCCCCGTTTACGTGCATATTATCAATAGCCACATAATCGTTAAACTGTTTCACCACCATATTCGTTTTTGCTTTAAAGTTAGCACTGTCGGTAGGTGTCCACCAGTTTTTTAAATTGCCATCAGCATCGTACTGGCAACCCTGGTCATCAAAACCATGAGTTAATTCGTGCCCTATGATAGCACCCATAGACCCATAATTTACAGCATCATCTGCATCCGGATTAAAAAACACAGGCTGCATAATTCCAGCAGGAAAAACTATTTCGTTTAATGCAGGATTATAATACGCATTAATGGTAGGTGGTGTCATTCCCCATTCAGCGCGGTCAATGGGTTTACCTAATTTATTAACCATATAAGCAAACTCAAACTTATTGGCACGCATTAAGTTTTGAAGATATGAATCGCGCTTAATATCCAAAGACGAATAATCTCTCCATTTATCAGGATACCCTAACTTTCTCATTACTTTATCCAGTTTGGTCATTGCCTGTTTTTTTGTTTCTGCGCTCATCCAGTCTCTGCTGTTGATTCGCACTCTGTAGGCAGCAATTAAATTTTCCACCATTTCTCCCACCCGCTTTTTGCTGTCTTCTGTAAAATATTTTTCCACAAATACTTTTCCTAACGCTTCACCCAACGAATGGTCGGTTGCTTCTAACGAACGTTTCCAACGCGGTTTTAATGCAGGTACGCCATTCAGTATGGTTCCGTTAAACTTGAAATTTTCGTTCACCACTTCATCACTTAACCTACTGGCAAATCCATCAATCAAATTCCAGCGTAAATAGGTTTTCCAGTCGTTTATCGAAACTGCTTTCACCGCACGGTTCATTTCTTTAAAAAATACAGGTTGCCCCACTACAACGTCATTGATGCCTTTAATTCCAATTCCGTCTAAATAGGCTGCCCAGTTAAAGTTAGGAGTCATTTCTCCAAATTCCTTTAACGTTCTTTTGTTATAACTCGCCTGCGGGTCGCGCAGTTCCACTTTTGTCATCGAAGCTTTGGCAAGGTTTGTTTCTATGTCATACACTGTTTTAGCTTCTTTTGCAGCTATATCCGCATTGTCGCCCAGCAATTCAAACATTTTACCAATGTGTTCAATATATGCTTTCTGAATGCCAACCGAACGTTCATCTGTGTTGGTATAATAATCTCTGTCGGGCAAACCAATACCGCCCTGAACAAATTGAGTTATATAAACCGTACTCATTTTAGGGTCCTGGTCCACATATCCACCAAACAAAGGTACTACGCCTATTGTATGTAAATGAGCAATCTCTTTTGCCAAATCATCTGTGGTCTTCACTTTATCAATGGCATCCATTTCTTCTTTCAAAGGAGCAACTCCATCTTTATTTAGTTTTACCGAATCCATTGCCATTGCATAAAAATCACCTATTTTTTGTTGATTGCTTCCCGGTGCTGCATTTTTATCAGCCACGGCATCATCCAAAATCATTCGCAACTTGGCTTTGTTTGTTTTTTCCAGTTCGCTGAAACTGCCCCATCTGCTTTCCGTTTCGGGAATAGGATTATTTTTTAACCATTTACCATTTACGAACTGGTAAAAATCGTCTTGTGGTTTCACGGTGCTGTCAATGTTGGCTGTATTGATGCCGGTATTTGTTTTAGCAGCATCTTTTTTAGCACCACCACCGCACGAACTTAGGGCAACCATTGTTGCCATTGCTGTTACTGTTAATATGTTTTTTTTCATTATTTATTATTTAATTTGAGTGCGAATTTACTTTAAATATACATATCATATAAAGATTTTGTTAAACGGTGGTTTTAAGGGATGAACGGGGAAAAGGATTTCAGATGCGGTAAATTTCAGATTTGCCTTAATGAAGAAGTAAAGTAACAGTTATAACTATACCCCTTCACTTATGGATTACTGCACTATGAGTTAATTACACTATATTCCTTTTCTACTTTTATAAACCGATGCAACAAATAATGCTCTACTAACTTTTCAATGGGCTTAATACAAAACACCACCGCAAAGTTGGCAGCTAATGAAATGAAAAAGTTTTCGTGGGTATGAGGTGCAATCACAAAATGAAGCAGTGAATCTTCTGCAATAAAAAGTGCAATGGCAATGGTGGTGGTAATGGTTTTTGCTTTCCGGTTTATTTTTGAAAGAGTCAGTTCGTCTATAGTCCGTTGCAGGGCAATGTTTGTTTTTTCAATTTGTAGTTTTTGTGCTTTAATAATCACATTTTCTTTTTTGGTTTGCTCCGCCTCAAAAATCATTTCGCTCCGTTGCAGTTTTTTCTCTCCATCTTCTTTGTTCACTTCTTCGCTTATGCGATGATACAATTTATAATGCTCAAAACTTAGTTGTACCTCTTTTTTGCTTTCGTATATTTCGCTCAACAGCAAATGAATTCCGAATATTTTGGGTTTTACTTTTATTTGTTCCGCAATAATCATCGCTTTGTTCAGAGCAGTAATGGCAGCATCTGCATCATTTTGCTGCTTACAAATACGGGCAAGCAGCAGCAGGTTGGTTATGGCTCCGCCAAATATCTTTAATTCTTCCCGAATGGTTAAGGCTTCCTCATTGTAACGCATGGCTTTCTCCAGCTCATTTCTGTCGAAATAAAAACCTGCTATATCAGTGAGTACACGCGAATAAAAATTTTTATTTCCTGTAGAGGTACCTATTTCCAATGCTTTGTTAAAATAGTCGAGAGCAACATCATCCTGTTTTAAATGATGAAATGCTTCGCCCATACTGGCATAAGACAACATTTCAAAATTTTGGTTGTTGTACTTTTCAGAAATATGAATGCAGGATTTAAAAGATTCAATGGCTTTTTCGTAGCTTTTTATTTCCAGGTAAATGGAAGACAATCCGTAACTGCATACATTTTCAAACACAGGATAGGCATGTGTTTTACTCAACTGGTGAAAAGCATCGTTCAGGTAATTTAATGCTAAATCTATATTGCCAAGAGCGCGATATGTTCCGCCATAGCTGCTTTTGCAAAGGGCTATACCATCTGCATCATTTTGTTCGGCAAATAATTTTTCGGCTTCTGCAAAAAAATTCAGCCCCTCCTCATATTGTTCGGAATGAAAGGAAAGAAACCCCAGTGAGTAGGTGGCTAAACCAAATATTTTAGGGTCACGGGTTTTATGAAGAGTTGCCCAATCATAAATTTGCTGATAAAATAATTTTACTTCGTCTTTGGGCAAGGTAATCATGGGTAGCCAAATACCCGAAAAGAATTCAACAAAATTAACCGGATTGTTTTGAAAAGCCCTGAAATCCTGCTCTAATTTTTCTATTTGTTTATGCATTTTGCAAAAATAGATATTTAATTTGAGTTCAGTATTTATTGCTTATTTTTGCTAAAAATTAATCCTATTTACTAATTAAAACTTAATACAGATGACACACCAGGAATTTTTCTCACAACAATGGAACAAAGAAATGAAAAGAACACTTGTTGCTATTAAAGCATTACCAACCGAAATAGATAAATTGGATTTTAAGCCCGAACCGAAGTCCAGAACTGCGCATCAAATAATAGGACATATTTTGCCCCACGCAGAAGAGTTGTTGCTGGCTATTGATTCGGGAGATATTAATGAAGTGCAACATACCTTTAACAGTACCGAACAAGCGGCAACTTATTTTGAAACCAATTCGAATTTACTGGTTGAAAAAGTAAAAACCATAAGTAACGATGATTGGACAAATAAACTGATTACCTTATCATCCAACGGCAGAAAGCTTTACGAAGGCAAAATGATGGATATGTACTGGACATTGTTATTCGACAGCATTCATCACCGAGGGCAGTTATCCACTTATTATCGCCCGATGGGTATGCGCAATCCTTCCATTTATGGTCCGGCAGCGGAAGATAGAGAAGATATGATGAAAGTCGCAGCTGCCAAACAAAATTAGTTTGATCTTCTGAAATTTAAACGGTATGCGTTGATTGCTGTCTGTCTTCATCGCCAATTAATATGCCTACAATAATCCAGACAACCCATAACAGGGCTAATAAACAAATTGCTGCCGTTGGAAACCAATATGCCGATATACTTATGAGCAAATAAGTTATAAAACCATACACACATTGCATTCTGCCTTTCAATAAAATTTTTTTGGATGCTTCATCTTTTGAAAGGTCTTTTGGTTTTATCATGGATTGAAACAACACTATCCAGGAGATATTGTGAATTACAATTGTTAAACAATAAACCATTACGGCTGTTCGTTCTGAATCGGTATTGAGGTATTCAGCCAGCAAAGCAGTTGGAAAGGGTAACACCACAATAGTGAGCAGAAAAAAACCATTAGCGTAATTAAACAAAGAGGAAGATTTATTGATATGCTTAAATGTGCTATGGTGGTTTGCCCAGGCTACTAAAATACTTCCAAAGCTTAACAGAAAAGCAAGCCAGGAGGACCAATGTTGTGTTAAGGCATGTGCGAGAGTATTAGACGAATTAATGGTTTCCTGCATGGGCACTTTTATTTCTAAAATTAAAAGTGTAATGGCAATAGCAAATACTCCATCACAAAAGGTTTCCAGGCGCGCGGTTGGGTTGTGCATACTTTATTTAATTTATTTATTCGTTTTTCTTATTTATCGCAAGGTTTGTTATTCCCTGTGTTAAGCGTAGCGTTTCGCTATGTTATAGTTAACAAGTACTCCGGACTTTTTTGTTTTTTACAAATATAGTAACAATTTGTTGTAAGGCGGGACGCCTTGTTAAACCGGACGTAGCCAGAGGCTACGCCCAACATTATGCCTTTATTTCGACACGCTACGGCTAACGGGGCCCAATAATATTTTGAGAAAATGCGACAATTTTGCAAAACATAAAGATTACAATTACTAAAGTCTTTTTCATTTATTACTCCTTTATAAACTTTTTCCTCGCTATTCCAGTCTCTGTTATTGCTTCTACAAAATAAACCCCATCTGCTAAATCTGTAATATCAATACTTGCACTGTTATTGTTTGTTTTTTGTATTATTATTTCCTTACCAACAATATCAACAATTCTTATGGCTTCTATTTTTTTATTATTTGTACTTACTGTTATTATTGAGGTTGCTGGGTTGGGTGTAATATTTATTATTGGTGTTACAGAATTTTCTGTAATGCCAATCCCACTCCCCGTACAATCCCAAACACTTACATCGTCTATATAATAATATGATTGAGTAGCCAACGAACCGCTGACACCAGTGGGTAGAGAATCCGTTTGAGAATTTGGATAGAAATTTCCAATAATTATATATTTCTCTCCACCTAGTGCAATATATTCGCCTGAAATTAAAGTCCAATTAAGTGAATCAATTATGACAGTTGTATTATTAATTTGAGGAATAAAATTTAATCGAAAATTTGTTGAAACATAGGTATGTGTGGAAGAAAAATATAAACCTATATTATTAACTGCCACTCCAGATTTGTTAGAAAGGCTAACATAAAAACTAACACAATATTTTCTCGAAGCCATCAGTACGCTATCTAATTGCACCTGGATATATTCTCTAATAGATGCATTTTCTGTAAAAAATAGAGAACCAGCATATCCACTTCCAGTATTGGGATGTTGAAAACCAAAAGCATTGGAAGGAACACTATAATTAGTAGGTAGAAAAGCACAAGTATTAAATACGTCAGGGCTTCCATCAGTTGGACTATCCCAAAACTGCAATGCATTAAAACCATAGCTCATCAAATTACAAGTATCAATACTCTCAAAGCTTGAATTAGGCACTATATTTTGGGAATAGATTTTTATCTGTAGAAAAACAATAATGTTGACCAATATAAAAAATCGCATTCTCATCTTATTTGATAATAATTATTTTGTCAGAATAAACTTTTATGTCGTTTATAAAAATCTGATAAAAATAAATACCATTTTCTAATTTAGGTTCCTTAATAGTAAGAATTGTAGCATCTTTTGTCAGCTTATAAAAACCAACCTTCTTACCTAAAATATCACATATTAAAACGTACCCGTTTTCTTTCTCTGACAAATAATAAATTAATTGCATCTCTCCATTATTAGGATTTGGATAGAGCTTATAAGTAGAATTCTCATTTTGTTTTATTAAAGGATGATGTGCTATTAATGATTTTGTCATTTCTAAATCAATGACATCAATAAATAGCATGATACGTGCCATAAATACAGCATCACCGCCTTGTAAAGGATTTTGATACGCTACATTATTTAATTGAGCTAATTCGGTACTATCATAGTTATATCTTGAAAGATGTGTAGAATCTGAATTGTAAGATATTTCATTCAGATAAATTGCATTAACTATTTTCTGATTCTCTTCCATACTACATCTTGTTGGTATATTCTGATTGATAACAATTGCCTGCGGTGTAGTCGTGCTTATCGTATCTTTTGCTAATGAAATTACTCTCTCAAATTTGCCAATTGTATTTATCCTTGTACTATCATAAAATTTTTGATATAATGTATCATCGGTTGTGCCTCTTATGAGCAATGTCGTGTCACTTTTCAGCACTTTATATGCGTATGTAGAATCACGCAATTTAAACTCATCACTCAAAGTGTCATAAGTATTTTGATTTCGCATAATCTTTCCTAATTGTTGTTCCCTTTTATCACCCCCTGTTTCTTCAGGACTATGCAATGAAGAACAATAACTTAATGAATCTGTGGAAAAATAAAGAATATGTGGAGTAGAACCAATGGAAGGAGAAGGGTCTGTGGGAGTACCAGGATTAAAATACCAATTTATAGTTGCAGATGTATTTTCGTTAATATAATTCACACCTCCCGAAAAATTACTATTCCAAACATTTCCAGTAGGTATAGAATCTATGGGAAATTGGTTACCAATATTAGCCGTAACAAACTTAAACCCATAAAAACAGGTATCAAGAGTATTACATGCAAGCATACTGTTATTACAATTGCTTGTTGCAAAAATGCCTGAACCCATTCCCACTAAAGTATTTTTATATACCCTACTTTCTGTACTTTTATCAATACTTATTCCTCTCAAAGCATTTGGAAATGTAGCAGGATAAGGCGGTACGAGAGGGGAGAAGGAAAGCATGATATATAAAATTATTTTTTTCACTAATTTATTTAATGATAACTATTTTGTTACTTGATTTAATGGCATCGTCCACAATTACTTTGTATAAATAAATTCCATTGTTTAACTCTGTTTCGGATATTATTAATTGGTTTTTTTCGCCAATTTGCAAAGGATATTTTTTAATTAATGTTCCTGTAATATCAAACAAATCAAACTCTCCTTTCGAGGATTTGTTTAATGTGTAAATTAAATTCATATTGCCATTGTTAGGATTGGGATAGAGTTTTATTTTATAAGGATTATCCAATTCATTTATGCCAATACCGCTTCCCGTGCAATCAACTATGCTTACATCATCTATATAATAATAAGATTCTGTGCTATTATTTACCTGTATAATAGTATTGTTACCATTTGGTGTAAAATTCCCGATAATAATAAATTGTTCGCCTCCTGTTGCATTGTATTCTCCTGATACCAAAGTCCAGTTAGTGGTATCTGTTATTGTTGTTGTGTCAAGTATTTGGGGTGTATAGAAAAAAAGATTGGTAGAAATAATCCCTGTATGTGTATCAGAAAAATACATCCCTATATTATTTGTGGCAAGTGCTTCCACATCAGATAAACTCACATAAAACATTACACAATATTTATGGTTGGCTATTAATGTATCTATTAATTGAGTTTGTATATATTCTCTGCCACTGCCAAATGTTTGCATCATAATTACTCCAACATAGTTGTTAAAAGTATGTGCATTTTGATAGCCTCCTATATTAGTAGGCACATCACAATACGGTGCAGAAGAACAAGAGGTATATAAATCGGAACTCCCACCAGATGGAGCGTCCCAAAGTAAAACTTTGCCATTATTAACTCCCCCTGAACAATTTGCACCTGGAAAATAACAAGTGTCAATGTTTTCAAAACTAGGGTTTGGAACAAGGTTTTGGGCGGTACCAGAAAAATTCTGAAACAAGTTCAGAATGACACATATTATAAATATATGTTTTTTCCCTGAAGAGAAAAATCGGGATGTCACCATTTTGTTTTTTATTTTATTATGTTTCACATTTTATTTATTTATAATAAATCTGTCAGAAAAAACCCGATTACCATTTACATAAACAACGTAAAAGTAAACTCCATTCATTAACTGTTTTTCATTGATATTTATTGATGAAGAGCCATTAGG
>JANYDQ010000238.1 GCA_025363555.1 Bacteroidota bacterium | reverse complement strand
ACACTACAAACCGACTAATGGGACTAAAGTCCCTAAATACAAGTAGTTCTGTTTTGTAACCCCAGCCTTAAGGCTGGGGTTAATGAAACCTCACCAGATAAGGGCTTTAGCCCATAAGTTCATTTATTAGTCGTTTAGTAGTGAATTTTTTTATGTAACAAATTTTAAAAACGGTTACTGATAACAAAAAAGCCAAATATAGTTTGTGTTGAGCATAGTGCTCAACCCTGCTGTTTGGCTTTTTTTTATTCCCCTCTTTGTCATCCTGATCCTGTGGAAGAAGAGAGGGGCAGGGGTGTGTTTTTTTAATAAAACCAACTATATTCTTTATTCGAAAAAAATTCGTAATTCGTAGTACTAACAATATGACAATACAACAATTGTATTGCAACATAAAACCCATCGCTTTTAAAAAACTATTTATCATTATTATTTGTTTATTTAGAAAAAAAGTGTCAGTTTTGTACCTCACAAATAAATAATATCCTAACCATGATTAAAAAATTACTATTTACGTTAGCAATTGTGCTTTTCAGCGCAGCAATGTTTGCAAAACCTGTTTCAATAACAGAAGCAAAAGAGGTGGCAATAAAATTCTATACACATTATGCCCCCAACACCATTACCGATTTTTCGGTTTCTAATCAGTTAGAAAGAAAAGTTGGCACCACCACTTATTACTATACCTTTAACTTTACGGCAGGTGGTTTTGTTATGGTAGCAGCAGATGATGCGGTTACACCCATATTGAGCTGTGGCTATGAAGGTAGTTTTAACCCAAACAATGTTCCGGTGAGTGCCCAGGGATTTTTTGATTCTTATGTCAACGAAATCCGGGAAATTGTTTCTAATAATATTTCTAACACTGAAACAAAAAAAGTATGGAATTTAATTAAAACAGAATCATTTGAAAAAAGCACAACAGCAGTAACTCCATTATTAGGTACTGGTGGTTCTGCAATTACCTGGAATCAAACCTATCCATACAATGCGTTATGCCCTGGCGGTCCCGACCCAACCGGATGCGTAGCTACCGGTATGGCTCAGATTATGAAAAAATGGGCTTGGCCTGCAACTGGTACAGGCTCCCATTCTTATACTCATGTTACCTATGGGGTACAGTCTGTTAATTTTGGTGCTACTACCTACAATTGGGCTGCAATGCCTGTTAATATTACTTCGGCTAATAATTCCGTTGCCACTTTAATGTATCACCTTGGCGTGTCGGTAGATATGAATTATGCCAACGCAGGCTCCGGTGCTTATACTCAAGCCATCCCTACCGCATTGACCAGTTATTTTAGTTATCAACCATCTTGTGAAGTAAAAAGTCGTTCCACTTTTCCTACTGATGCATTATGGACTACACTCATTAAAGAAGAATTAAATGCGAGTCGTCCATTGCTTCTGGCAGGAGACCCCGGCACCGGAGCAGCAGGTCACGAGTGGGTTTGTGATGGATATAATAATGCAAATTTATTTCACATGGACTGGGGTTGGGGCGGAAGTGCCAATAATTACTTTTCTCTTACTAATTTAAATCCTAATGGATATGTTTTTAATTCTAACCGTTCAGCTGTTATTCGTATTGTTCCGCTTAACCCTATACTCCCAATTGCAAACTTTAGTATTGCAAACGGTTCCAGCATTATTCCTGCTGCAGGAGCGCCAGTAAATTTTACAGACATGTCTTTAAATAACCCTACTTCCTGGTTATGGACTTTCGATGGGGGAATACCGCTAACATCCACAGCACAAAACCCTGTAGGGGTAACATTTGCTACTAATGGTTACCATGTTGTTTCTTTAAAAGCAATTAATGCAAACGGCTCGGATATTAAAACAAAAGAGCGGTATATTAAAGTAGGAGGGGCTACAACCGTATGGACCATGCAAAATTCTGCATTTGCAACTGCCTCCAGAGGCATTGACCAGATTGATATTGTGGATGCAAACACCGTTTGGGCAAAAGCATACGATGGTGCTAATCCGTTAGGATATATCAGAGAATTTACCAAAACAAATAATGGAGGAACTACCTGGAATCCGGGAACCATCAGTTTTACAAATTCTGCTAATTACGGAGTTTCTAATATACAGGCATTCGACTATATGAATGCTTACGCATGTATGTTCCCGGTAACCGGAACAGGTGGAGCAATTGTAAAAACAACAGATGGAGGTTCCACCTGGACCACACAACCATCTGCAACATTTACAAACAGCTGGGCAGATTTTGTTCACTTCTTTGATGCCAACAACGGAGTTTGTGTTGGCGACCCAACTGCTACTACGGGTACCGAATTTTTTATTTATACTACTTCTAACGGAGGAGTAACATGGACCCCCGTTTCTGGAGCGAATATTCCTAATTGTCTTACTGCAGAAGCAGGTATTGTGGATTATTTTGACGCAGTGGGAAACACTATTTGGTTTACTACCAATTTAGGAAGATGTTATAAATCTACTGACATGGGTGCTACCTGGTCGGTGGCAGTTACCGGCATTGCCGCCAGTTGCACTATTAAATTTAAAGATGCGAATGTTGGAATAGCTGTAGAACAAGCTTCTCCTTATGGAATGAAAAAAACAAATGATGGTGGTGCCACCTGGCAAACACTGGTTCCAACCGGATTTTTAGTAAAAATACCAACTTTAGCATTCGTTCCCGGAACAAGTTCTACATGGGTGGATGTGGCTTCTTTTCCAAGCAACGGTTCCAGTATGAGTACTAACGATGGAGCTTCTTTCCAAAATGTGGACAGCGGTTCTGTAAGATTTACTTCTGTTGCCTTTTTAGATATTAATAACGGCTGGGCAGGAAGTTTTAATGCTTCCCCTACTTCTGATGGTATTTACAAATGGAATCCTTCTGTGCTTACCGGAATTAATAATACGGCATCTGAAGGCAATATTTCAGTTTATCCTGTTCCTTCCAAAGGTATTATTAATATTAGTTTAGGAAAAATGGAAGATGAAAACATGACTATCGCAATATATAATGTGCTTGGTACAAAAGTATTGACCAAACAGGTAAAAGCCATTTCTAATGATATTATTCAACTTGATTTAACTGATAAAGATGCGGGAATGTATTTTATTGTAATTAATAATAATGGAAAAACCTTTAACAAAAAAATAGTTATCAGGTAATTAATAGAAATTGAGGAACATAAAAATCCTGTGTTTAATTAAAACGCAGGATTTTTTGTTTTAATTATTCTATACATTCTCCTCAAATGGCGTATTCGCTGGAACGTTAATCGCTTTATAGATAGTTTTCATCTACATATTTTTGAATAATGCCAAATAATATTTTACATTTGTCTCCTCTAAAAACAGTTGCAAAAACTAATCTTTCAGTTAAAATTAACCTGTTTCTTTGAGAATTCTTCCAGCCAATAACAGGAATTGAATGAACTAAACGACAATATCGACCACTCTTTACGGAATGTTAATGAACCTTCTGCAATGCATCCGTCTTCAACGGGTAGAGGTTTTGCGCACAAAAAAACAGGTACTGAACCATACATTCAATTAGAGAAAAAAAACAACGGGGTTTTTAATTTTTCCATCGTTATTTCAGTTGTTATTATCTCCCTTGTGTTTTTAATTTTAAATCAAAATGTAAAACGGCAAAACGTTAGTTTGGAAAGCACCGTTAATAAACGCCAACCTGTAACCGTTTCTGTAGCTGAACCGGTAATGAAAGATGCTTCCGCTTTGGAAGTAATCACTACTAATAGCATTGCTTCAAAAGAACATTTAATTTCTAAACCTCCAGCAATAGCTAATGCACCGAAAGGCAAAAGTTTTGGAACTTTAGCTAAAGTAAAACACCCTGATTTTATTTCTACAGAAAAAAACAGGATAGATACCATTGTTTCAGAATCTATAACCGTTAAAAAAAGTGGTATTGACAACAGCACCTTTGATGACACTAAAAAATTAGTTTTACAAGGCGGGAACAAAATAATTGATAACAATGATACTACTGCTCATGCTTCAACATCATTGCCGGAGGCAGAAAAAAGTGTTGTTCCGGAAACCGTTTTGCCAGAAAATAATAATCCGGATGCGAGACTGCCTGATACGAACACAGCAACTACTGCTGCTTTATCTGCAATGATGACCAATGAATTGATGACGCAAAATGAGGAAGTACTCAATGGGACATTCCTTATTTCTGAAAAAGGGGAGGAGGATGCCAACACTGTTTCTTTAATAAAAGATTCTTCATGCCTTTCAATCAACCCGAACGATACCACCACAACTGCGCTAACAGAAGTGGAAAGCAATCCTCTCCAAGGTTTAATTCCATTGAAAGAATTAAAATTGTATGTTGGCGGATTTTATTCTCCTGATAAATTAATGACTACTTTGATTGATGTGAATACAAGTTCAAATTCTCCTGATGAAAATATTTACAATACTTTTTCGAGCGGATTGAAATTTGGTTACAGCCTAAATAAGAAATGGTCGCTTTCTACGGCTGTTATTTATTCATCGATTTCGTGTTCTTTCAGAAGCAATAAACAGTTTGAGATTGAACATAAAAATATTGATTTGCCGAATGAACCTGTTAATACATCATTCGGAGTTATGGATATACCAGTGAGAATTAAGGCGCAAACCGGAACGCCTCCTCCAGAGGACTACACAGCGAACTGGAATATTGAGGGGAATTTAGAATTAAAATATATTTCTGTTCCTTTAGAATGCCAGTACACTATTGGAAAAGAAAGATTGACCTGTTTTGTTTCGCTGGGTGTTGCTGCTAATTTCATCGTTTCACAAAAAACAGAGGTAACTGAACTGAACACGGGTGTAATTTATCATCCCCATGTGGATGGATTGCGCAGTAACTATTTCAATGTCTGTTTGGGAGCAGGGGTTCGATACAGAATATGGCAACGATGGTCTTTATTTATGGAGCCCACCTTACGGCAGGCATTTACTGCGATGAATACCAATGTGCCTGTGAAAACATATCCTTCCTTTTTTGGAGTTTCGGGTGGTGTACTATTTCATTTTTAGTTTGTAATTATTATTATTATTTACCGAAATGTTTTTTTATAACTTTGCCCAAAATATAAACGTATGAAAAAATTATTTTTATCTATTACTGCCATTCTGTTTTTCCAGTTTTGTGTGGCACAAGACACTATTATTAAAAACAACGGTGACCAGATAAGAGCCAAGGTTACGGATGTGAACAGTTCTGAAATTAAATATAAAAAATTTGATTTCCTGGACGGACCTAATTATACCATCAAAAAATCGGAAGTGAGTACCATCAGGTATTCGAACGGTGTGAGAGACCATTTTGAAGTACAGGAGAGGGAACATGATGCGTACGTTTCGCCACCACAGCAGCAAGCTTATGTTTCGGTGCCGCAACCGGAGGATAACCAGATTGTGATAAGAGGACCGTATTATAAATATCATCACGGTTTGATTAAAGAGCCGGAAGTACACGATATTTTATTGCAGACGAAAGACCGGAAAATAATGGAGTATGTAGCTAAATCGAAAAAAGATAAGGGCGCGCAGTATATTGGATTCGCAGCGTTTCCGCTTGCGGCACTTGCGGGTTATTTTGTTTACCAGGGATATACTAACACTACTACCCGGGTGGGGAATGGTTACGGAGATGGGAGTTCTGAATTTACAGGAGCTGGAATTTGTGCGGGATTAGCTATTTGCTGTCCTATTGTTTCGGGGGTGTTTCACCACATGAGAGTTGCTAATACCAAAGCGGCAATAAAATTATATAACGAGAAATATTAGTTTTTAAAATTTCCCGATACGGAAATGGATAATGAGAGGCTCATTATCCATTTTTTGTTTTAATTAGTCCTCCCTCAAAAACAATGAACCCATTGATATTATTAACAGGTGTTGAAAAAAGAGTTAAAAAAATCTGCAAGAAAAAGGTTTTTGGATTATAAAAACTTGCAGATTTGCATCATGCTAACAAAAACAAAAAACACT
>JANYDQ010000218.1 GCA_025363555.1 Bacteroidota bacterium | reverse complement strand
TAAAGTCCAGATATAAGAAGTAGCACCGGCTGCCGGCAATATAGAATAAGTGGCAGTGGTTAAACCGCAGATATTGGTTGGTCCTGAAATAGCAGTTGGTGTTTGAGGTTTTTTAGTTAAATTGATGGAAGAAAATGCACTTGTACCGCAACCGTTGGATGCTGTAACATGGATTACCCATAAATTTAAGTTGCTGCTGGATATGTTTACGTTTATAGAAGTTGTTCCTTGTCCTGAAGCAATAGACATAGAAGAATTTCCTGTAGTTATACTCCAGGTGTATGAATTTGCCCCTGTAACAGGTGTGATGGAATAAGTAGCAGATAATAAACCACAAATTGCAGTTGGACCTGATATAGCTCCTGGTGTTGCCGGTGCTGAAGAACAGTTAGAAACAATTACATTAAATGAACAGGTAGCAGAACTACAAGCATTTGTCGCTGTTAAGGTAACAGTTGTTGTTCCCACGTTAAAAGTAGAACCACTTCCGTTTCCGCTTCCGCTGCCAGTGGTGGCACCGCTAAACACGTGGGATACAGAAGGAGCAGGATTTCCTGTTACTGTTGGAGAATAATTAACTACAGTACTTACCGCTGATGCAATGGATTGATTGCCCGGGCAGGTAAGTACAGGTGCTGTTCTCACTACCAAAGAAACATTAACAGAAGTATCGTGAATGGCTGCGGAGTTGGTTACTATTACATTGTACAAAGTGGATGCGTTGGAAACCGAAACTGGGTTAATGGTAAGTATATGAGCAGTTGCTCCTGAAATACCTGCCCCGTTCACTAAGTTAACTGTTCCTTTTCTCCATTGATAAGTAAGACCTGTTCCTGCGGCAGTAACCGAAAAAGAAGCGGAATTTCCTGCACATGACAGTTGGCTCATAGGTTGAGAAGTAATAAGCGTGGAAACCACGTTACCACATCCCGGAGGCGCAACAGCTGTGATAGCAGCAGTGGTTAATGTACCTGTTGTTGTAAATGCTCTGCCGTTCAATTGTACGCCAGTATTTAAGCTTACTGCACCATTGTTACAAACAATAGTTCCGTTAAAAATACTATAGTCGTTAATACTAACTGCTCCATCTATTTTCCAGAACACATTTTTTGCCTGAGTTCCGTTTATTAAAATAACTTTTGCATACGTGCTGGTAGAAAGCGCACCGTTTACCTGTATAACAAATACTGCATTCGCATTTCCCATTGCATTCAGGTAAAGTGTATCAGTAAAAGTTACTCCACCGTTCATCAGGTAGGTATGAGGTGTAAGTACCAAATTTTGACCAAACTGCGCGGGATATAGTAATTCAATATCGGCAGGCAACAGGTTTAAATAATTATATACTCCTATTAAATCGGCAGCACAGGCAGCAGTAGAACCATCGGGAATAGGGTGAATAGCACCCGTTACATTCAATGGATTGAAACCGGTAGTTAAGCCTACATTGGTTCCCACATCTCCGGTAACATTGGTTACTCCGGCATTGGTTACTGCACCATCAGAAGAAAATATAGTATAACATGCTGTTGAAGCAAGGTTAACCGCTGCTGGTCCTGTAAGTAAAGGACTTCCGCAACCCACAGGCGTATAAGCTAATACACCATTTACGGTAACTGCTCCTGTTGTGGACATTGCTCTGCCTTCAAGGGTGTCATTTGTATTCATGTTGATAGCTGCATTGTTAGCAATCACAGTTCCTTTCATAGAAGTTCCGGGAGCCATGCTCACCAATCCTTCTACTTTCCAGAACACATTACACGCTAATGCCCCGTTAATTAATTTCACTTTTGCATTTGCTCCTGTAGAAAGAGGTCCTGCAATTTGAAAAATAAATACTGCATTGGCATTTCCCTGGCCGTTTAAAGTAAGGTTTAAGTTAAGAGTTGTAGCTGCGGAAATAGCATATACCCCTGCATTAAGAACTTGTCCGTTTCCAAGCAAAGGAGCCGGAAAAAAAGTGGGAACAGTTCCGTTCAACAAATTGTAAGCATTTAGTAAATCTGCTGCACATTGCCCGGTTGCTCCGTTTTGGCTGTTCATCACCCCATTTACGTTTCCGAAACCGGTCATGGACCCGCTGTTGGTTCCTACATTTCCTGTAAGATGAGAAGTTCCTACATTGGTCATTCCCCCGACAGTAGTAAAGAGCACATAATTGGCAGCAGTTCCCAAAGGAGGTGCCTGTGCGTAATTCAATTTTGGAAGTAACAGAACCGCGGCTGCTATTAATCCATTTAGTAATTTATTTTTCATTTGTAATTTATTTTAGATGTGAATTAATTTTCACGGGTGCAAAGGTGGCTTGTTTAGCGGTTACCAGTGTTGCGCATTTATATAATTTACTTGTATAATTCACATGTGGGGCATAAAAAACTCCCGCCTTATGAGTTTAAGGTTGAG
>JANYDQ010000197.1 GCA_025363555.1 Bacteroidota bacterium | reverse complement strand
CCACTACGGATATTGTTTGCGGTAATATACTTCCGCAACTTCCGGTGGTGGCTGTTGGTGTAACTGTATATATTACAGTTTGAGGAACTAATGTATTATTTACTATCACATCATTGATTAACGCAGATGAAACCGGTGTGGTACTTTCTCCTGTAGTGTTTGGATTGTTGGCTGCTACCCATGTAAATGTTGCAGGGACTGATGATGTTAATGCAATGTTTAATGCTACTCCACTGCAAATAGTATCTGCTGATGAGTTTGTAATTACCGGTGCAGGATTTACAACTACGGATATTGTTTGTGGTAATATGCTTCCGCAACTTCCGGTGGTGGCTGTTGGTGTAACTGTATATATTACAGTTTGAGGAACTAATGTATTATTTACTATCACATCATTGATTAACGCTGTGGATTGTGATGTGGTGCTTTCTCCTGTTGTGTTAATATTATCTGCTGCAATCTAAACAAAGGTTGCAGGTACGGTTGATGTTAATGCAATGTTTAATGCAACTCCACTGCAAATGGTATCTGCTGATGAATTCGTAATTACAGGCGCAGGATTTACAACTACGGATATTGTTTGTGGTAATATGCTTCCACAACTTCCGGTTGTGGCTGTTGGGGTTACGGTATAAATTACAGTTTGAGGAACCAATGTATTATTTACTATCCCATCATTGATTAATGCAGATGAAACCGGTGTGGTACTTTCTCCTGTAGTGTTTGGGTTGTTGGCTGCTACCCATGTAAATGTTGCAGGGACTGTTGATGTCAATGGAATGTTTAATGCAACTCCACTACATATAGTATCTGCTGATGAATTAGTAATTACCGGTGCAGGATTAACCACTACGGATATTGTTTGTGGTAATATGCTTCCGCAACTTCCGGTGGTGGCTGTTGGTGTAACTGTATATATTACAGTTTGAGGAACTAAAGTATTATTAGTAATTACATCATTGATTAATGCAGTTGAAACTGGTGTAGTGCTTTCTCCTGTAGTGTTTGGGTTGTTGGCTGCTACCCATGTAAATGTTGCAGGGACTGATGATGTTAATGCAATGTTTAATGCTACTCCACTGCAAATAGTATCTGCTGATGAATTCGTAATTACAGGCGCAGAATTAACCACTATGGATATTGTTTGTGGTAATATGCTTCCGCAACTTCCGGTGGTGGCTGTTGGGGTTACGGTATAAATTACAGTTTGAGGAACTAAAGTATTATTAGTAATTACATCATTGATTAATGCAGTTGAAACTGGTGTAGTGCTTTCTCCTGTAGTGTTTGGATTATTGGCTGCTACCCATGTAAATGTTGCAGGGACTGTTGATGTTAATCCAATGTTTAATGCTACTCCACTGCAAATGGTATCTGCTGATGAATTGGTAATAACAGGTGCTGGGTTAACAATTATTAAAAAAGCAATAGTGTTTCCAGCGCATCCATTGGCAGATGAAGTTACGAAAATGGTTGCTGTATCCGGAACAATACCGTTATTGATAACAGTGAATGATGGAATATTTCCGGTTCCGATTGCTGCAAGTCCGATTGCTGGATTATTATTTGTCCAGTTAAAAGCAGTACCCACAGGTGTAGCAGAAAAGTTAACAGGTGTTGTGGTTCCATTATTACAAAGGGTTTGATTTGAAACGGAATTTAAAACCACGAATGGAAAAATAGTAATCAATGTAGTATCAGTTACATTCGGACAGCCATTTGCCGCTGATATAGTATTTTGGACCTGGTATATTCCTGGAGTACTTCCTGCAAGAAAGACCTGACCTGTGAAAGGGTTATAACTTAAAAAAGAGGAGGCCGAAAACACTCCTGCCACGCCACCATTGACAAATAGAGGAAAGGGGTCACTGGCACTCTGACAATAGGGAGTTCCGGGATAATTAAATGTTGCGATTGGTAATGAAGTAATAGTAATAGTTGCTGTATTTATTACAACCGGACAACCTCCGGCAGCTGCAATGGTGTTGGTTACTGTATATGTGCCGGCTGTGCTTGCAGCTAAATTTACTACTCCCGTTGCTGCATTAATTATTAATCCTGCTGTAGAAGTAAATGTACCTGCAACCCCTCCCCCGCTATAGGTTGGGGCAGGATTAGTTCCACTCTGACAATATGGTGTCCCTGTATAACTGAATGTACCTGTTGGCAAAGCAGTAATAGTAACAGAGAAAGTTGATGTTACAGTAGGACACCCATTTGCTCCAACAATGGTATTGGTGATAATATAAGTTCCGGCTGTACTGGCTGCCAAATTCACCACTCCTGTTGCTGAATTTATTACCAATCCGGCAGAAGAGCTAAATACACCCGCAACTGCCCCTAAACCTAATGTTGTACCTGGGTTACTTCCGTTCTGACAAAAAGGATTGCCAACATAACTAAAAGTTGCAATTGGCAATGGGGTTATTGTTATAGTTGCTGTAGCAACTACCGAAGGGCATCCACCTCCTGCAGCAATAGTATTAGTTACTGTATAAGTTCCGGCAGTACTTAAAGATAAATTCACAAAGCCAGATACAGGGTTAAAAACTAAGCCGCCTGTGGAAGAAAAAACTCCTGCCACACCTCCTCCTGTATAGGTTGGTAAAGGATTGGCACCATTTTTACAATAAGGACTACCGGCATAAATGAATGTGGCAACTGGTAAAGCTGTAATGGTAACTGTTGTAGTTGCTGTTACAGCCGGACAGCCATTGACTGCTGCAATTGTATTGGTAACCGTGTACGTCCCGGGTGCACTACTTGATAAATCAATTACCCCTGTAGCAGAATTAATAAACAAACCTCCGGATGCAGTAAATACTCCGGCTACTCCTCCACCTGTGAAGGTTGGCGATGGGTCAACACCACTTTTGCAAAAAGGACTACCTGTATAATTAAAGGTAGCAATTGGTAATGCTGTAATGGTAATGGTAGCTGTTGAACTTACTAAAGGACAAGGCGAGGAAGCAGCAATGGTATTGGTAACAGTATAAGTACCCATTGTGCTTGCAGCCAAATTTACTAAACCTGTTACTGAATCAATTACTAATCCGGCTGTGGAACTATAAGTACCGGAAACAGCACCTATTCCTAAAGTAGGTGTTGGGTTGGTTCCATTCTGACAATATGGAGTTCCCGTATAGCTGAATGTCGAAATGGGCAAAGGATTTATAGTTAAAGAAGTGGTTGCGGTAGCCTGTGCGCAACCTCCTGAAGCAGCAATAGTATTGGTGATAGTATATGTTCCGGGAGTACTTGAGGATAAATCTATTTGTCCGGTTGTTGTACTTAAAAACACTAAGCCTGCAGGACTGGCACTAAATGTTCCTGCAACAGAACCCAATGCAATTGTTGGCGATGGGTCTGCATTACCCTGGCAAAAAGGAGTTCCGGGATAACTGAAAATTCCGGTTGGTGCAGCTGTAATTGTAAATATTACCGACTGATTTGTGGCACAAGGTCCGGGAGTGGTATAAGTTATTGTATATGTTCCTAATGTACTTGCAGCCAAATTAACCAATCCTGTTCCTGCATTAACAGACAAGCCTGCCGGAGAAAAGGTAAATGTTCCGCCTGCCACTCCTGTAATTGTTGGAGAAGGATTAGCTCCTGTCTGGCAATATGTATTAGATGAATAACTAAAATCAGAAATCTGCATTGCCACAATGGTAACCGAAGTGGTTGCTGTTACAGCCGGGCAGCCATTGAGTGCAGCAATGGTATTTGTTATGGTATAAGTTCCGGGAGTGCTAGAAGCAATTGTAATTACTCCCGATGAAGCATTAATAATTAATCCGGCTGGAGAAGATGTAAAAGTCCCTAACGTGGCTCCACCACCTGCAACAGGACTTGGGTTAGCAGCGTTAAGGCAAAAAGGTGTACCAGGATAACTAAAAGTAGCAATAGGTAAGGCAGTAATGGTAATGTTTGCTGTTTCGATTATAGCAGGACAACCCCCAGAAGCCGCTATAGTATTTGTAACTGTATAAGTCCCTGCCGTACTTGATGCCAGGTTTACCACCCCGGTAACAGAACTTATTACCAATCCTCCGGTAGATGTAAATGTTCCGGCAACTGAACCTGGACCGAATACGGGAGAAGGGTTAACGCCATTTTTACAATAAGGAGAACCGGGATAACTGAAATTACCCGTTGGCAATGCGGTTATGGTTATAGTGCCGGTGGCAACCACAGCAGGGCAACCATCAGCAGCAGGAAAAGTATTAGTTACTGTATAAGTACCTGCAGTACTTGCTCCTAAATTCACAAAACCTGTTCCGGGGTCAATTATTAATCCGGCTGTAGAAGTGAACGTTCCCGCTGCACCTCCACCTGTAAAAGTTGGTAAGGGATTACTGCCTGTTTGGCAATATGCACCTGGAGTATAATTAAAAGTAGCGATTGGCAATGCAGTTATAGTAATACTTTCAGTATCTTTTACAACAGGACAAGGTCCGGAAGGTGCTATTGTGTTCACTACATTATACGTTCCTGCTGTGCTTGCGCCAAGATTCACCAAACCCGTTCCGGCATTAATAGACAATCCTGCCGGGAAAGAGGTAAACGTTCCGGCTATTCCTCCGTTATTAAAAGTAGGGGAAGGATTTGCTCCGTTCTGACAATAAGGACTTCCTGTATAACTAAAAGTAGCGTGTTGCAAAGCATTAATTGTAACCGATGCAGTTGCAATTGCAGTTGCACATCCTCCTGATGCAGCAATGGTATTAGTAATGGTGTATGTTCCGGAAGAACTTGTTGCCAGGTTTATCTGTCCTGTATTCGAATTCACAAATACTAAGCCTGCGGGCGAAGATGTAAAAATTCCACCGCTTGCTCCTCCTGCAAATGTTGGGAAAGGATTTGCATTGCCCTGGCAAAAAGGAGAACCCGGAAAACTAAAAGAAGCCGATGGTGCAGATGTAATGGTGAAGTTAACAAAAGAAGTAGCGGCACAAGGTCCGGATGTGGTGTAGGTAACGGCATAGGTTCCCAAAGAACTTGCACCAAGATTTACAAAACCTGTACCCGCATTAATTACTAACCCTGCGGGAGACGATGTGAAAGTGCCACCCGGTGTTCCGGTTATTGTGGGTGTAGGACTTGCTCCTGTTTGACAATAGGTTGCTGATGAATAATTAAACGCTGCGCTTTGAACCACCAAAATAGTAATATTTGCAGTTGCAGTTACAACAGGACACCCATCGGCAGCAGCTATCGTATTGGTTACTGTAAAGGTGCCCACCGAACTAGCTGTTAAATCCACCGTGCCTGTATTTACATCAATTACTAAACCTGCACTGGAACTAAAAACTCCGGCTACTCCACCACCCGTGAAAGTTGGCGATGGGTCGGCTACATTTTTACAATAAGGGCTACCA
>JANYDQ010000195.1 GCA_025363555.1 Bacteroidota bacterium | reverse complement strand
TACTAAACGACTAATAAATGACTTATGGGCTAAAGCCCTTATCTGGTGAGGTTTCATTAACCCCAGCCTTAAGGCTGGGGTTACAAAACAGAACTACTTGTATTTAGGGACTTTAGTCCCATTAGTCGGTTTGTAGTGATAGGAAATAATAGTTCTGATATGTTAATTGTAAAATACAGCTCAAATGGAACATATCTTTGGGCTAAAAGTGTAGGTGGTAATTTAAGCGAAGTTGGTTATTCAATTACCACTGATACTTTAGGAGTTTATATATCAGGAAGTTTTTTAAGCCAATCAATTATGTTGGATTCAGATACTTTATTTTATCCATCAGGTGCATATGACCCAATTTTTTTAATAAAATATGATTTCAATGGAAATGTTTTATGTTCTTCCGCACTGGCAAGTGGAGGAGATGATAATAGTGCAGTAGCTACAGATAATTTTGGCAATACCTATTTAGTAGGAGATTTTAAAATTATTAATCCTTTTATTGTCGGAGCAGATACCCTTACACTTACAAGCGGTGAGCCTTTTTTTATCGCAAAATATAATTGTAATAGTGTTTCTCATGAAGGTATAAACGAATTTAACAATCCACATTCAACTATCGAAATTTACCCCAACCCCACCACTACTTCCCTCACCATTGCATTTGCAAGCAACACAAAAAAAGCAACTATCGTTATTACAGATATAACAGGACAATTAATATATACCACCACTGCTGCCGAATCAAAACAAATAGAAGTAAACACCAGCGGTTTTGCAGAAGGAATGTATTTTGTGCAGGTAAAATCCCTTCGACAAGCTCAGGATGACAGATGGGGTGGAAACAAAGAAACTTATAATTGCAAAATAATTTTTTAACCACTAAGACGCGCAGACATTAAATTTTCTTAGAGGTCTCAATGCCTTAGTGGCGAATGTTTTTAAATCTATTTTTTTATACCAAAAAAAATGATGTTCTTTGCTGTTTTAAATAATAACCGGATGAATAAGAAATTTATTTTTATGTTTTTATTGTTACTCACTTTTGCCTCCTGCTACTTCGATGCGGTGTTCAAAGAAGTGAAAATAAACAACCGCTATACCATCTTAATTCCCGATTATCTTCAGCCCTGCACCGACCTCCATAAGGACGCTTCCCTGCAATACCAGAACACGGAAAAAGATGTGTATGCTTTGGTGATAGATGAAAAAAAGAAAACCATGATGAACTACGATTTGAATTTTGATGTAGATTTATACTTTAATAACATTGCCAAACAGGGATTTATAGAAACCATAAAGAATGGCAAAATAAGTATTCCGGGCAGAGAAACCATTAACGGCAGTAAAGCATTAATTGCAGACATTACCGGCACTGTGGACCAGACACAGGTGTTTTATAAAATGGGAATTTTAGAAACTCCTTTTACTTTTTACCAGGTAATCATTTGGTGCCGGGCAGAAAACAAACAGAAATATGAAAAGGACATGATAAAAATGATAGAATCATTTAAAGAAATGCCTTTGCCCAAAGAAGAACTCCCCGAACTCAAACAACCCACATTAGCGGACAGCGTTACTATAAAGCTGAAGTATTAATTTTTCTTCAAATCAATCCCCAACTCTGTTAATTGCGCTTGTGCAATAGGTGAAGGAGAATCTATCATTACATCCCGTCCCGAATTATTTTTAGGGAACGCAATAAAATCACGAATTACTTCGGCTCCGCCAAAGAGAGAACATAACCTGTCGAAACCAAAGGCAATACCACCATGCGGAGGTGCTCCAAATTCGAAAGCATTCATCAGGAAACCAAACTGCGCCTGTGCTTCTTCTTTTGTGAACCCCAGCAAATCGAATAGTTGAGATTGCAATTGTTTATTAAAAATACGTATGGAGCCACCCCCTACTTCAACCCCGTTTATTACCATATCATATGCATTGGCTCTCACTTTACCAACCTGATCCGAATTTAACAAAGCAATATCTTCAGGCTTCGGAGAAGTAAACGGATGGTGCATGGCAAAAAAGCGTTGCGCTTCTTCATTCCATTCCAATAAAGGAAAATCAATTACCCAATGACAGGCAAAAGTATTTTTATCTCTTAATCCTAACCTGTTGCCCATTTCCAGGCGCAATTCAGAAAGTGCTTTCCGGGTTTTGTTTTCTTCTCCTGCCATTATCAGCATCAGGTCTCCGGGTTGTGCATCAAAAGCAACTGCCCATTTCTTTACTTCTTCTTCAGTATAAAATTTATCTACCGAAGATTTAATGGTTCCATCTGTATTATAACGGGCATATACCAATCCTGTTGCGCCTATCTGCGGACGTTTTACAAATTCGGTCAGTTCATCTAATTGTTTCCGGGAATATTCTGCCGCACCTTTTGCACAAATACCAACTACCAATCGTGCATCGTCAAATACCTTAAAATTCCTGCCTTTCACCACACCATTCAACTCCACAAACTTCATCTCAAAACGAATATCCGGTTTATCATTGCCATAGAACTTCATGGCATCAGCATACGTCATTCGCGTTAACTCCGGAATATCAATTCCTTTCACACTTTTAAATAAATGTCGAATCAGCCCTTCAAACGTGTTTAAAATATCTTCCTGCTCTACAAATGCCATTTCGCAATCTATCTGGGTAAACTCCGGCTGGCGGTCTGCGCGCAAATCTTCATCCCGGAAACATTTTACTATCTGGTAATACCTGTCGAAACCACCCACCATCAGCAATTGTTTAAATGTTTGCGGTGATTGTGGCAAGGCGTAAAACTCTCCCTGGTTCATTCGCGAAGGCACCACAAAATCCCGTGCGCCTTCAGGTGTTGATTTTATTAATACGGGTGTTTCCACTTCCAGGAAATTTAATTTATCCAGAAACAGCCGGGTTTCAATAGCCATCCGGTGACGAAGCTCCAAATTCTGACGAACAGGATTTCTTCTCAAATCAAGGTAACGGTATTTCATCCTGATATCATCGCCCCCGTCTGTGCTGTCTTCAATGGTAAAAGGAGGAGTAATGGAGGAATTCAATACCACAATTTTATCTGGAGTAATTTCTATTTCACCTGTTTCCAGTTTATCCGATTTGGAGTAGCGTTCCACCACCTTTCCAGTTACACTGATAACAAACTCTCGCCCCAACGAACGCGCAGTGTCAACAATATCCTTCACTGCATTTTCCGTTTCAATGGTTATTTGAGTAATGCCATAGCGGTCGCGCAAATCTATCCAAAGCAGCGACCCTTTATCTCTTACCCCTTGCACCCAGCCACTGATGGTAACGGTTTGTGTAACGTTATTAATTCTTAATTCTCCGCAGGTGTGTGTACGTAACATGGTTTAAAATTCTAAATCTGAATACTAAATGATAATGGACCGCGAAAATACTAAAAAAACAAAAGCGGCATTCTGATAATAAGAACACCGCCTTTGCACACACACAAACAAACAAACTTAACTAAACAAAACAAATGAAAACTAAAACGAATTGTAAACACATAAAAAAATGATAACGACTGTTGCTATGGCTAGCAAAATGTTTGCAGTTCCTATTTCCTCCTTGCGGAAATAGCGTCTGCGGTAAACTGCGATTTTTCTGTTCATGATTTCTATTTTTTAATTGTTATAATTTATATGGTGATGAAAATAAGGTGAGGGAGTTAGATTAATTTATGGCAACATCCCCATGAGCCTCTTATCTAAAGAACGACCTCCCTCACACTTAATTTTTTCTTTTCAATGAACTTATCAGAAAACGAAACTGATTAAAAACAGAATCAGGATGAAACTACCTGATTGTTATTTCCGGTACAAGTGTACGAAACAAAAAAATAAAAAAGGGGGCACTTCTAGAGTTTGACAGGGTGAGCTGGTGAACGAACGGTTTGGGGGGTTAAACGGTAAGCTACTGGTTGGCAATTTTGTCCAAAAGGTCCATTTTTCCCCTTCGGGACACCTCCACTTTTGTATCATCATCCATTATAAGGTATGAATTTTCGACTTTAATAAATTTTTTTACGTGATTATAATTCACAAGATGGGAACGATGAACTCTTACAAAATTTTCTTCTTCCAGCAGGTGTTCAAAATCTCCCAATGTACGGGTTACCACTATTTGTCTGCCATCTGTAAGATAAAAGATGGTATAACTATTTACCGACTCGCAGCGAATAACAAGTTCAACATCTACAAACATATAAGAATCGCCTTCGGGCAAAGCCAGTTTTTTGGGCTTGCCGGGTTTTATGTTCGAAAGTAGTGTGTCAAATTTTTTCTTCTGTATCTCCTGTTGATCCACTTTGTTTTTCACTCTATCCACTGCCAGAACCAGTTCTTCGTGGTCTACCGGCTTTAGGAGGTAATCAATGGCGCTGAATTTAATTGCCCGGATGGCATAATGGTCGTAAGCTGTTGTAAAAATAATATCAAAATTGATTGCAGGAACTTTTTCAAGTAAATCAAAAGCATTTCCGTTAGGCATTTCGATATCTAAAAAAACCAATTGGGGCTGATGAAATTCAATGGCTTCCAGGGCAGTAAGCATTGATTCGGCTTTAGCCGCAATATGAATTTGCGGACAATATTTTTCTACCATCTTTGCCAAAGATTCGCGGGCACCTTTCTCATCATCCACTATAATTGCAGTTATCATATTATATATATTGGCTTTATAATTTTAAAAACGAAGGTACAAATCTATATTAATTATTCATTAGTTTCGAGCGGTATTATTAACTTTACTTTGGTTCCTGATGGTGCTCCGTTTTCATACAAATCAATTATTTCGACAAAGATATTACTTTTTAAACTGGAATTTAAGACCGATAACCGTTCCTGTGTAATGGTCATTCCCATAGATTTATGCTGTTGAATTTGGTTTGATTTTGATTCCATAGATTTTTTACGACCAACCCCATTATCTTCAATAGTACACAAAATAGTATCGCCTTGTTTTTCTAAAATCACTTCTATTTTTCCGTTTCCTTCGTTAGGTAATAGTCCATGTTTTATGGCATTTTCCACATAGGGCTGAATGAGCATGGATGGTATCTGGTCATAATTTTTATCAATGGAAGGGTCAATTTTGATATGATATTCAAACTTTTGTTTGAAACGCATTACTTCCAACTCTAAGTATAATTTAAGTGCCTCCACTTCTTCGGCAACAGTAATCAACTGCTGCTTGGAGTTCTCCATTATTTTCCGCATCAGCTTGGCAAATTTAGTTAAATAAGTAGATGCCGCATCGGTATCGTTGCTCGAAATGTAATCCTGGATAGATGCCAGCGTATTGAAAATAAAATGCGGATTCATTTGTGCACGCAATGCCTGCGATTCAATGTTTGCAATCTTTTTATTGAGTTCGGTTTTTTGCTTTTCCCTGTTTTTAATTTGCCGGATTCGAAAACGAATGGATAACAGCAAACAAATAATGATAATCAGTACCAGGGCAATATTGAACTGCCAAGTTTTCCAGAAAGGACGATTGATAGTAAACGTAAAGGTGGCAGGTTCCCTGTTCCACAGGTTTTCATTATTAGCACTAATTACTTTAAAGGTATATGTTCCGGAAGGAAGGTTGGAATAAGTGGCAAATCTTTCTTTGGAAGGAGGAGACATTTGGTTTTCAAAACCTTCCAGGATATAGGAGTATTTCACCTTTCCCGGGTTGGTTAAACAAATGCCCGAATAATTAAAAGTAATGTTGTTATCGCTGTATGCAAGGTGAACGCTGTCGTTTAATAATGTGTCGTTATAGAACAAACTAAAACCGGTAATACTGATTTTTGATTCTGCCTTATTTTCGATATATTCATTGGGGTCATACTTAATTAAACCATATACCGTACCGAACCATATTACCCCGTCTTCGTCCACCCAGGTTCCGTTGGAGTTACACTCCACCCCTGTAAAACCTTCTTCTTTGCCGAAAGGAATAATGCTTTTTTGCCCGGTCTTTTTGTATTCTGCAATATCAATTTGATTGAGCCCCTGGTTAGTCCCTGCCCATATTTCATCCTGTCTTAGTCCAAAGGTGAGTGAATACACCAAATCAGAACTCATTCCATCTGTTTTATTAAAATTGGTTGGCTTTATGGAAGGGGTTGCGGGGTTATACATCCATACTCCGTCTAGGCATCCGAAATAAATAATTCCTTCTTTATCAATTAAGGAAGTTAAGTACGAATCGTTTTTAAATCCTAATTGATTGCTGCATTCTGTAAAAGTTTTTCCGTCATATTTAATGAGCCCTCCCAGATAGGTACCCAGCCAGAGGGTGCCTTGCATATCTTCCAGGATGGTCCATACCTGTGCATTTTCATTTCGCCCTTTAAAACCCAGCCGCAAAAATGTTTTTCCATTGTATTTATACACTTCATCTTTTCCCGCTAACCATATATTACCTTTCGAGTCTTTATAAATATAATTTATTTGTTTGTTAAACACTCCCGAAGAATCTTTCCTTTTAGAAAACACTTTTCCATCAAAAATAGTTAACCCTTCATCTGTAGCCAGCCAAAGAATGCCGGGCGAATATTCATAAATAGCATAAACAGTTTTTGCTTTCAGCCCTTTCCTGGTATCATATTGGGTAAATGTTTTGTTATCATACTTAAACAAACCTCCCCCCTGTGAGCCAATCCATAAGTTATCTTTCGAATCGCGGATGATGCCATATATCAGGTTGCTGGTAATGCCATCCTGGGCGGTGAAACTTACAAAGGGACTTCCCCGGTATTTAAACAAACCGGCATTGGTTCCTATCCATAAATTACGCTCGTAATCTTCATAGAAACAATTGAGGATGTTACTGTTTTGGTCTTTGCGAAGAGAGAAATCAGAAAACTTTTCATGGTCATATTTTATTAAGCCATGTTCTGTTGCCAGCCATAATATGTTTTTGTAATCAATGATAATGGACTTAATAGTATTATCCATCAATCCCTGTTCTTTCTTATAACACGATATTTTATTATCCGCAAATTTGCATAGCCCATTGTCTGTTGCTATCCAGATGGCATGGTCGGCATCTTCCCTGATACCATTAATTACATTGGATGATAAACCGTTTAAAGTAGTGATGGTTCGGAAATGATTTTGGTCGAATATGCTAATTCCATTCCCTGTCCCTATCCAGATGTTTCCTTTTTTATCCTGGCAAAAACATTTTATTTCATTATTGACCAAGCCATCTTTGGTGGAATAATTAGTGAATTTTGCACCCGACAATTTGCTGATTCCTTTGGTGGTTCCAAACCAAATATCACCGTTGGCATCTTTAACGGAAGAAGTAATGGAATTGCTTATCAATCCATCTTTAACAGTGTAACCCGAAAACTTTTTGCCATCGAATACATTTATCCCGCTAATGGTTCCAATCAACAGGTTGCCGGCATTGTCTTCGTTAATGGTGGTGACAGAGTGGTTCAGCAACCCTTCCTTGGGAGTATAATTGGTGAAAATTAAACCATCAAATTTACTTAACCCCCCGTATCCGCCCGACCATAGATTACCATGATGGTCCTGGAAAATAGCGGACACCTCGATAAAAGGCAAACCGTCTTCTACCGAGTAATTTCTGAAATAATAAGATTGGGAAAAACCTTTTGGAGCGAATACAAATAGAAAAAGAAGGAAGAAAAATAATTTGAAATTTACAATTTGCAATTTACAATTCGACATTTGCTCTATTCTTTATTGAGAATGGAATCCCATCCCTGTGCGGTAAGCGGATGGGAAGTACCTCCTTTGGTAATCAAATTGACGCCTTCTTTTTTATGGGTAATGTGCCCTATCACAGATATATCAGGATTTGCTTTTACTTTTGGAAAATCTTCCTGCTTGATGGTAAATAATAATTCATAATCCTCGCCCCCGCTCAAGGCACACACAGTAGGGTCGAGGTTAAATTCTCTTGCCATGTTATAGGTTTGCGGGTCAATGGGAATTTTATCTTCATATAAATTACATCCTACTTCCGATTGAGAAGAAAGGTGCAATATCTCGGATGCCAATCCGTCTGAAATATCTATCATGGAAGTAGGTTTTACGTCCAGCTTTTTTAATAAAGGCGGAATGTCTTTTCTTGCTTCGGGTTTGAGTTGCCGTTCCAAAATGTAATCGTTTCCTCCCAAATCGGGCTGAACGGAAGGTGTTTCCAGGAAAATTCTTTTTTCTCTTTCCAGTAACTGCAACCCTACATAAGCCCCTCCGAGGTCTCCGGTAACGCAAAGCAAATCGCCTTCCGTTGCCCCGCTCCTATACACCAGGTCTTCATTGTTTGCTTCGCCAATAGCGGTAATGCTGATGACCATTCCCGATTTATTGGTAGTGGTATCTCCTCCCACAATATCTACGTTGTGTTTATCACATGCCAGCATCATCCCGGCATAAAACTCTTCCATGGCTTCTACCGAAAAACGGTTGGAGATAGCCAGGGAAACTGTAATTTGGCGGGGTACAGCATTCATGGCATATATATCAGACAGGTTGACCGACACGGCTTTGAACCCCAAATGTTTTAAAGGAACATACGCCAGGTCGAAATGCACCCCTTCCACCAGCATATCGGTAGAAACCACCATTTGTTTGCCTTTATAATCTATCACAGCGGCATCATCGCCAACGCCTTTAATAGTGCTTTCGTTTTTTATTTCAATAAATTCGGTGAGGTGTTTTATCAATCCAAATTCGCCAAGGGAGCTTAATTCGGTACGGTCGGTATTTTCTAACATGTATAGTTGGTTTGTTTTTTGTACAAAAGTAGTAAATAAAAAAGGGAATAGACAGTATATATAGATGAAGGTTATATAACAATTGGCTTCTTTTAAGACCACACCTTTTAATCCCCATAGCCGTAAGGTGAAGTTAAATTAACCAGGAAACCCGGAGGGATTAAATATTAATGGCCCCCCAATGAAATTGGGAGGTTATAGACAAATCCCTGTTGAAGTACTTTGTGTCATTAAGTTTCTCACCCCCCCCTCCACATCCTATTGCCTATTTCCTATTGCCTGATTCCTATTTGGGCGTGCCCCTGCGGGTCGGGCTTTCCGCTTCAATCTTTTTTGTCGCCCCCGCTGTCACACTGAGCCTGTCGAAGTGCCAACGCACAAAAAAAGGATTTTCGCTACAATCCCTAACGCTGCGCTGCCTGAAGTTAGCTCGTAAATAATCCTTTTTTTTGTTTACAGCAAAGAAATGAGAGGCTCTCAATTACACAATGCGAGGCTAACAATTGCTAATGTTAGGCTCTCATAGCCGAAGGTGCTGTTTCCATGGGTACATTTACTTATATGAAAGGTACACTTATTGCCCACAATGGTGCAAAAAATGTTTGGAGTTTTTTTATTCCATTTTATGGTTTTATAGCTCGTTGAATGTGCATTCGTTTTTTGGTATCAACAATTGACAGCTAAGATGAGATTTTAAAGTGATTGGTTTTGAAAATAAAAATTAACGAACCCTAATTTGCAGTAATAACAAGGATTATAAAGAAAATAAAAAAGGGAAGAAAACTGAAATTTCAGTTTCTTCCCTTGGAGTGGTACCCACTGGAATCGAACCAGTGACACAAGGATTTTCAGTCCTTTGCTCTACCAACTGAGCTAGGGTACCCCTTTTCTCAATTATCGGGGTGCAAATGTATAAAAATTATTAAAACCAAAACAATTATATTTTTTATTGGCTATCTTAACAGAAGGCAATATAAATTAACGCTCTGTTAAATTATCCTAAAATGAGTAAAAACCATTCATTTAA
>JANYDQ010000194.1 GCA_025363555.1 Bacteroidota bacterium | reverse complement strand
GTAGGCAATTTTTCCTCTTATTATTTTTGTTTCAGCGAAAACCCCCGTTAAGCGTAGGGTCCCGCTACGTTTAATTTTACAAGTCCTCCGGACTTATTTTTACATTGCAAATAATACTATTTTGTTGTAAGGCTGGAAGTCTTGCTAAACAGGACGTAGCGAGGACGCTACGCCCAACTGGGAAAATTTATTTATAGCAAAACCAAGCATCACCAGGATGTTTTCTCTTCAATTATTTTTTAGTCGGTTAATAGTGATATTATTTATTAATTCTTTATTTTCGTTTCAAAAGTAATATTTTATTCAGTTTTCACCATTGGCAGGTGTTATCACAGCCCAACTTAAAATTTTCCTTTCTTTCTTCTTTCCTGCCCTATGGAAACAGATTTTTGTTCCACAAAAATATAGAGGCTGTAGGAAATCATAAATATCATTACAAAAACCACCATGGGGCGCAGAAACAGGTTTACATTGATTAAAAAGAAATTTCTTACCGTGTAAGGTATGATGTCCACACTGCCCAGCAAGCCTCCGAGGAAAGATTCGTGAATTAAATAAATGCTGTAACTGCATGTGCCTATTAATATTAAAACGGTGGTAATGATTCCTTTTTGAAAAAGTTTTTTGGCATAAAAAACACTTTCAAAAAAGGCGAGCCAGCCAAAGGTTACGAGTAAATTTTGGTAAGAAGTGGTAAACGAAAAATATTTGGAACCAATAGCAACAGTAAAAAACAAAAGACTGTAAACAAATGCGCCTTTGTAAAACATGCGTTGTTTGTTGAAATAACATTCGGCAAGGTAAGCCCCGCCTGCCCAGATGAACCAGAATTGAAGCACCGACCACGAATAAGCAAACGAAGTTTGAATATGCAGTAATTGCCCGATAAAATTACAGGCTAAAGAAAAACCAACCAGCAGCCAGAATGCTTTTTTGATTCCTATTCGTTTTCTTAGAATAAGAAAAGCGGGATAGACGAGGTATAGCTGTACTTCGAGGGCTAAGCTCCAGAAGCTGCCGTTGAGGGTAAAGAACATGGAGTCGCTTAAATTATGAACGAGGAATAGGTGAGTTAGTAGTTGTTTGAGCCCGGTGAGGGTGTAAAGGAATTTTGCTTTGCGGTTAAAACAGATAAAAGAGAGTATTAATAAATAGGGGGGATAGATGCGCCAGAATCGTTTGCTGAAAAAGCTGCGCAGATTAAATTTATCCTGATTGGTGAGGTAGCCCAGGTGAATGAGGAAACCGCTGATGATTAAAAAAAGCTGCACACCGGACCAGCCAAAGGCTATGGGTGAAAAGTTAAGTATATAATCGCGGGAAGTGGCTGCGGCTATTGTTCCATCGCTGTTGTAAGTATTGATACTGTAATGAGGAAACAGGTGATTTTGGGCATGGAAAACGAATACGGATATGATGGCAATGGCTCTTAAAACATCCACCTTTTTGAGGTGGTTTATGTTGTTTTGTGGCAGTAAATCTGGCATGGATTGAGATTATCCTTTTAGTTTAATTTGGTTGAAAGTGGCGGTTTATTATTTTTTGCCGGGAGTAAACTGTGCAGGGGTATCTTCAATTTTCAATTTCTTTTCTATAGAATTAATGCGTTTTTCAAGTTTTGCTTTTTCATCAGTAAGTTGTGCTACCTGTTTTTTTAATTGTTCTATTTCTTCCGCTTTTGCTTTCAGCTCTGTAGTTCGTTTCACCAGTGCCTGAACTCCCATCATGTTAATACCATCTATATCCGAACTGGTAATGGTAGTATCGCTTTCGCCATAATGAAATGCCTCAAAAAGGTCTTGTGCCATGGGTCCGATGTGGCGGATGGAAGCAGGTTGGGTTTTGTAATTCCATTCACTGATTTCGAGTTGGGAAATTTTCTTTAACATCATTTCACCATCTACTGACCTGAAATGTTCTTTTTTATTACGGTCGGAAACGTTTATCCATGAACCACCACCGGGAGCAAGCATTACCCCGGTAGTATCATAAGGGTCGGTGTAAAACACTGTTCCGCCCGAAGCTTTAACCCAAAACTGGTTGTTGGTATTGTTCACTGAATTGGGTAGTCCGGCATTACCATAGTTGGTATTATCAGCCCATATAAAACAACCTGTATGCCCACCAGAAGATGTTTCTGTTCCTAAAGCGGTAGAAAAATCACCATCGGCAGTAGAATAATAACCCATGCAAGTTGAATAATTGCCTAACGCATTTACGTGATAACCAATAGCAGCAGAACCTATACCACCAGCCAAGGGACCTCTGCCCATAGCTACCGAATAATCACCATTTGCAGTGGCGTGATTTCCCATGGCACAAGCAAATTTGCCATTTGTTGCACATACCCAACCCATTGCCACCGACCCCGAATCACTCATGTTCGTTCCGCTGGTTTGCCCCATGGCAACGGATGCAAAACCTCTTGCATTGGAACCATACCCGTAAGCAAAACTGTAATCTCCAATATAGGTATTTGCCCACACACCTGTGCCCATATATCCTCCGCGGAAAGCAGCTCTTCGCGGATACCAATACATATAAGTACCATTACCGGGATTAAGCACTGTGCCCGAACCAAATGTTCCCTGGGAAATAAAACCATCGTTACCCATAATATGCACAGAGGCAATAGGTGCTGCTGTTCCAATTCCTATTTTACCTGCGCTGGTTATGCGCATTTGTTCTGTATTGTTTGTTTTCATGATCAAATCTGAATTATTGGTAGTACCTATAAAATCTGTGGCTGTAGTGGTGTTTCCTGCAACGTGCCAATCGGTTATTGATGAACCATTCCATGCATATAAAGCGGTATCGGAATTGTTATCGTTGGCCGGCACCCAGTTGGTTCCGTTCCATTTCAATGTTTTGCCAATTTGCGTCCCGGTAGTATCAGCATCTATTAAATCATTCATAGAAACAGGGTTTTGTGCGCTACCCGTTTTTAATGAATATAATGAATAAGGAACAGATAATAATTGAGAGTTATCCATGGTGGTGTATGAACTTCCACCCGTAGGGTCCATTTCCACTTTCATAAATTTGCTGCTGTTTCCCCAGGTAACCGAACTGAAACTAGCCATACTTCCTGCTCCTGTGGTTGTTCCCTGCCCTATAACTAATGCAAATAATCCAAATTGATTGGTAGGAACAGAATGGGTTTCTTCCCATTCCAGTGTTCCGGTGGCAGAGCCCGAGCGAATACCGATACGAATACTTATAGTTGTACTGACAATGGCATTTCCGGTAACATCCAGTGCGATGCCCTGGTAGTTAACACCCTGTGGCACGTTTTGAGAAAAGCTGTTGATTACCATCAGCAACATGGCTGATAGTAACAGTAAGGTTTGTTTTTTGAAATTCATATCCTATTTATTATTTATAGTTTGTTCAATTTTATCTAACCTGCTTTCAAGAGAATCGAAATCAGCATTCAATTTCAAGTCTGTTTTCATGGCTTCCAGTTCGTTCAGTTTTTCTGCTAATTCCCTGGTGGTTTGCTCCAGTGCTTTAATTCCTGCCAAACACACCCCATCAATATCGGTGGTGGTAATGCCGCATTTACTTTCGCCTATTTTGAAAGCAGCAGAAAAATCCTGTGCCATCGGACCAATGTGATGTATCCTTCGGCTTTGGGTAATGTAATTCCACTTTGTAATTTCAAGTTGTGAAATTTGAGAAAGTATTTCCTGGATATTTACTTCTTTAAAATTATCTTTCTTTCTTTTATCCGAAACACTTGCCCAACTGCCTGCACCTGCGAAAAGCTGAACACTATTTGTTTGGGTAGAATCGGTATAAAAAATTACACCACCCGAAGCTCTTGCCATAAACTGGTTGACAGCAGTATTATAAAGCACAGCACCTGTAGCATCAGCAAATATAAAACAACCTTTTTTGGTTGCGCTCGATGCTTTGGTTCCCCAAGCCATGGAAACAGTTCCATCGGCAGTATTGTCTTTTCCGAAAGCGGCAGAGGAACTACCTGTGCGGGTTCTGTTGTGGTAGCCTATCGAAATTCCTCCTTCTGCTCTGTTGTGATAACCTATAGCAATAGACCTTGTAATATCAATAAAATTTCCATCTCCTATGCAAATCAGTCCTCCATTATCGGTTTGACCTGAATCAACAGAAGCATAATTATTTCGCCCGATACAAATACTGTTTCTTCCGTTTGCCACATTGTTATATCCCATAGACACACTATATCTGCCTGATGCCTGGCAATTATACCCTTCGGCAAATGAATGGGTACCTGTTTTGGAATCTCCCCAAAGGCTGTTGTTAGTTACCTGTCCTATTCGTAAAGCTGCTTTGCGCGGATACCAGATAAACCTTGTTCCTGCACTGGAATCGCAAAGCGAACCCACCAACGTATCTGCACCCCATGCCTGGAATCCATCATTGCCTACAAAATGAGTTTTGGTAAGAGGGGATGTAGTACCGGCTGCCCATTGATCGTTTGCGGTAATTCGCATTTGCTCTGTGGTATTGGTTTTAAAAATCAAGGGGTTTGCATTTACTGTTCCAAGAAAATTTCCAGCCACAGCGGCATTTCCCGCCAGGTGCCAGTTATTGTAAATAAAATTATTAGCCCACGGAACTGTGTCGTGATGATTGTCTATTGCCGGCACCCAGTTAATTCCGTTCCATTTCAGTATATATCCAATAGCAATTCCAGTAGTATCGGCATCTGTAAGACTGTCCATACTTAAGCCGGTGATGCTTTTTGCATTATTTGAATAAAAGGAATAAGGAACCGAAAGTAAAGGAGCGTTGCCAGCAGGAGTGTAACCGGAGCCAAAATCGACAGCAATGGACAGGCAATACGAAGTATCCTGCCATTGAATTAAATTGAAAGCTGAAAGTGAGCCTGCACCAGTAGTAGTTCCGGTTCCTATCATACATATATATAGTCCATCGGCATCGGTAGTGGTAGCAAACGTTTCTTCCCATACCAACATGCCCGAACCGTTACCCTTATGTATTCCTGCTTTTATGTTTAGGTTTTGGTTATAAAGGGTGGCTCCGGTGAGGGTGCGGGCTACTCCCTGGTATTTGAACACCTGGGGGGCGGACTGCCCAAGCAGCAGGTGGGCAGAAGCCATTATAAGTAAAAACGAGAAAAGGAGAACAATTGTTTTTTTCATCACCGGGTTACATTTTTATAAATCTGAATGTGTTATTCATTCTTTCATTGTTATAAACTTTGATAAAATAAACACCATTGTTTAACTCTGTAATTGTAAGCGGATAGGGAGTATCTTTTATAAGTTTAATACTCTCCTCTTTCATAATCAATTTTCCCTGTATATCATATATTTCGAATTCAATATCCTTGTTTTCGGAAACAGAAAGGTAAATTATATCGCTGGAAGGGTTAGGAAAAATAATTACAGATTGAGATGGAAGGGCATGAGAAGGAACCAACACCGGGAACTGAACAAAGGGCTGTACAAATCCTTCGGTAAGAAAATTAAAGGGAGTAGAAAATGTATTTATTTGCAATTCGCCCACATTGGCATATAACCCCCCGATGGTGTTGGAAGAGTAATTGCCGCCAGATGAAATAACTGTTCTTTTCAGCGATTGGGCTTTGGCACAGGTGTGAAAAACAATTACTATTAATAGTACAGCGCCCGCATTGAATTTTAATAGTTTCATCTCCCGCATTTTTAGTGATGCAAATGTAGATTATTTTTTTTGAAACCGAAAAAAATTAATGGCCAAATTTTAAATTTTGAGAAACAATTGCGATATGTTACATCATTACTGGTCTTGTTAAAGGCTTTAATGCAAGTTCAACAAAGTTCGATTACTCAAAAGTCAGGTCAGGAATGTCAAGTATATGATTGAATCATTTTGTTTCGTTTGGTTAGGCGCGGTTTACACTTGCCGATTACATATTTTTATACCACCTGCAATAATACTAATTTATCCTATATCAACCTCCCGTTAAACTAACTTATAAAAAGCCATATTAAAGAGCAAATATCCGCTAAGTGACACCGATTAACTAGTCGCGGTCGCGGAGTAACACATCGGGGTCGCGGAGTAACACATCGCGGTCACCTAATGAATAATATAATATAATAAAGTTAAATTGCATCCAGGGATTTCCTTAAAAAAGGAACTGTAAAGCTAAATTTACTTCAACCGGTAATCTTCATATACCGCCTCCTGGAATGCTTTGCCATAAACAGTAAGCGAATCTGCCAATAAATTATTATTTCCGCAGGTGTTTATTATTAATTGTTTCACCCCGTGCTGGTAACCAATGGCACCGCTGTTGGTAACAAAACCTCCTCCGCCAAAATTGGGGTAAAAAGCAAAATGCCTGGCGAATGGATTAAACAGGTCTTTACTCCACACATAAGCCGAGGAAGCAGCCGCAGGGGCTAACTGGTTTAGGAGAGTTTTTACAATATCCAGTTGAGAACAAACATTTTCATTATTCATGCCTGCGAAATGGCTATCAATCACCTCTCCGAATAAAATAAAGGGTATGTGATGGTATTCCGGGTCGTATTCATTAAAGTCTTTCTGGCTGCCATGACTATGGTCGGACACAATAACGAACAATGTGTTTTTGTACCAGGTTTGTTGTTGAGCACTATAAAAAAAATGCTGCAAAGCTTTGTCGGCATAGGAAACGGAATTTACATAATCGTTTTCCCGGTTAAATAACTTCTTTTTTTCGCCCGCATAATCATAAGGCATGTGGGTGCTAAGTGTGAACCAGGCATATACAAAAGGCGGCTTGGCGGTATTGAGTATTTTTAAATATTCCTTTTCCATGTCTGCGTCCTGGATACCCAGGTTACCTCTTGGCAAACTTCCGTCCATGTCTTTTTCCTCTTTCACCACATCAAACTGCTCGTTGAAAATATAGCTCTTGATGTTTCCGTAATTCAAATCGCCACCAAATACAAAACCACTTTGATACCCCAGCTTTTTTAAATCCCTATTAATACATGGAAGTTTGGCAGATTTGGTGCTTTGATTAATAACGCTGATGCGCGAAACCGAAGGATAGCCGCTAAGCAGGGCAGGTATTCCCTGGTCGGACACGTATGCTGCGGGGTAGCATTTGGCAAAACGAATTCCCCGGCGGCTAAGGCTGTCCATAAAAGGAGCATTGTTATCTCCTCCAAACGCCTTGATTTCATAACTGCTCCAGCCCTCGAGTATAATAAAAACAATATTGGGACGTTTGGAAGTAAGAAAACTCACTGTCGTGTCTTTCTGTGTTTTAAAAAGCGAAGCCACTATCTCATTCGCTTTTTTTATGTCGAAATCAGAATAGGGGTTTACTTTAAAATGGTCTTCGTAGTCAAAAAAATTAAACGCAAGGTTCCAAAGCGGGTTTACAGTGGCATCGTTTACGATGGGCTGTGTGCAGAAAAAAGCATCGCTATCCTGTATGGGTATTTCCTGCCATCCGCCCCGCAAACTTATTCCGCAAAAAGCAGCACCGGCAATAAAGAACACAATACTTTTCCAGTGAAATTTTCCGAACGAGAGTATCGTTGCATCTTTTTTTATGGAGACCTTCCTTTTATATAGCCGAATAAAAAACCAACTCATTAAAATGGATAATGAAAAAAATAATACCGACAAGCCAATGGAAACAGACTTGAACACTTCGGAAGGGTGCAGAAAATGCTGCATTGCTTGTACGCTCAACTTGGCTTTCCATTCGCGGTACAAACACATTTCGCCAATGGCAGTGAGGGTATAAAGGACGATGAATAAATAAGTAACCCCATCGGATATGGTTATTAAAAATTTCTTTCTGAAAAGAGAATAAATAAAAATAAAAATAAAGGGAAGTGCCAGGAAGTAGCTTAACATGGACAAATCAAGACGAAGTGCCTTATAAAACGATTGTAAAACTAAGGTAAGCGGAACAGCATTCAATAAAGAAGTGTTGCCGAAGTAAAAAATAACCCGGAAAATAAAAAACACCAAAAACCAAAAAGCAATGAGTTTTAAAATGTATCGGGTAATTAGTTTCATGGGTTATTGCACATTTTTTAATTCGTTGGCATTGACACTTTTTTAACGTCTGTCTTTTTTCAATCCTTCACCCATAGTATCATTTGACGGAGCTAAAAACCGTTGATTTGCTTACGCAGTTTATAATAATTTGGCGCGAAGTTATAAAACAATAATAAATTGAAGTAATTTCGCATCAAATTTGAAAGCGCACACGTGAAGGTTTATAACAGTATTGAAGAATTTAAGAAGGTAAAAAATTCTGTGGTTACCACAGGAACATTTGACGGGGTGCACCTGGGTCATCAGAAAATAATTTCACGGTTAACCGATGTTGCAGCCGAAATAGGCGGAGAAACCGTTTTGCTTACTTTCTATCCTCATCCACGAATGGTATTGTTCCCGGAAGATAATGAACTGCAACTCCTCAATACTCAGGATGAAAAAATGAACTTACTGGAAAATTATGGGGTGAACCATTTGATTATTCACCCGTTTACAAAACAATTTTCCCGGTTAAGTTCTGTTGAATTTGTTAGAAACATACTGGTAAATCAACTTAACACAAAAAAACTGGTTATTGGTTACAACCACCATTTTGGTCGAAACAGGGAAGGTTCGTTCGAACATTTAAAAGAATATGGTCCTGTGTATGGTTTTGATGTGGAAGAAATTTCTGCAAAAGATATAGAACAAATAGAAGTAAGTTCAACTAAAATAAGAAATGCTTTACAAACAGGCGATATTCAAACAGCCACCAAATACACGGGGCATTATTATTCTATAACAGGAGTAGTGGTAGGCGGAAAAAAGACTGGCAGGGAAATTGGCTATCCTACTGCCAATATTTCGATGGATGAGAAATATAAATTGATTCCTGCCGATGGGGTGTATGTGGTGAAAGTAAAACATAAAGGAGTTTTATACGGTGGTATGCTCAACATTGGCAACAATCCTACTATAAAAGGAAAAGGCAGGAGTATGGAAGTAAATATTTTTGATTTTGATAAAGAGATATACCAGGACGAATTAACTGTTTATTTTATAGAGCGATTGAGAAATGAAGAAAAATTTGCCGGTTTGGAGCAATTGAAAAAGCAACTAGCTATTGATAAAGAGAATTCAATAAAATGCCTTACGTCTTGATAACCAATAAATGAAAACAAAATTCATCCTGCTCTTGCTTTCTCTTTTAATTAGCACATTAATAAAAGCACAAACTACTTTACTCGATTCGCTAACATTGGATACACTTACTGCTTTTACAGGTATTGAAGAAGCAATGAAACATCCGCAGGAGGTTATTAAACTGGAGTTAAGAAGGCACCACTTAAAAAAATTCCCGGAAGAAATATTAAAGTTTACTAATCTTCAGTATTTAGACCTGGCAAAAAATAATATTGAAGACGTCCCCCATGAAATAGGGGAGCTGAAGAACCTGCAATATCTTTCTCTTTCTAAAAACAATTTGCAGGATTTGCCTGTGGAAATAGGACAACTCACCAACCTGTATTATTTAAACCTGAATCAAAATAAAATTGGCACTTTGCCAACCACCATAGGTTACCTGGTAAACCTAAAGCACCTCGACATGTGGAGCAACGAGATAGAAAAATTTCCGGAAGAAATGAAGAACATGAAAAGTCTTGAATTAATAGATTTGCGCGTAATAATGATACCTGACAAAGAGCAAGCCCGATTGCAAAGATTGTTGCCCGAAACAAAGATAGAATTCTCGCCTTATTGCAAATGCCAGCAATAAAAATGCACTTTATAAACAAAGCACGGTTAAAAAATATAACACTAAAATAAAATCGTTTGTCGATATATTTTATAATTTTGTTTTCAAATAACCAAATTCATGAGAAAGAAAACACTACTTCTATTATTTGCTGTTTTGTGTCTTTTCGCTTCATTTGCAATGTATGTAATAGGTAACAAATCTGTTCATTGGGAAGAATTCAAATACCTTTTCTGGATTCCGCTACCTATTTCAGTAGTTTTGCTTCTTGCAGCAAGAAGGATAGAAGACAACTAACTGTTTATGAGAAAAAAATTAGTATTATTAATCCTGGCAGTTGACCCTGATTGATGAATTTTCATTTGGAGTTTACTGTTGCTCCTTTTCAAGAAAGGATTAATTACCGCCATTCCTTTTTGTTTATGGGTTCGTGTTTTGCTGAAAACATTGGTGAGGTAATGAAAAACCATAAGTTTAAAGTGATGACTAACCCGAACGGAATAGTCTATAACCCTGCAAGCATTGCTATTGCATTGAGAAAACACATCACCAATTATCGTTTTGATGGGGCTGAATTGTTTTTTGCAAACGAAGTTTGGAATTCCTGGGAACACCATAGCGCCTGCTCTGGTAGTGATAAAGCAACAGCTTTAAAAATAATGAATGATAGCATTGCTCATGCCCATACTTTACTCAACCATGGCGAATGGCTATTCTTAACCTTTGGTTCAGCGTATTACTACAAACGAAAGGCTACGGGACAGATAGTAAGCAATTGCCATAAAATTCCTCAACGTGAATTTACCAAACACCTGTTAACTTCCTCTGAAATTGTGAACGATTATACTGCCCTGTTAGCTCAACTGAAAGAAATTAATCCGCGCTTAAAAATTGTTTTTACGGTTAGCCCTGTTAGGTACATAAGAGATGGAGTGGTGGAAAACAACAGGAGCAAAGCTGTTTTGCTGGAAGCGGTTCATCAGTTAACAGAACAGCATGAAAATGTTTATTATTTTCCTGCTTATGAACTGGTGATAGATGATTTGCGGGATTATCGTTTTTATAAAAAAGATTTGGTTCATCCAAATGAACAGGCAATTGAGTATGTGTTTGAAAAATGGAAGGAAACGGCATTTGATGCCGAAACCAAAGTGATTTTTGAAAGGATAAAGAAAATACAAACTCACCTGAATCATCGTATCAACCACCCTAACCCCGAAACTTTGAAAAAACATTTTGAATTCCAGGAAAAGAGTGCAAAGGAATTAATTCTGGAATTCCCTTTCCTTGATTTAGATTTATAATAACAAAACAGTTGGTCATATTATCTTTTATCTCCTCTTATAATTTACCTTTGCAAAAATTATTTTTAATTGATTGATGACTAATTACACCAAACTAACTCCTGCTATTATTATTGCTCTTCAACACATTGTGGGAGAAAACAATGTGTTGGTTGACACCCAAAGCCTGGCTGCTTATTCCCGCGATGAAACCGAAGATTTAATGTACCTGCCCGAAGTAGTAGTAAAACCAACTACTCCGAAGGAAATAGCCGATATACTAAAAATAGCCAATAAAGAATTAATAACCGTTACCCCTCGCGGAGCTGGCACAGGGTTGAGCGGTGGAGCATTGCCCGTGTTCGGAGGCATTATACTTTCTATGGAGCGGTTTAATAAAATACTGCACATAGACGAACGCAACCTGCAGGCAACTGTGGAACCTGGTGTAATCAACGAAGTGTTTCAAAACGCGGTGAAAGAAAAAGGGTTGTTTTATCCGCCCGACCCTGCCAGCAAAGGAAGTTGTTTTCTGGGTGGCAATGTGGCAGAAAGCAGCGGAGGACCCAAATGTGTGAAATATGGCACCACTAAAGATTATATATTAAACCTGGAAGTGGTATTGCCAACAGGCGAACTGATATACACCGGGGCGAATACATTAAAAAATGCCACCGGGTATAACCTCACCCAACTAATGGTGGGCAGCGAAGGTACCTTAGGCATTGTTACCAAAATTATTGTAAAACTATTGCCTCATCCCGCGTATAATTTGCTCATGCTGGTTCCTTTTCGCAACCTGGACCAAGCCTGCCAAGCCGTTAGTCAAACATTTCGCGCGGGGTTTACGCCAAGTGCTATGGAACTTATGGAGCGCGATGCACTGCTTTGGGTAAGCAAATACGTGGAGTCTCACGTTATTAAAATAGAAGATGATATTGAAGCCCATTTATTAATTGAAGTGGATGGAAACGATGTGGAAGTGCTGATGAAAGAGATGGAAGCCATTGCTGAACTGATGACGAAATACAACATTGCGGATATTTTATTTGCCGAGTCGGAAGCGCAAAAGCAGGAACTCTGGAAACTAAGAAGAAGAATTAACGAAGCTGTTAAATCTAATGCCATCAGCAAAGAGCAGGACACCGTGGTACCAAGGGCTGAACTGCCTGCCCTGGTGAAAGGAATAAAACAAATAGGGAAAAACTATCATTTCAAATCTGTGTGTTATGGACATGCAGGCGATGGCAACCTGCATATCCGCATCATAAAAGGAGAACTGACCGACCAGCAGTGGGAAGGGGACTACATCAAAAAAGCCATCAGCGAAATATTTATCCTCTGCAAGCAACTGGGCGGCACCATAAGCGGAGAACACGGCATAGGGCTTATACAACAGGAATACATGAGCATTGTTTTTTCAGAAAAAGCTTTGAGCATACAAAAAGAAATAAAAAAAGTGTTCGACCCTAACGGCATATTAAACCCCGGCAAAATATTTGGGTAAGGAGTAGGGGAGGGGTACTGCCGGAAACGTAGCGTGAGGGATTGTAGCGTCCCGCATTGAAAACAAAGGGCATTACCTGCGAACTTCAGGATACGTAGCGTGAGGGATTGTAGCGGAAATCCTTTTTTGTTGCGTTGGCAATTCGACAGGCTCAGGTGTGACAGCGGGGGGCAAAAAAGATTGAAGCGGAAAGCCCGACCCCCGATTCTTCATCGGGGGACACGCCCAAATAAGAAAGTTTATTATTTATAGAGAATAGTGCGAATACCAGGTGCTCCGTGCTCCGTTATTTTTTGTTGTATTTATTGTCTTTCCATTTATTGGTTAATAATTTACTGTCTGAAATTAGTTCGTTCAGTCGTTTCATCCGGGTCGTTTCCTGCTTTGCGCTCATTACCCAATTAACGGAAGGTTTGCGATAACAGGGCGCAAGAGATTGAAAATAGTGCCATGCTGTTTTATTTGCTTTAAATTGTTTTTCATAAGCCGGTAAAAGGTGTACTTCTCCCTTTTCGTGCGAATAAATTTTTGATCTCTCTTCCGTTCGTTTTTCAAAAATGGCAAGTCCTGCCGGGTGCATAAGTCCCTGGGTGGTAAAATTTTCAACTTTGGCAATATTTACCGCACTCCAGATGCTTGCCGGTTTTCGGGGAGTAAACCTGATGGAGTAACTTTCGTTGTCAATGGATTTTCGAACCCCGTCTATCCAGCCAAAGCAAAGAGCCTGGTCCACCGATTGGCTCCAACTCATGCTTGGCTTTCCGCTACCTACTTTATAAAAACCAACCAGTAACTCTTTGGTTTTGTTGTGATTTTTATCTAACCACTTTCTGAAAAGGGCTGGTGATGCAAAAAATGTGGGCGAAATAGTTGATTTCATTTTCTTTGAAGAAATAAAAATAGAGGGATGATGTGTTGATAGTTTGACCAGAAAACAATTATTCCACAAAATACATATCCATCTGGCCTTTGTTTTTAGGTGTAATCTTTCCGCGGTAGGTGCATGGATAATCGTTTTTTACCAACTCGTAAGTAGAACGGGAAATATTAATTTTTCCGGGTATGCTGTTTTGTTCCATACTGCAGGCAGTGTTTACGGTATCGCCCCAAATATCGTAGGCAAACTTTTTAATTCCAACAATGCCGGCTATCACCGAACCGGAATGAATTCCAATTCTTATTTTAAATTTCCCTCCTTCTATTTGCCGTTTGTTTATAAAGTCCTGTATTTCGATGGCTGCCTTCACTGCTTTTTTTGCATGTTCTTTATTTTCCATCGGCATACCCGATACGGCAAGGTAAGCATCGCCAATGGTTTTTATTTTTTCCAGCCCGTTTTGTTCTATTATCTTATCAAAAGCAGAAAAACAATGATGAATTTCTGCCACCAGCTCTGTGGGGCTTAGCTTTTCGCTGATGATGGTAAAGCCTACAAAATCGGTAAATAATACCGTTACATTGTCATACTGTTTGGCTACTGTTTGCCCGGTTCGTTTCAGTTCTTCTGCTATTTCGGCAGGAAGCATGTTAAGGAGTAGATGGTCGGAACGTTCTTTTTCTTTGGTAATGCTGTTGTTTGCCCGTTGTCTCAACCTGTTTCTGTTAAACAGTAAAAACACTACCAGTATTAACAAAACAATGGCAACCAGGAAAGAATCAATAAGGATGGATTGAAGCACTTTGTTTTCGCGGAGCAAATTTATTTCCGATTGTTTTTTATCAATATGATAATTTTCATCAATGGTATTCAGCTTTTGAGCCCCTTCGAGCGAAAAGAGCGAATCCTTTAATTTAAGGTACTTGCTCTGAAAATGATAAGCGTCTTTATAATTTCCTGTGGCATCGGCTGCTTTAAACGCAATTAAATACCCTTCCAGTATCAGGTCAGGATTTTGGGTAGATAATGCAAATTGGAGACATGCCAGGGAAGGCGCCACCGCCAGTTTGGGTTTTTGTTTCAGTAATAAAGCTTCGGCTTCTATTTTGTTTTTTATAGAAAGAAAATCATCGCAATCATTCATTACCAATTTCAGTTGCAAACTTTTGTTGACCAGCGCCAGTGCCGAATCGGGTTTTTTTTCTTTGATATACATTTTTGCCATTTCGGTATAGCTTTCTGTGAGCCCTACCTCGTCTTTCAGTATCAGCTTCAAGTTAATACCTCTGGTAAAATTAACTTTTGCTGAATCGAAATTATCCAATTCGGTGTACACCACCCCCAGCAAATAATAACTTAATGATTGCCTGTATTTTTCGCCCAGTTGATTAAACAATGCCGAAGAATGAGAAAAATAGCCCAAAGCAGCCAGGAAATTTTTTTGCTGATGATAGATTATCCCAATCTGGAACAATGTTCTTGCCTGCTGGTGTTTATCTTTCAGTTTTTCGTTAATAGAAAGCGCTACCAGGTAATATTGCAAAGCAAGAGCGGTTTTGTATTCCTTAATATAATATCTGCCAATGTTAAATTGGGCATCCGCCATTCCCGCAGGGTAGTTGCGGTCTGTACACCACTTCTTGATTTGGAAAAGCATTGCTTTAAAGTTTTGACTTACCGGGAAAACGCGTATCAAACTATCGTTTGCTTTATTAATAGTGTCAATTTGGGCGGTGCTTAATTGCTCGTTGTCCAGCAGTTTTTTGAGGTGAAGTTCATACGCGGGTTGCGCCTGCATTTTCACCAATGCAAACATGGCAAACATTACTTTAACAAATTTTCTAAAGAAGATTCGCTTGTTTTTCATCTAAAATGCTTCCTGTTCCTATAAATTACAGAAGATAGCTTTCATTGTTACTTACTGCACCGGACAACTTTCTGGACACCAGGAAGCACGATAATAATGCGATGACGGTGAAAATGAAATGGCAGCCGCATTGGGTTGCAAATAAGCTCCCCGGCAAATAACACATTCCACACTATCCGTTTGGGGATGAGCCCCCGGTGCTGGATTGCGCCATGTTTTAATTAACGAAGGATAAAGGGCGATGGTATTATTATCAGGATTTTCAACCATCATATTCACAATATCCAATAAAGTAACATAGCCCCAGTGTGTTTTTGAATTATAGTCACTATCATTGGTTGAATACGTTGTATCCTGGCAGGTTTTGCGCTCTGCTGTTACAGAATCTTCCGTTGTGGTTCTGAAACCTTGTTTTCCGGGGTTTCCAAGCGAATCCAAATCGGCTTTTAAAGTTTTTAAATCGTCATTAATTTTAGATTGGAGATCCTTAACATCCGGCTTTTCTCTTTTTTCAGAAGTAGAACAACTTTGGCTTAATAAAGCCATGCCTATTAATGTAAGTGCACATACAACAGATTGTAATTTTTTCATATTTTTTTGTTTTTTTTAGAACTGAGGTTAATTTTAATTATTGGTTACAAACCTAAACAAATAATTTTATTTAACAAAAAGTACCTCCTTTTTTTTTCTGAAAAAAATATTCCAAAATTTGTAAATAAAAAGAAAATATATCACTACAAACCGACTAATGGGACTAAAGTCCCTAAATACAAGTAGTTCTGTTTTGTAACCCCAGCCTTAAGGCTGGGGTTAATGAAACCTCACCAGATAAGGGCTTTAGCCCATAAGTCATTTATTAGTCGTTTAGTA
>JANYDQ010000162.1 GCA_025363555.1 Bacteroidota bacterium | reverse complement strand
AAGAAATGGAAATAGTGAAGATTATTTATTTGACGAATTACTATATAAATGTAGGTTTGTAATAGAACGAACCAATGCTTGGCTGGACGCCTTTAAAGCTCTTTTGGTGCGTTTTGAAACAAATAAAATTCACTGGAAAGCACTACATTTATTAGCCTTTTCCGTTATTTTATTACGTCAACTTTAAACAACTTCATTAATAATAACTCAACTAATTAAAAAAGATATAATTTTTATTTTATAACCTCCAAAAGGGCTTAAAGCCCTTCCGAAGATATAAATTATTTAGCCAACTTCTTATCCGATTCAGCTTTTGCCTTCACTAAAATATCATCAGCCTTTTTATTTGCATCATCTTCTATTTGCTGAACCTTTTTGTCCACCTCTCTTTTAGCAGCAGGAGCAGCAACGTTTGCAGCCATCTTCTGAATCGGATTTTTGATATCATTAATATTGTTATCTATAGCGGCATATCCTTCTTTCCTTGTTTTATCGGCTAATGCTTTTGCATCTGCCTTTATCTTATCGGCTTGTGCCTGTGCATCCTTCATTATTTTTTCAGATTCTTCACGGGCTTTATCTTTAGCTATGTCCACCCCTTTATTTACCAAATCTTTTGCCTGGTCTTTTGTAGATTTGTCTGAATTAAACAAATCTGTTTTGATGGTTGGTTTAGTAATGGTACCTCCAAAGATTGCTTTAATCTTAATCTTGTCTGCCATTTTAATAGAAGTTCCTGCTTGTTTATTCACCTGGTCCAGCAACCCGCTTGCCACCGCATTTGCCTGCGAACCAAACTCTGCACGTGGAATTTCAAGTGTCCAGGTATAATCAATTGTTTGGTCAAAGCCCGTGGAACCTTTTACTTTACCTGTTATATTACCTGACTTTATTGGCATTTCCTGCACCTGGACTCTTCCGTCTTTAAATTCGTAGGTTGCATTGATATTCTCGAAACTAAGCTGTTTATATTTTTCCTGCTTTAACGCATCTGCCAATTTATTAATAGGCTCAAAGCCTTCTACTGTGACACTTTTTGTTTGTAATTTTCCGCCACCGGTAAGGGTTTTCATGTCAGGCGACATGTGCTGGTCTAAACTAGTAACAAACTTTAATTGTGTTCCGAATTTACCTTTTGCGTATTTAGCAATCGGTGCAAGCTTTTGAACACTGTTAAATGCTTTAAACGTTTTTGGAATATCAAAGTTAGCTATGTCAATATCAAAATCAACGGTAGGTTTTTTAATGTTCTGCGTACTATACACACCACTCAATTTCATTGTTCCTTCCAACTCTTTCATATCCATTTTTAAATTTGTCAATGACATTTTACAGTCCTTTACTCCCACACCGCCACTTACACTTGTAATATCCAGGTTGTCATACAGCATTCTGTTTATATCCACATTCAAATGAACATCCAGGTTGGACGGCACTACCACCACACTCATCTTTGTTGTATCTGCCGCCTTCTTGGTTTTGGTAGTATCCGTGGTCATAAACTCATTCAAATCAATCATGGAAGATTTCAGGTTGAATGAACCTTTCAGCAATTCGCCTTTCATAGCATATTGCAGGAAGTTTTCTATTTTACCATCCACTTTAAAATCACTTTTACCCACCTTTGCATCTAGTTCTGTAAGGTCAACATATTTTGCAGTGAAATCCAACGCCAGTTTTTTAATCTGTGTTGGATAGTTTAAGGTTTTCGATTTGTAATTCATATCCGTAATGGTTAGCTTTCCTTTCGCATCAAACTTGTCGTATTGTTGTTTTTCGATGGCGCTTAATCTTCCTTTCATTTTAATATCCGCATCTACCATACCATTCAGGTTATCTCCTTTTTCAAGCGGAATGATATCTCTCATACTTGCAAGGTTTATTTTTGCAACCACTTCAGCAATTATATTTGCGTCCGACACCGGGGTGGAAATGTGCATCTTTGCATCCACAGGATTTCCTCCCATCTCCACATGAAACTTGTTTAAGTCAATGATAGTTGCATCTGTTACTCCTGTTTTATTATCCACATTCAAATCCACCTGTATGTTAGTTGCTGCTTTTGGTAACGAAGGATATTGAAACATAGCATTTGCAATCAACAACTTTATTCCAAAGGCAGGCATTGATTTATCATTTTTAATTCCTTTTGCAAAACCATTTAATGCAAGTGTTCCCGATGTTTTCACATCTTTAAAGTCTTTGGTATAAACTCCAGGAACTAATGATAATATATTTTTAAACTCTGTTTGTTTTGCACTGAATTTCAAATCCATGTCCATATCTTTCTTCGGCATTGCAAAGTAGCCATCCAATCCGAGAGATAGTTCGTTAAACGTAAATTCATTGTCCTTAAATGTAAACTTAAAGTTCGGCATATCTGCATCCAAATCCACTTTCAGGCGGGTCTTTACTTTATTCATATAAGTAATACCACCATAACTCATGGTAAATTTCTCTATTTCTGTCAAGGTTTGCATCAGGAAATTATCAGCCGTGAAATCACCGCTCAGTGTATGATTCATATTGTATAGCTCTGCCTTGAAACCCATGGAAGCATCGTCATACATAATATATCCATCTTTTATTTCAAACTTCTTCAACGTCATTTTAAATTTAGACGGCTGTGCAGGTGTAGCTTTGGTGGTATCTGCGGAAGGTTTGGTAACATCCCAGTTTGCTTTTCCGTTTTTCAAGACTAAGGCACGAATGCGGGGTTGATTTAAAATAACCTTATTAATTTTATAATTATCTCCTTTTATCACGCTCATCAAATCTAATCCTACTGTTAAATTTTGAGTGTATAACAAAGTGTCGCCCTGGAAATCTCCCACATTGGCAACACTTACACTATCAATAGATAAAGTGAAGTTGGGAAAGGACGAAAGCAAAGTTAAATCGAACTTGCCGAAATTTACTTTTGCGTTGAGGCTACTGTTGGCTTCATCTTTTACAAACTGTATGATTTGTTTCTTGAAGATAAAGGGTGCTAGAAATAGCGCAATAATTAATACTAACAATGTAATTCCTGTCCATTTAAGGATTCTGCGAATTAAACTTTTTTTCTTTTTGGGTTCTTTTGTCATGTTTGTTTAGTTTAGCACCCCTCTCCTTTATCCTCTCCCACAAGGGAGAGAACGTTCGTGAAGTACTTTGGTTATTTATACTTGTTATTTTATATATTTTATCACTACTGTCCAACCATAATTAAAACATTTTCAGTTGATTATCAGTAGTATTATTTTCGTTTAGTAGTTCATGGTCTTCAAATGCTTGTTTCAAGGGCATTTTCTCAAAAAGTGTTATGCTCAATATTTGTAAAAT
>JANYDQ010000079.1 GCA_025363555.1 Bacteroidota bacterium | reverse complement strand
AGCAAAAATCAACAAAGATTCGCTCAAAAAAGCATTGCGCATATTTGAATACACAGGCATCCACCGCTGGAAACTATATGTAGGGCTTGTGTTTTTATTATTAACATCTGCCACTGCACTTGGTTTTCCTAAGCTATTAGGTATTTTGGTAGATGCTGCCGACCCTAAACATGCGGACGTGGCTTTGGCAGATAAAATGGGACTGGTATTGCTGGGTGTGTTAATTCTTCAATCTGTATTTTCTTTTTTCAGGGTATATCTGTTTGTAAATTATACCGAGAATACATTGGCAAACCTTCGCCAAACGGTGTATGCACACTTAATAAAACTACCGATGTCTTATTTTGCAAAGAACAGGGTAGGAGATTTAAACAGCCGTATGTCCAGCGATTTGGTTCAGATACAAGATACACTGACCACCACCATTGCCGAATTTCTTCGCCAGTTTGTAATCATAGTAGGCGGCATTGGTTTCCTGGCATACACCTCTGTGCATTTAACGGTGCTTATGCTATCCATCGTTCCGGTAGTAGCCATTGCAGCCGTTGTTTTTGGAAGATTTATACGCAAAACATCCCGACTGGTGCAGGAAAAAATAGCCGAATCCAATACCATTATCGAAGAAACTTTGCAAGGCATTGCCAATGTAAAAGCATTTGCCAATGAGTTTTTTGAGAACCGGAGATATAAAAAGAGCACCGAAATAATTGTTCAAAACGCCATACTGGGGGGCAAATACCGTGGTGCTTTTGCATCTTTCATCATCTTCTGTTTGTTTGGTGCCATAGTGGCTGTGGTTTGGTACGGAGTTATTTTAGCCATTCATAACGAACTTTCCATCGGGCAACTTATGCAGTTTTTGTTGTATTCCATCTTTGTAGGTGCTTCCATTGGCGGCATTGCAGAGTTGTATGCCCAGATTCAAAAAGCAGTGGGTGCTACCGAGCGCGTATTCGAAATACTGGACGAACAGCCCGAGTTGCTTGAAGTAAACGAAGAAAAAAAGGTGGTTCGCAGAATAGAAGGTAGTGTGGTGTTTCAGAACGTTACCTTTAAATATCCGTCCCGAAAAGACTTCCAGGTACTGAACGATGTAAATATTAAAGTGGACAAAGGCGAAACAGTTGCCATTGTAGGACCCTCCGGTTCCGGAAAATCCACATTGGTAGCTTTGTTGCTTCGGTTTTACGACCCAGAGTCGGGACAGATATTTATTGACGGACAAGATGCCAAAGCCTATTCACTCACCGATTTACGAAACAACATGGCTATTGTTCCGCAGGATGTTTTATTATTTGGTGGAAGCATCAAAGAAAACATTGCCTACGGAAAACCAAACGCAACCATTGAAGAAATAGCCGAAGCAGCCCGAAAAGCAAATGCGCTGGAGTTCATCGAAAGTTTCCCTCAACAATTTGAAACACTGGTAGGGGAGAGGGGAATACAACTTTCGGGCGGACAACGCCAACGAATAGCCATTGCCAGAGCAGTACTCAAAGACCCCAGCATATTAATACTGGACGAAGCCACCAGTTCCCTCGATTCCGAATCCGAAAGAATAGTGCAGGAAGCATTAGATAAATTAATGGTGGGGCGCACCTCCTTTGTTATAGCCCACCGTTTGTCCACCATTCGCAAAGCCGATAAAATAATTGTAATAGACAAAGGAACGGTAAAAGAAAGCGGCACCCACGAAGAACTTATGAACCTGCAAAACGGACTTTACAGAAGTTTGAGTAAAATGCAGATGGAGTTGGTGTAAGATGTATTGAGTTTTAAGTATTAAGTCTTGAGTAAGGGAGTTTGTGAGAAACATCTCAACACATAATACTCTGTACTTAATACTTTTTACTATAGACCTATTGAAAGATGTATTGAGTATTGATGTTTTTTACACTCCACTTACTTAATACCCAAGACTTTATACTTAATAAATACTTTTTTTTTCTTTCGTGCAACCAATTTAATATTCCGAACATCTATTTAGTAAACAATAAGCCCCTTTAAAAGGAGCTTTTTTATATTATCAAATCAAATTTCTAATACAACTTATACCAATGAAAAAAATTACTCTTAGCTCCTTTATTGCTTTTCTACTTATTATTTCTTCAGGCAAAATAGCTACAGCCTGCAACGCCAACTTTACTCATACCAATGCCTGTGCAGGAGATACTGTTTGGTTTTATGCTGCCGACCAGCTTGCAGTTTATACCTGGGATTTTGGCGATAATACTTCGCAAACAAACATCAATCACGACACCGCCACTTTCCACGTTTACAACACAGCCGGAACATACACGGTGATGCTTTTTGTAAATGTAGGAGCAGAGTGGGATTATCAAACACAAATTATTACTGTTGGCACCAGTTGTTTCAATGCCGGTTTTACATCTACCTGCGGAGGTTCTAATTTAATGTACTTTAACAATACCAGTAACGGAGCCGTTTCTCAAACCTGGAATTTTGGCGACCCTGGTTCAGGTGTAAACAATATTTCAATGCTTATTAATCCTTCTCATGTATTTTCTGCACCGGGTATTTATGCTGTCAAATTAGTTGCCAGTAACGGAACAGTTTCCGATTCAATTTTGCAGAATATTACAGTTTCGGCAAGTTGCATTGGTGCTACTTTTTATTCCGGAAATTTTTCCAATTGTGTCCAGGATTCAACAGTTTTTAATGTTTCCTATACGGGAACAATTACTTCATATAGTTGGAACTTTGGAGACCCTGCATCTGGTGCAGCCAATACTTCTGCACTTTCCAATCCAAAACATTTATTTTCAGCAATAGGATTTTATATTGTTACTCTAACTATTTCCAACGGAACAGATACAGAAACTATTCTGTATTGTTTAAGAGTGGTGGAGTGCCAATGCTGGCCCGGTGACTGCAATGGTGACGGAGAAGTAAACCAGGATGATATTTTCCCGCTGGGTATGTTTTATGGCGACCATGGTCCGCAACGAATGGGAGCAACCAACAACTTTACTTCGCAGCCCGGAACAGATTGGTCGGCTTTCACTAACTATATGTATTTGCAGGCAATGGAAAATAAAAAGATTGCCGATTGCAACGGAGATAGCACCATTAACAATTCCGATTTAGCGGTAGTGATGGCTAATTACGGAATGAGCCATACTACTCACAACAATGTAAGCGGAATGCCGGAAGCGAACAGTACCAACCCAACCATGTATATTCAACTGCCTTCCGGTACTGCAACATCAGGTTCAATAATCACCGCACCTATTTATTTAGGAGATGCCGCGCACCCTTGTACTTATTTATACGGATATTCATTTACTGTAAATTATAACCCTGCCCAGGTTGTTCCCGGCTCTGTTTCCATAGATTTATCAACCAATTGGCTTGGAAATACTACAAATGAATTAACATTAACTCACGATAATTATGCAGCAGGAAAAATAGATGCGGCTGTGGTGAGATATGACAAAACACAACTTGCTTCAGGGTTCGGACAAATAGGGACTATTACCTTCCAGTTGCAATGGGGAGCTACCGGCAATTGCCATCTTTCGTTCAGCCCTTCTGCAAAAGCTTTATCAACTACCATGTATAATTCAACCACATCAGGTAATATGGAAGTTTTCCGACCTATTAATTTGGTTGGAGCCGATTTAAGTATATTGAATTTTATAGGTATTTCTAAGTATGAAAATGATAATTCTATTTCCGTATTTCCAAACCCTGCAACGGATGTTGTTAATGTGAGGTTAAATAATTCAGAAGTTT
>JANYDQ010000069.1 GCA_025363555.1 Bacteroidota bacterium | reverse complement strand
CTCTGCTCCTTGCCGCAAGAAAACGTGTGTTTAATTCTGCCTGTTTTATAGGAAATGTTGCTATTGCTATCGTTTTTTATTTTTTTAGTTCTACCCCGAATATTTATTGTGGGTAGAACCGCAATCATTTTATAAAATACTGATATTGATGATTATACCATTTTTTATTCTCAAAAAGGCATGTTCCTTCCTTTGCTCGAAAGGAAGCTTCCTTTTAGTGAAATGTTCCTTCCTGTGTCCGAAATTTTCCAAATTTCGCCGAAATTTCCCAAATTTACATTGCAATGTTCCTGGGTCAACGACATTTTAAAGGGAGTAAAAAGGAAAAAGCATTATTTTTGCCAAAAAAATGGCAATGGATAAAGAAGCATTAAAATTATTTTTTCCTAAAGAATTATTAGAACATTTTGAAATAATTTTGGTTCATGAATTAGGGCATGTAGAAGCCAAAGAAGATTTTATAGAAGTAGTATTTGAAGAGAAGAATAACCTGCCCCAAGGATATTCAACCTCAGAGTACGAATCAAAAGGATTTTACAGCAAACAAATACAAGATTTTCCAATACGTGGAAGAGCAGTGTTTTTAAAGATAAGGCGAAGAGTATGGCGAGATAAACAAACCAAGGAAACCATTAGCAATGATTTTACATTTATAGCAGAAGGCACGAAATTCACCACCGAAATGGCGGCTTTTTTAAAAGAAATTGGTAGAGACCCAACTTGACCCTATAAGTACCATAGCCCGTTATCATAAAGTATCACCCGAAAAACTCAGGCGGAGCTATAAAAAAAGACTTAGTGATTTTAAGCAATGGGAGCAAAAGTCGCACTGTGAGGACTATCTCATCTATCCAGAAAACATTACAGAACAATTAGCCATAGATGAAGTAAGTTTATCAAAAGGCGAGCTCTATACATTTATAACATCCAAAAAGCACAAAACCAACCAACGTAAATTAGTAGCAGTCATCAACGGAACAGAAGCAAAGACAATGATAGATGTGGTAAACAAAATAAGTGAATTAAAGCGTAATACGGTAAAAGAAGTAAGTATGGATATGGCACGCAATATGGAACTAACCATCAAAACCTGCTTTCCAAATGCAACACGGGTAACTGACCGATTCCACGTATCAAAATTAGTAATAGAAGCCTTGCAACATTTACGTGTAAAATACAGATGGCAAGCCATAGATGAAGAAAACCAAGCTATTAAAACAGCCAAAGAAAAAAAAGAAAAATACCACCCTATACTATTAGAAAATGGTGATACACTCAAAGAGTTATTAGCCAGAACACGCTACCTGCTTTATAAAACACCAAATGATTGGACGCTTAATCAGGCAACAAGAGCTGCTTTACTTTTTAAACAATATCCTGTTTTGGAACAAGCTTATAAACTAAGTTTAGAATTTAGAGCTATCTATGAATGTACAACAAAATCAATAGCTTCAACCAGAATGACTCAATGGATAGAAAAGGTAAAAGCATCAAAAATAAATGAATTTAACACTGTTGCAAACTCAATATACTATCATTGGGATAATATCCTCAATTTTTTTGACAACAGAAGTACCAATGCTCACGCAGAATCTTATAACGCAAAACTAAAATTGTTTAGGGCTAATTTAAGAGGGGTGAAGGATGTGAAATTTTTTCTCTTTAGGTTAGAAAAGATCTTCGCTTAATTTTTTTACTCCCTACAAAATTACGTTGACCCCAAAAAATTCCTTGATATCCCGGAAAAATTCCTTGATATCCTGGCAGCATTCCATATATCATAAAAAAACTCCCTGCCAACCGCAGGGAGTTTTTTTGGTTACCAAACAGTTCAGGAAAATATCAGGATTCGGGTTTTAATTTTAAAAGCAGGAAATCACCATTCATCAAATCAAATTGGTTTTTAAAACTTAAATACCAGGGCTCCAATTTTGATTTTCTAACAAAAAGCATATTCATTTTTACCGTATAGTGGTGGTATTTTTCTTCCTCGCTTTTTATTAATTGAATCAATATTTTGAGTGTATTGATGTCAAAAACCATAGCAAATTTTTGTTCCAGGTAATGAGAATTTGCAGTAAGCATTTCACTATAGGTGCCAATATCCTCCTCCAACTGCGAAAAATCATCCATCCGAGTATCCACCTCCTGCATCAGCCTTTTCACTGCTTTTTCAGTCCCCTCCATATCAATAAGTGGCTCCCCGAAAACCGGGACCGGCAATGCCGGTTTGTTATCCGAATCGCAAGCGGAATAATCATCAGCAATTTCCTCCAGCGATTCTATATTTTCGACAACTGCTAACACCTCCAAATAAAAATCTTCCAACTCCTGCCATCTTTGGACTAAAAGGTCGTGTGAGGTTTTTATTTTCTCTACCCGTTTCTCAATTTCCTTTTCAGTCATTTAATAAGGTTTAAAATAAATTCCAATTATTAACCACCGCGCAGGCATATACTCCCGCAGTTTCTGTTCTCAAGCGGCTGTTGCCCAAAGCCACCTCTTTAAAACCATTAGCCATTGCAAATTTTACCTCGTCCGGAGAAAAATCGCCTTCCGGTCCTATTAGTATAAATAGGTTTGTATTGTCTTCCGGTAAAAAATAACCGCCAAGTTGCCATTTTCTTGCTTTTTGAAAATTACCATCCGCATCCAAACCTTGTTCCCAGCCGGGTAGTATTGGTTCGTAACAATGAGCAATAAGTTTAATTCCGTCAAAATCTTTTGTATTTTCAATACACTTTTTAAAATTTTCCAGTTCATTTATTTTTGGGAGATAAGCTTTAATGCTTTGTTTAATGGCAGAAATAGCCACTTTGGTAAGTCGTTCGGTTTTTACGGCATTTCGTTCGCTGTTGTCGCAATTGATTAAAGAAATTTCATCAATGCCTATTTCCGTTGACTTTTCCACAAACCATTCCAGCCGGTCCATATTTTTTGTAGGTGCTATTGCAATGTGAAGGTTCCAGTCTTTTTTGCCAAATTCTTTTTTTATGTCAATAACAGAAACACTGCAACGTTTAGCGTTTGCATCCGTAATTTGGGCATCATACAATCCCCCTTTTCCATCTATCAGTTGTATTTTATCACCAGCAGAAAGGCGAAGAACGCGAACACAATGGCGGCTTTCTTCTTCGTTTAAAGTATAAGTATCAGATGTAACATCAGGAGTATAGAAAATATTCATTGCTTAATGGATTTAAAAAGTTATCAATTTAGAATTTAGAATAAGGAATATGGAATAAAAAACTCCGAAGTGTGATATTTACTTCGGAGTTCAAAATTCGATGTTCTATATTCATTATTATTTTACAATAAAAAAATGCAGGAATAATTACGCATTAACAGCATTAGCTTTTGGTGCAGCAGCCATTATTTCTTCATTAGCAGCACTTGCATATTGCTCAAAATTTTTGATAAACGAAGCGGCTAATTTGTTGGCAGTAGCATCATAGCTTTCTTTGTCTTTCCAGGTATTGCGCGGATTCAGAATTTCAGCCGGCACTTCAGGACATTCTGTAGGCATTTGTAACCCAAAAACAGGTAAGGTGTCGTATTTTACTTTGGCTAATTTTCCGGTCAATGCAGCAGTAATCATAGCCCGGGTGTAGGATAGTTTCATTCTTTTTCCCACACCGAAAGCCCCACCGCTCCAGCCGGTATTAACTAACCAAACGTTTACTTTATTTTCTTTTAATTTTTTACCTAACAGTTCGGCATATTTAGTAGGGTGCAAAGGCAAAAATACTTTTCCGAAACAAGCCGAAAAGGTTAACGTAGGTTCCGTTACTCCCATTTCGGTGCCGGCCACTTTTGCAGTATATCCCGAAATAAAATGATACATTGCTTGTCCGTCTGTTAATTTGGAAATAGGAGGTAACACCCCGTATGCATCGCAGGTAAGAAAGAAAATATTTTTTGGAATTTTCCCCACCGAGGGTTCCACAGCGTTTTTAATAAAATGAATAGGATAACTTACCCTTGTGTTTTCTGTTTTAGAAATGTTCGAAAAATCAACAGTGCTGGTGTTTTCAAAGTATTCAATATTTTCGAGCAACGCCCCGAATTTAACGGCACCATATATTTCCGGTTCTTTTTCTTTTGTCAAATCCACACATTTGGCATAGCAGCCGCCTTCAAAGTTAAATATCCCTTTATCACTCCAGCCATGCTCGTCATCGCCTATCAGTCCACGGTTTTCATCAGCCGAAAGAGTGGTTTTCCCGGTTCCAGACAAACCAAAGAAAATAGCAGTATCACCATCTTTGCCAATGTTTGCAGAGCAATGCATTGATAAAACTCCTTTTTCGTGAGGCAAAATATAATTTAATAATGAAAAAATTCCTTTTTTTATTTCCCCGGTATAAGCCGAGCCACCAATTAAAATAACTTTTTTAGTCATGTTTAAAATAGTGAAATTATGCTGGCGGGTGCCATCTATTTCAGGGTCTGCCTTAAACCCTGGAGCACAAATAATAGTCCATTCAGGAGCAAAATTCATTATCTCTTCTGTGGTAGGGCGTAAAAATAAATTATTGGCAAATAAATTAGACCAGGGATATTCCGTAACCACTCTTATATTTAACCGGTAGTCAGGGTCAGCGCAGGCATAAGAATCGCGAACATATATTTCTTTTCCTGATAAATAAGCAGTAACCCGGTTATACAGCGCATCGAACCGGTAAGCTTCGTATTTAAAATTTACATCACTCCACCAAATAGAATCTTTTGTTTTTTCATCTAGAACGGTAAATTTATCTTTTGGCGAACGCCCTGTAAATTCACCGGTATCAACTGCCAAAGCCCCGGTATCTGTAAGCGTTCCTTCACCATTTATTATTGTTTCTTCCACAAGTTCTGCCACACTTAAATTCCAATAAGCCGCAGCCACATTTCCTAATCCTAAATCAGCAATGTTTGCATTTTTCGCTTTAATTCCAAACTGGTTCATATCTCTTCTGTTTTTGGTAAATACTAATAAAAAATTGAGGGCTCAAAAATAAGAAAAATTGGTTTATACACGCTGTTTTATTTCTATAAATAAAAAGGATTCGAAAAGGTGTATTAATTTAACTTTTTCTTTCAAAAGGTTGAATCCATTATAGTTACTGGTGTTATGGAGATGAAAAGCAAATAAAAAAATGTTGATAAATAATAGAACGGAATTTTTCAGGAATTGTTTTTTGAAACAGAAATTGCTGAAAATGCGAGCAGTAGCCAACCCGCAATAAAAAACAAACCACCTATAGGGGTAACGGGTCCCAACCAGTTCACTTTCGATATACCAAATAAACTTGCAGTGGAAAGCAAATACAACGAACCGGAAAAAAGAACAATACCAATCATAAAACAATAACCCGCCTTGGGCAATAATTTATTTTTTATTTTGTCAGAAAATAACGCAACCGACATTAATGCAATGCTGTGATACATCTGGTATCTCGCGGCTGTTTCAAATGTTTGAAGGTTGGTTTCGGTTATTAAACCTGTTTCTATTTTCGATTTCAAAAAATGAGCAGCCATCGCCCCTAAACAAACGGCTATTGCACCCGAAAACCCACTGAATACTAAAAATCGTTTTTGCATAAATTAAAAGTATAAATAATAACTAATTCTGATTTTTAACTAATTAATCCTTATTCCAAATCTTCCAAGCTTCCTCCGCCTGCAAATATAACATGGATAAACCATTTACAATCGATGCGCCTTGTTGTTTCCCTCTTTTCAAAAATTCGGTTTCCACCGGATTGTAAACCAAATCATACATTAAATGGGAGGAAGCAATATATTGATAAGGAATTTCAGGCGCATCGTTTGTGTCGGGAAACATTCCAACCGGGGTACAATTTACAATTAACTTAAAAGCACGAATAATGTTTTCATTTAACTCATCATACGAAAGTAAATTCTTTTGTGTAGGTGTTTCTTTGGCTTTATTACGGCTAACAAAAAAACAATCAATGCCAATTTCTTTTAAAACAAAAGCTACCGCTTTTGAAGCACCACCCGTACCAAGTATTAATGCCCTTTCGTGTTTGCTTTCCAGGAATGGTTTGATAGATTGCCGAAAACCAAAACAATCTGTATTGTAACCGGTAAGTTGTTTGCCACTTATTTTAATGCAATTTGCCGCACCAACCTTTTTTGCAGTTTCGTTCAGGTCGGTTAAAAAAGGAATAACACTTTCTTTATAAGGCAAGGTTACACTCAATCCCACCAGGTTTTGATTTTCTATTATAAGTTGTGGAAATTGATGAATGTTAAGAAGAGGATAAAGATTAAACTTGCACCCTGATAAACTATCTTTCACAAACTTTTCATCAAAATATTTTTTTGAAAAAGAATGAGTAAGGGGATTGCCAATGAGTCCAAAAATTCTTTGGTGTTTCAATTACTTTTTTGTTTTTAATTTTTTCTCTTCTAACTTTTTCTCTTTTTCTAATTTTATGTTATAACGAATGTCTCTCCAGTATTCAGCACCATATCTAACAAAAATTTCCTCTCCAGCTTTAATATTTTTTTCTGCCTTTATCCATCCTCTTTGCTTGCTCACCTCATAGCAGCAATTATTCCTTATTCCCTTTATTTTGGTTAAACCGTTTGCATCATTTGCATACCGCGCCAACGCCTCTGGTGTATTAAATGCGTCCACACACTTTTTTTTACTGATGTAAAAAATGTAACCGTACTCATCTTTTTCAGCGCGTTTATCACATTCTGCTTCTGTAATAATTTCACCAAGATATTCCAGAATGAGTTCCCCTTTTTTTATGTCACATAACGTGAAGAGCCCCTTTCCGGCACCCGGAATAGTTGATTTTTTTACTTTAAAATTATTATTCATAAATATTTTTAATTTATTTTTTTAATTACTTCATCCACACTAATAACAGAAGGGAAATAAGAAAGTATTTTTTGAAGAACTTCATCTACTATGGAATCGGGACAAGAAGCACCGCTTGTAAGGATGATGTTGAGTGGATTTTTGTCGGGTAAATAATCTGTTGTAACAACATGTTGCTGCTCAGTAAATTTGAAATGATTGATTTGTGTTTTTGAAATAATTTCTGATGCGGATGAAATAAAATAGGTAGGTAATTTATGTTCGCACAGTTCCACAATGTGAGAGGTGTTGGAACTGTTGTAACCTCCAACAACTATAGCTAAATCAGCAGGTTGTTCAAGCAGAAAATAAGTTGCTTCCTGGTTTTCGTTAGTGGCATAACATAAAGTATCACGGGTATCGGCAAAATGATTTTTTAATTCCGTTGTTCCGTACTTTTGTGTCATTATGCTTTTAAAATAATCTGCAATTTCCTGTGTTTCGGTTGCAAGCATAGTAGTCTGGTTAATTACACCTACTCTTATCAAATGCTTTTTTGTGTCAAAATGTTCACAATGCTTTCCTTTAAATTTTTTTTCAAATTCTTCCTCCGAAATATTTCCTAATATAAACTCACCAAGTATGCGCGACTCAAAAATATCTTTTACAATAATGGATGGAGCATTTTTTTCGCTGCGAGAAAAAGTAGCCCTGGTTTCTTCATGATTGTATTTACCATGAATAATAATGGTGTAATTTTCCAGCCCGAGTTTTTCTGATTTCTTCCAAACTCTTTCAACAAACGGGCACGTGGTGTCGTATTTTCTAACCTCAATCCCTATTTTATTTAATTCGTCTTCAATTTTCAAAGTGGTACCAAAAGCCGGTATGATTACAATATCTTCTTTTGT
>JANYDQ010000064.1 GCA_025363555.1 Bacteroidota bacterium | reverse complement strand
TTACCAATTATAAAGTAAGTCATTTGATGGGTGTTATTTTCTTTCTCGGCATGAAAGCAAATGTTTTGAAGAGTTTCGATAGCGATGTTGAATATTTTTTTTACCACTCCCTTGCCCACACCCATGTGTTCCATCTGATTTTCGACAATAGTAGAAATATTGTTCACCTGGTTTTGGTCAAGTTCACCCACATGCATCACCATTTCCTTGCTGTCCGGACTTTTGCAAATAGCTCTGATGCTATTCACTTTGTCAGCAAAAATGGTATGTTCAGCAGTTCCTTCCATATTCAAATTCATTCGTCAAATGTAAGTTTATTTAAAAACAACCACAACTATTCCTTGAAATTTTATTCAATAATAGCAAATATTATTAAATCCCTGTCAAATAAAATTAAAATTTTATCAAACCTCATTGTTAATATGTAGTTTTGCGAAACTTAAAAAATCAAAATATGAAATATAAAATTATCTCTGTAAGTGTTCTTCTTTATACTCTTATATCGTTTAAAGGTGACAAGCCTGCTTATATTATTTATGACGCAAAAGGCAAAGAAAGTAATTATACCAGTATGCTGAAAGATGCAAAAAATGCCGATATTATATTATTTGGTGAGTTGCACGACAACCCGATTGTTCATTGGCTGGAATATGAATTGACAAAAGATGTGTATGAGAATAAGAAAAACAACCTGGTTCTTGGTGCGGAAATGTTTGAAGCAGACGACCAGGTTGCGTTGACAGAATATCTTCAAGGCAAAATTTCTGATAAAACATTAAAGGATGAAGTGAAATTGTGGCCCAATTTCAAAACGGATTACAGACCATTACTTGATTTTGCAAAAACTAACCACTTACCTTTTATTGCTGATAATATTCCAAGACGATATGCAAATTTGGTTTATAACAAAGGAATAGAAAAATTAGATAGTTTAGACCCCGAGGCAAAGAAATGGATGGCGCCATTGCCCATGAAGTATGATGCCAGCTTAAAATGTTATAAAGATATTTACGAATCTGCCGGTGGGCATGGTGGTGAAAATTTACCCAAATCGCAAGCAGTGAAAGATGCTACTATGGCTTATTTTATTTTGAAGAACTGGAAAAAAGGAACTACTTACATTCATTACAATGGTTCTTATCACAGTAATTTTCACCAGGGAATTGAATGGTATTTGAAACAGGAAAATCCTAATTTGAAAGTATTTACCATTGCTTCTAACGAACAGGCGGGATTGGATACCCTTGCCAAAGATGCTTTGAATATGGCGGATTATATTATTTGCACTCCGGAGACGATGTGTAAAACGCAATAGCCACCCTTCCTACCCTCCCCAAAGGGGAGGATGCGGTGCCTACCCTAACTTACCTTGCAACTTTTCCCAATTGGTCATTTCTAAATCCAATTGCTTTTTCATCAATTCATATTTAGCATACATCTCTTTATCATTAATGATGTTTTGATATTGGGCTGAATCAGAAAGTTTATCATCTACTGCTTTTATTTCCTGCTCCAGTCGTGCTATTTCTTTTTCTACTTTCGTAATATCCGATTTTATTTGTTTCAACTCTTTTTCTTTCTCCAGCTCCTTTGCATCAGGTTTTGGTTTCTCCACTTTTATTTCTGCTTTTGGTTTTACAAACGGACTCTTGGTATTCATTTCACTTAGTCGGTCCATTTTTATTTTCTCCATAAACTCATTGATGCCTCCCAAATGTTCTTTCACATAGCCATGTTTGAACTCATACATTTTGTCAACTAAGTCGGCAAGAAAATCCCTGTCGTGCGAAACGATGATGGCTGTACCTTCGTAAGCTATCAATGCTTTTTTCAATACTTCCTTGCTTCTTATGTCCAGGTGGTTGGTCGGCTCATCCAGCACTAATAAATTGTAGGGTTCCAATAATAGTTTGCATAACGCTAACCGTCCGCGCTCCCCACCGCTCAATACTCTCACCTTCTTGTCAATGTCATCACCTCCGAATAAAAAGGAACCTAACAATGTTCTTACCTGTTTGCGCACATCGCCTACCGCCAGTTCATCAATGGTTTCGTACACTGTTTTATTTTGGTCCAGTCGTTCTGCCTGGTCTTGTGCAAAGTATCCCATCTTCACGCTATGCCCCAACACCACTTTACCTTCATGCTCTATTTGTTTAGCAATCATTTTCATCATTGTACTTTTCCCTTCCCCGTTTCTCCCCACCAATGCTATCTTTTCGCCTTTTGTTAATATAAAATTGGCATCTTTAAATATCCGTTTTGTTCCATATACTTTTCCTGCATCTTCCACCGTAACCACTATTTTGCCGCTATGTGCAGGCGGTGGAAAGCGGAATGCTATAGCAGTGCTGTCGTTTTCGTCCACCTCCACAATGTCCATCCTGTCCAGCTTCTTAATCAATGATTGGGCAAAGGCAGCCTTACTTGCTTTGGCTCTGTATTTATCAATCAATACTTCTGTTTGATTAATAATCTTCTGCTGGTTCTTTGCTGCATTCTCCTGCTGTTCTCTTCGCTCTGCGCGCAACTCCAGGTATCGGGAGTAATTGGTTTTATAATCATACACCTTTTGATTGGATATTTCTATGGTCCGTGTAGTAACAGTATCCAGGAATTGCTTATCGTGACTAATCAGCATTACCGAACCCGGGAAGGTATCCATGGTTTCTTCCAGCCATTGAATAGATTCTATATCCAAATGGTTGGTCGGCTCATCCAATAATAATATGTCGGGTTTTTGCAAAAGTATTTTTGCTAATTCTATTCTCATTCTCCATCCACCGCTAAACTCTGCTGTCTGGCGTTCAAAGTCGGCACGCTCAAAACCAAGTCCGCGAAGTATCTTTTCTATTTCTTCTTCTTTGTTAGATGCGCCTATAATATCCAGCCGGTGATTGATGTCTGTCAGTTCTGTAATCAGGTTCATATACGCATCGCTTTCGTAATCGGTGCGGGTTTCTATCTGGTGAGTAATGATGGCTAATCGTTCTTCCAGCTTTTGTATTTCCTGGAATGCAGTAGCCGTTTCTTCAAACACAGTGCGCCCATGCTGATGAATCATATCCTGCGGAAGATAACCTATGCGGGTATCGTTGGGTTTTGATATTTCTCCTTTGGTCGGGTTTTGCTCACCCGACAATAGTTTTAGCATGGTGGATTTTCCTGCACCGTTCTTTCCTGCCAAACCTATTCGGTCTTTGGGATTTATAAGGAAAGATACATTATCAAACAAATCGTATCCGCCAAAGGATACCGTAACTGAATTAACTGAAATCATTGTTGTATTAAAATTTTAGGGGCGCAAAGGTAGGAAAGAATAGGCAATAGGCATCAGGCAATAGTTAATAGCAAATAGCGAATAGGCAATAGATACTACTGTTGCCTATTCGCTATTAACTATTTACTGTTTAATTATCTTTCTATTTACATTGCCCACCTGCACAAAATAAATTCCCTTGCTTGCACCAGCCATATCAAGTACTGTACTTTTGCCTGATGCCTTTTGGCTATTTACTATATTGCCCAACACATCTCTTATATATATAGTTGTGTTTTTCATTTCCCGGTTAAAAGAAATAGTGGTTTCAGAAGTAAACGGGTTGGGGGAAATAGTGAATTGCATATTATCCGATGCCACCTGGTTGATGCCTACCGAAGATAAAGTGATATTGGAAAAGGAAGTATTGTTTGCACTTCGTGTGGGCGAACAGGTAAAAGCCCAGATAATCTCTACCCTGTAATGTGCCGCAGGATACAAAGCATAATTAATATCTGTGTACCCCAGTTGGGTGCCTGCTGTGGTGCCTATCTGTGCCCAGTTTCCAGTGCCAAAATCATCTCTCAATATTTTATATTGAGCCACCGGATTGCTTTGTCCTTCTATCAAGTAAGCGGTCCAGCTAAGAATGCCGCTGCCCAGGTAATTTAACCAGATGGTGTTGTGGTATGGACTTAACACACTTTCGTTATAGCAACTATCCAGCAAAGATATTTTATAACGCTTCCCTGTTATATTCGGATTTGCACCATAATCGTGATACACGCTAAGAGAGTCGAAGAGAACGGTGCCTATAAGGGTATATATATTGGTAACATCTTCTCTGTATATTTTAAATAATAAGGAACTGCTTACTAATCCCGATTTTTCCCATACTATAATATTGTGCGAAGAAAGCGAATCGGTAGTTACTAAGCAAATGGGCGCGCCCAAAGGAGTGGGAGATACCGTCATCATACTTGAACTGCTTCCGCAAGATGTACTGGTTATGGTCCATTGAAACACATTGTTTCCCTGCCCTAATCCCGTAACAGTAGTGGTAGGTGATGCAGGTGATGTAATAGTTCCTGTACCACTCACTAATGTCCATAGTCCGGTACCGGAAGCTGGTGTGTTTCCAGCCAACGTAGCATTGGCTCCGCACACTATTTGATTGGTTCCTGCATTTGATACTGTTGCACCATGGTTTATATTTACAACATAATTGACCGGTGTTCCTGCACAAAAGGTTGGTCCGGGTCCAACAGGTGTTATGGTGTAGGTAACTGTTTCGGGAGTATTGCTTGTATTAACAACATAATCACCGATAGTTCCATTTCCGAAAGATGTATATCCTGTTACCAAACCAGAAGAAGCAGAGGCAGTGTAACTAAAGGTTGCGCCTGCTACATTGGAAGTGGGAATAAAATAAACACTGCCACTATCGCAGATTGCCTGTGATAAAGTTGGATTGGTAACGGAAGGCACCTGCCCCACCTCAATAGTTACCTGATTCGAAGAAGGTGGACAAGGCATATTAGTTATTGTCCACTGAAATATATTTGTTCCTGCCCCTAACCCTGTAATGGTTGTGGTTTCTGAAAAAGCATTTGCTATTGTTCCCGCTCCGCTTATTAGTGTCCAGTGCCCTGTGCCTACTGATGGCAGGTTGGCAGCCATTGTGCAGGTGTTACCACAAATAGTTTGGTCAGGTCCTGCATTAGAAACAGTAGGTGATAACGTTCTAAAAATAGTCATTTGACTGGATGATGCAGCACAAGGCGCATTGCTTATTGTCCACCGAAACACATTAGCTCCCGCTCCTAAAGCAGTAATACCAGTATTTGCCGATAAAGGTTGAGTTATGTTACCTGCACCACTAATTAATGTCCATACACCACTCCCGATTATAGCGGAGTTACCTGCTAATGTAGCGGTTGTTCCGCACACCGTTTGGTTAGGTCCTGCTGCTGCAACTGTAGGTGGTGGGTTTCCGGTTATTGTTACCTGGCTGGTGGAAGTAGCACAAGGGGCATTGCTTATTGCCCATTCAAAAACATTTGGACCACTTCCTAAACTTGTGATGCCTGAATTTGGTAAAGAAGGGTTATTAACAATGCCTGAACCAGCAATTAAATTCCACATACCTGTACCTGATGAAGGTGTGTTTCCTGCTAATGTAGCTGTTGTTCCGCAAATATTTTGATTAGAGCCTGCACTGGAAGTGGTTGGCGATGCATGAATAATAATTGTTGCTGTTGCAGTACATCCTCCCAAATTAGTAACCGTATTGGTAACGGTATAAGTTCCTGCTGTGCTCACCGAAAGGTTAACCACCCCCGTAGAAGAATTAATGACTAACCCTGGTGTGGAAGTAAATGTTCCGGCAGTGCCACCTCCGCTGTATGTGGGTGAAGGATTTGCACCAGCACTGCAATACGGACTTCCTGTATAAGAAAAAGCTGCGTTGCATTGTGCATTTGCGCTCAAGCCAATGATGGCGAACACGATGGTAAGTAGTAGTTTTGTTTTCATGATTGTTGGTTTATTTGCCACTAAGGCAGTTAGAGCGTAAAGATACACAAAAACTCATCAAACAGCAACATTTTTTTACATTTTTAATGCCAAAGGCAGCCAGCAGGTGTGTCAGCAGGGTTTTTGGGGCTGTGTATGATGGAACGCAGATTATTATGATTGGACATGATAAAAAATGATTTTTGATTGCCCCTCACTCTCCCTCCCTTTTCCAAACTTACCCAATACTTACAATGCAAATCATTTTACCACCCTTACCTTTAAATCCCCTTTTTTATACTCCCATCATCCCAAACCCAACTAATATATTATTTTTCACTACAAACCGACTAATGGGACTAAAGTCCCTAAATACAAGTAGTTCTGTTTTGTAACCCCAGCCTTAAGGCTGGGGTTAATGAAACCTCACCAGATAAGGGCTTTAGCCCATAAGTCATTTATTAGTCGTTTAGTAGTAA
>JANYDQ010000008.1 GCA_025363555.1 Bacteroidota bacterium | reverse complement strand
TTTGTAAATACTTCGGAAATGTTGATACATCCGGTAACTTTGAATCAATGCCTTTTTGGGCGCATACCAATTCCCATGTTGTTAGTTTTTTCCAGTTCATTTTATTTTAGTTTATTAGGTGAGTTTAAATATTCATCATGTATATCAAGTTTTCCAAAGTAGTCTGATTTTTTTTCGCTGTCAAATGAAAGGCGAAGCCCCGCAACCGTAGTCGTAGTACCGCGAGCCGCACGCGAGTCCGAGAAGCCGAAACCGGATGATGTTTTTCTAAACACTGGTTCCCACCAACCCGTTTTGCCTTGCTGCAATGCTTCTGCAATTGTTAATCGAACACCATGCAAATTCATTGCTTTCTCGTAATCATTTTTAGGAGATGGGAAAGGAATCCTTTCTCCAGGTTTAACTTTAATTTCTTCACAAGCAGAAGGGTAGTCAATTACCCTATCGCAAATGTCCTGGCTTAATACTTTTTTATCAAAGTATTTTTCCAACCATTTTTTTGTTTCAGATGATGCGGTTGCATAAAGCTCTATGGCTTCTTTTTCGGCTTCTTTTTCTTCCATCACCGGTTTGTCTTGTTTGTTCATTTTTATTTAATTATTAATTTATTACTATACTATTTTATTGATTTTATTTTTCTAACTTTTCATTTGAAATGACTTACTCCTTTGGGAGCCCTGATAATATGGTCGCTCCCAAATCAGTAACAATTACCCTGTTTATATCGGCAGGATTAGTAATAATTATTCCTTTTTGTTTTAATGAAAAAACAGTTTTAGGGGACAAGTCCATTTCATGGCTTCCCAACATGCCGCTATCGGCAATTTTTCTTAACATCTTTATTTCTGATTTTGACATGGTGTTTTTATTTTAAAATTTTTGCATCAGGATAAAGCCGTTTCCATCTATCAAAACTGGAAAGCTTTATATACACTATTGTTTTTTCGTCAAGTCTTACTTTTACTTTCCCTTCCCTTCCATCGGGGCGGAATTTAATCCATTCAAACCAGTGTATGTTTTTATTGTCTTCTTTGCTCATTTTTAAGTCAGGTTAAAAGTTGCATCCATTAAGTTGGCATAGGGGAGGGGCGAAGCTTACGGCAGATTCCGTACTACAGACTTTGCGCCCTCCGGTCCTTATGCTCCCATACCTTTAATTACCTACTGAATATTCTTTTGTTTCGGTTATAGCAATATGTTTAGTAATACTGTATCCGTTTTCTTTAGTGTACTTTCTTTTTAGGTCCTGCAATACTTTGTTTGCACATTCTTTGAAAAAAGGAGTACGGTAGTTGTACTTTGCTGTAGTAAGGGTTTCTGAGCCTTCTTTTTTTACAACAAATTTGATGGTGTGAATAGTTTTTATCATAATTATTTTTTGGGGGTTAAATTTTTAAAATAGACTTTGCCTGTAATGGGTTCACCAAACAGTTCAATGGAATAATAAAACCTGTCTTCCAATATTTCTGTTACAGTGCAATAAATAACACCTCCTTCCTGCAAAACTTTTCCTTTGTATGCTTTACCCGTGCGCTGAAACATTAAAGGAAAGGAACTGCCTATGGTAAATGTCATTCCGCTTAAAAAATCTTTTTGTGTCATTTTGATTGGTTTTGTTTTTCGGTTTCAATCTCCTTGTCAAGCTCTGTGTATTCAAATTTTATTTTTAACCTCTTCCAGGCTTCCTTGCTTTGTTCAGGGGAAAACTCAAAATAATTATCGCCCTTCGGTTCCGTCCTGGTAACACAGTTTACGAAATCGTTACCATACCAAAGTGTACATTCGTTATTGTTGAAAGTTTTTATATTTACTGTGCTGCCTTTTAATTCTACTACTCTAAAATTACCTGTCAACACTTCTTCCACGATGGATTGCATTGTTTTCTTTAAATTCCTTATAGTGTCTTTTCTGATTGTTTTCATATTGATATCTCCTTTTTTATTTGAGTAAAATTGTATTTAGTTGTATATACTCTGTTGCCTGCATAAACCTTAGATGTTTGTGCTTGTATATGGTCAGTAAAAAAACAATCATCGTCTATAGTGTCCATGTTGTTATATATAAAGGAGTTTTGGTTTGCCCACTTTTTTGCAGCTCCGTAAATCTCACTCAGGTCAGCTCCATTTACTTTAATTGCGGTGCATCTTAATCCACCATCATCATTATAAATACCACCTGATAGCTTTACTATTTTAGTAATGGAAGTAATTGTTTTTTCTGATGTTGTATTATCCATTGGTTACCTCCTTTTTTATTGGTAATTCTATTTTCGGAATGCTTTGTAATGCCTCTAAAATAAAAACTTTGAATCGTTTGTTTATTTCTAATACTTCCATATTGATTTGTGGAACTAACAGGCTGAATTGAGAAACGGGAAATATTGTTGTTTTTTTAAGAGAAGGAACGCTTATAATGATATAGATAGTATCAAAGTCTATAACCATACCTCCGTTTTCTCCTTTGTTTTTATCCCAATGGTGGGGATGCTCCATTGATACCCGAATTAATAAAACATCTTTGTCTATTACAGTAAGCCACAGAAACCATTGAGCCAATTCCTGGGGGTAAATACTTTTGTCCGATTTTGTCCAGTGTGTTTCCATGTTATCCAATAATTGACTGAATGAATAAATTTTGTTTTACCTGTGCCAGTTTATTTAAGTACCACTCTTTAGCAAGTGTTACCACGGGGTTAGCTCCATAAACTTTTGATTTGATAGTTTCAACTTCGTGCCGTTGAAACTCTGTAGGAAGCGGTGCATAGGTTAATACCATTTCCTTTTTTGCATTTAAACTAACCGTTTTGTTGTTTATTTCAACTATAAACGTGTTGTTTCTGAAAGCCTGTAGGCTTTTTAGCTTTAACTCAAAAATTTGTTTTTCGAGGTCGCTCATTGTTTTGTTGTTTTGATTCATTTTGTCAGGGATTAATTAATTATTTCATTCTTTCCAGTGCTCGGAAGTTGTTAATTTCAGGGTATGAGTAAAATTAAAGCTGTTGGTAAAAGGAATTGTTTTGCTTACTACAGGTTTTGCATCAACTCGTTTTATTTCGTGCATGGTTGTTCTAAAAAGAGATTGTGCAACCATGTGGTTATTTCTTAGTTTCATGTGCTTAGAGAGCCACTGATGGGTGCGAACCCTATAGCCTTTGGGGGTTATTGCTCTGATTGTATCCCGCAAGTCTTTAAGCCCCTTGCAGAAAAAATAAACGAATTCGGTTCCTTCTGTCATATAGAAGTCATTTTTACCTACTGTTGATTTTATTATAAACTTTTGCATCTCTTTACGCTGCTATTTCTGATAATTCGGGAATAAACTCTTTGTGTTCGCTGATATGTGTAGGAACCACTTTAAATATTTTTGTAGTTGATAGCTTGCCATAGCTGTCCATTTCAGCCTTGCTATATAATACGCGCCTGATGTAACTATCCATTTTATAAACGGAAGTGGTGTCGCTATGCTTATGATAAATAGAAGATAAAAGCCGAATAGTGTTTTCAATGTTATTCAGAGCCTTTTGAAGATTGATAAAAGAAAAGAAGTTACCGTTTGTAAATCCGGCACGTTGCACGGATAAAGTAAAAAGAAGTGGAATAGGGTCCAGTTGGCTTAATATTTCCCTTTCAACTTGAAATAAATCGAACTTTGGTTTGTTGCGATTATTCTCGAAATAAAACCAGTTCTCCTGGTAACATTTCCAAACATCTATATAGGTAAGATGAATGTCGTGTAGTTTTTCTGTGAGAAACTTGTTTGTAGTGTTTAAAAATAATTCAGCATCATGTTTAGACTTAAACGCATTGCACGTTCCATTACCAAGATAGATTTTATACCCATCCTTGTTTTTACTGACGTTTTTTAATTTAATTTCTTTCATAAAAGAGGCATATTGTTTATATGCTGCAATTATAACTATTAGTTATTTGCCCCTCTTTTATGCTATATCAATATATTATAATTAATATTATGTTAAATAGACAATAAATAACATTCAACTAGTTACCTCCAACCATCGTAACCCTGATCCAGAAACTATCCTCAAGCCACCCTCGTCCAATCCAAAAGAAATTACAAAATAATCGTTGATAACTTAAGGTGTGGATAAAGAAACAGGGATAATTTTTCCATTCATAAAATTTTGTGCGGTACTGGCAAAATGAAAAATAAATTCTGCCATTTGTTTGGCACTAACCGGTGACTTATATCCAGGAAACGCCTCGTTTAGCATTTCGGTTTGTACTGCTCCTAGCGCCAAACAATTAAAAGAAACATTTTTATCTTTAAACTCCTCTGCCAGACATTCGGTTAATACTGCCAAAGCTGCCTTACTACTACTATAAACTGACAATCCCGCAAACTTAGCACTTCCTTGGAGTCCACCTATACTACTTATGTTTACTACATGGCTTCTGCCATTCTTACCCATCAATGGAATTACTTGCTGAATTAAACGGGCAACAGAAAAAACATTAGTGAAATAAACAGATTCAAAATCACTTAAATTAATCTCCTCAAATGATTTATTTACAATGATTCCTGCATTATTAATTAAAACATCCACACTATCCACCTCTATCCCATTTTGCTTTAATAAAGCACCTGGAATATAAATATTTTTTAAATCAAACGGTAAAACAATTACATTTGATTCTTGGTTAATTTCCAAACATTCCTTTTTCAGTTTGTTTAAATTTACCTCATTTCGTGCTATTGCAATAATTTTATTTTCCGGGTCTGTAGCAAAAAGTTTTACCAGTTCGTATCCTATTCCTCTGCTTGCACCTGTAATTATTACATTCATATTTTAGATTTTTCAGAACTGAAATTAAATCCCCAATAAATAGATTTAAATTCAAATCAAATTTCGGCTAACAAGTAAAACCAATGCCTTTCTTAGTTCTTCGGCACTCTATTTGCGAGCAAAGTACAGCATTATTTACTAATATTGCAAAGATTTTTATGAAAAGAAATTATATATACTTACCGTTCCTGTTTTTCTTCGCTTCCTTTTCTGGATTCAGTCAGATAGACGATAGCACGATGTTTCGCAAACACCCGCCAAAACCAAGGTTTTGGGACAATGTTTTTATCGGTGGCGGACTCGGTGCTCAATTCGGAAGCAAAACAGCAATTAACATCTCTCCTTTAATTGGATATAAATTTACAGAAAAAATTACCGCAGGTGTCGGAGCCATCTATCAATATTTTCATTACAGAGAAATCGGATATAACTTAGAAACCAATATATTTGGTGGAAATGTGTTTGGCAGGTATTTTTTTACTAAAAATTTGTTTGGTCATGCCGAAATAGAATATTTAAATTTAGAAGCTTTCGATTATTATCCCACAAGGCGTGTTGATGTTGAAAGTTTTTTGGCAGGTGGTGGTTATATTCAACGTTTCGGACAAAACTCCGGTATTATTCTCATGGTTCTTTATAATTTCACCCCGTCTTATTACACACCCTACAATAATCCTATTATACGCATAGGGCTCAACATCGGTCTTTAAAGATGAACTGGAATTAAATTAAAGTACACTCCACTCTTCACCCTATTTAAACAAAGGCAATCGTCTCTGTTCATCATCCGAATAAAAAGCAGTGATACTCATTCTTCGCCACCTTTTTGCTGCTTCTGCATTTAATGCATCCAGCATCGGAAATTCATCTTTCAAAATGACAGCATCATTCAAATCAATTTTGGTTTCTGCAATATAATTTACATTGGGTTTTATTTTTGCCAAGGAGGCAAAAAACAAAAGATTTGCCTGGTCTGCATTTTTATCAGTTGATAAAACCTTAACATTAAACCCACACGCCTTAAAAGTTTTATATATCGAACGCATAGATTTACCGATACTTCCCTGCATATATCCTAATCCGTTAACAATGACAGTTCCATTTGGGTTTAACATTAATTTCAGTTCTTCGAGCGATTCCTCTGTAAAAACATGATTAGGCGGGTCTTCTCCTTTAAACATATCCAGCACTATTAAATCATATTTTTTATTACATGTTCTTATAAAATGCCGTGCGTCATCCACACTAATAGCTACTCTTTCAGGCAAATAAAAATAATGACGAGCCACATAAGCAATTCGTTTATCCAGTTCGCAAACATCCACAGAAAACCCCTTTTCATCCAGTTCCCTGGCTATGCTTCCGCCTCCTAATCCAAGTAACAAAGCTTTTGTGTTTTTAGGAAACGAATCAACATATTCTTTAATTCTATACACATAAGGAAAATATTTTTCTTCTCCTTTGGTTTCATCCGCCAACGAATCCCACATTGTTTGAGAAATACGATTAACAAACAACCACCGGTTTCGTCCGGTGGCTTTATTAAACTTACTGTAATGAGGGTAATCCAGTATCATCAACTGCCCCAGTAACCCCTCCTGGTTATAAATTATTTTTACATCAGAGTAATAAGAAGAAGAATCAACCGAAAAAGCCCAAAAGCAAAGCAAAAAAAAACCTGTGGTTTTTACCATTTGTTTTTTTGTCAATAAAATAAAAAAAGGAATGATTCCGAGCACCATTCCCGTAATGATGGAAGGTTTGGTTAATCCAAACGTAGGGATAATATAAAAACCAAATAAAAAAGTGGCAATAATACCGCCAACAGTAGAGATAGCATATATTGCACCCGCAACCCTTCCCGCTTCTTTTATATCAGTAGTAATCGTTTCTATAATTAGTGGAGAAACCATTCCCATCATAAACACGGGCGGAAACAGTATGAAACATGAAGAAAGAATAACAGAAGGAACCAAGCTGTGCATCCCAATTAACAATAATACAATTTTTGAGGTAAAAGGCATTAAAACTGTAAATGCTGCAGCAAGCAACAATACATAAAACAACGTAAATTGATTTTTACTTTTATATGAGAGAATTCCGCCAAATAAATAACCAACTGCCAAACCGCCAAGTGTAATAGCTAAAACAGTTGCCCACACATATAAAGAAGAGCCGAAATAAGGAGCCAGCATTTTAGCGCCTAGTAATTCGGTTGCCATCACAGAACCTCCTTCGATGAAGGAAAGCAGGAAATATTTTTTTTTGTTTTTAAGGAACTGCACTTTGTTTTAGGAAATGGAAAATTTAATGCCCTCCACTCATTTTACTAATATCCTTCTGCAAATCTTCCATCGTTAGTTTCTTTATAGCCATCTTTCGGTATTTCAAACTTATAATCAGGAACGGATTCTTTATCCACTGTTTTTGCAGAAAAAGTCATATTAATTCCTCCTTGAACGTTGTATTCCATCGGAAATCCCTTTAAACCACGATAAGGATTTTTTATATCCGTGGAAGGAATTTGGTCGGTATAATATAAAGTAAACATATCCTCTTTTCCATCTTTATTTTTTGTGGTTATCTGGGCTTCTTTACATTTGTATCCTGCAATTTCCTTTGTTTTATCAACATAATTTATCAAAGGTTCAGAAGTTTCTCCTTCTTTCTTTTTTAAATCGGTCGTACTGGTGCGAAGCAAATATTTTTGTCCCATAATATCCATTAAGGTGACAATGTTTTTTGCCTTCGAATCAATAATAGATGAAGTGCTTTGCATTGGTAAATTCAAATCGATTCGTCTGAAATCACCTTTGATTAAAGTAACCATTTGTGCCCCTTTCATCATATCCAGTGCTTCTTTGGGCAAACCACTTCCTTCAAAGGAAATATCATATGTTACCCTTCCTTCAAAAGCGGTTTTCTTTTGAGCCGAAACAGATAGGAAGATAAAGGCGATAAAAAGCGAAGTGGAAATTATTTTTTTCATTCGTAAATTATTTTTTGTTTCAATAGTGATTATTCTAAACTTCCGAAAAGTTGATTCATTTCTTTTTCGGAAATTTTCTTGTAATCGTCTGGTACCTGAAAAGTAGCATCTTCCACAGTTTCTTTAGTAACTTTTTTTGCAGTAAATTTCATTTCCAATCCGAACTTTTTCATTTGATATTGCATTAACACACCATCAATGGAATAATAAGGATTTGTAAAGTTCGGATTCTTAATATTTAATTCTTTAGTATAATAAATATCAAAATCAGGTGAACTATTGTCTGTGTAATGAACAATAGATTTTATGCAGTTATATCCCGCAATAATTTTTGTTTCTGTGGTGGGTTTTATTTCGATTTTATATTCTCCAATTTCTTTTTTTATCTGATTTTCATCCTCAACCATCCAGAATTTTTTATTCAATAGTTTTACCAATTGAAGCATGGTATGTGTTTCAGGATTAGAAACAAATGAAGTGTTAAACAATCCCATTCCCGCGCTCATCTCTACACATGACTTATTGTTTTTAAATTTAATATTCATTTTACTCGGAGCCATACTTGCCATGGAATTGGATTTGTCCATCACCACAGCAGTGTATTCAATATTACCTTCGGAAATAAATTTGTCTTCATCGTGTTTACAACTCGTCCAGATGAGCAGGAAAGAAAAGCCTGCGAAGCAATATAGGAATGATTTCTTCATAAAATTTTCACACATTTACTCCATATACATAAATAATGTGCGCCATATATTTATTAAATAAGTTGATAAAGATAGCGATTATATTGAAAGCAGAGAAAAAAATGATTTTGAAGCAGTTAATATCCCAACGTTTTCATCATCGATTTATAACTTTGTTCTTTCGAAAAGAGGTGAGTAGTTATTTCTCCGTCTTCATCTAAATCAATAATTACATGTTTAGGAGCAGGTATAAGGCAATGTTGAATTCCCCCATAACCACCTAAGGATTCCTGGTAAGCTCCCGTGTGAAAAAATCCAAGATACAAAGGCTCCTTTTGTTTTTCACTTGTTTTGGGCATATATACCTGGTTCAAATGAGATTCAGCATTATAATAATCATCGCTGTCGCAAGTTAATCCGCCAAGGTTGACGCGAGTATATTCTTTGTCCCAGTTATTTATGGCGAGTAATATAAATTTTTGTTTAATACCCCAGGTATCCGGCAAAGTGGTTATAAATGAACTATCAATCATATACCATAATTCATTATCATTTTGTTTTTTGATATCAACAATAGAATACAACGCAGCACCGCTCTCCCCTACTGTAAAACTTCCGAATTCGGTAAAAATATGAGGTTCTTCTACTCCTCGCTCATCACAAATATTTTTTATTTTTTGAATAATTTCATCTGCCATGTAGGCATAATCATAATTAAATCCTAACGAAGTGCGTATGGGGAAACCGCCTCCAATATCCAAAGAATCAAGAGAAGGGCACACTTTTTTTAAATCGCAATATACATTAATACATTTAGTAAGTTCGGACCAGTAATAGGTGGAATCTTTAATACCGGTGTTAATAAAGAAATGAAGCATTTTTAATTTACATTTGGTACTCTTTTTAATAGAAGTATTATAATAGTTAATAATATCCGCCTGCCTTATTCCCAAGCGGGATGTATAAAATTCAAACTTTGGCTCTTCGTCCGTTGCCACACGCAAACCAACTTTGAATTGCTTTTTACATAATTTTTCTAACTGTGCTAATTCATTCTTATTGTCTAATATTGGCATAGAATTAATAAAACCGGTATTTATTAATTCGCTGATGTACTTTAAATACATTGGACGTTTGTAGCCATTATGAATAATAAAAGTATTTTTTGTGATTTTACCCGAAGCCTGTAAACTCTTTATTAGTGGTATATCGAAGGCAGAAGATGTCTCCAGGTGAATGTCGTTTTTTAATGCTTCTTCCAGCACAAATTGAAAATGCGAACTTTTGGTACAATAACAATATGTATATTTGCCCTTGTAATCGGCTTTCGCCATTGCCACGTTAAACAATTTTTTTGCTTTTTGAATTTGAGCACTTATCTTTGGCAAATAAGAAATTTTTAAGGGGGTACCGTATTTCTTAATGATATCCATTAAAGGAATATCATTAAAATGAAGTTCATTATCTACAACTTCAAATCCTTCTTGAGGAAAATCGAAGGTTTGCTGAATTAAATCGCGGTATTTATTATCCATTTAAAAAGTGTTTGATTAAATTTTGTACAAAGTAACTAACTTACATTGATATATTTTCATAGAAGTAACTAATTTAAATTAAAAAGTTATTAAGAAAATTCTAAATACTAATTTTAAAATTCGAATACAGAAGGAACTGAATTAGCAACAAAACAATAAAAAAATAATATATAAGATGAAAGTTGTAAAATTTATAGAAGTAAAATCAGAGATTGGAGCTGGCACCCGCGGAGCAAGTATGGGCGTGGATGCTATTAAAATTGCAGCTCTTGATTATGGAAGCAATATGTTCAAACAAATTGATTCTACGGAAATTAAAACTGAAAACCAATTGCTTTTCGAACCTGCAAAGCCTCCTTATGCAAAACGTATTGCGGGCATACTTAATATATATGAGCGATTGGCAACACAGGTTTCGCAGTCGTTAAAGAAAAATAATTTCCCTATTATTCTTGCAGGAGACCACAGTACAGCGGGGGGGACCATTGCCGGGATTAAAATGGCGTATCCCAAACAAAAGCTGGGTGTTATCTGGATTGATGCACATGCTGATATTCATAGTCCTTATACTACCCCTACGGGGAACATACACGGAATGACGGTTGCAACAGCATTGAATGAAGACAACATAGGGAGTAAAATGAACAAACCCGATAAAGAAACCATTGATCTGTGGAATAAATTAAAAAAAGTAGGCGGCATTGCTCCCAAAATTACGTATGCTGACCTTGTTTACATTGGTGTTAGAGATGTGGAACCGGAAGAAACATATCTCCTTAAAAAACACAAAGTAAAAGCATTTACAACTGCCGAAGTAAAACGAAACGGAGTAGAAAAAATTGCAAGGGATGCACTGGCTCACTTAAATCATTGCAATCTTATTTATGTTTCTTTCGATGTGGACAGCATGGATTCTTCTATCTCCAAAGGAACAGGAACTCCTGTGCGCAATGGAATTACAGAAAAAGAAGCAGGAAGTTTATGTG
>JANYDQ010000385.1 GCA_025363555.1 Bacteroidota bacterium | reverse complement strand
TTGTAATAGAACGAACCAATGCTTGGCTGGACGCCTTTAAAGCTCTTTTGGTGCGTTTTGAAACAAATAAAATTCACTGGAAAGCACTACATTTATTAGCCTTTACCGTTATTTTATTACGTCAACTTTAAACAACTTCTACTAATTAATTTTAAATAAAATTTAAACAGCCTCTTAAATTAATTGCTGCTACTTTAGCAATTAAAAAGATGAATAATGCCCATTGCCTGAATTTTGCTTCTAACATTATCGCCAACGTTAATAAAGTATATTTGTATGCCATTTTTCAAAGCGTTTCTTTTTAACTCTATCATGTGAGCTAACCCAGTATTATTTATATAATGAACATTGCGTAAATCGTAAGTATTAGTTCTTGATAAATCTACAATATGATTACCTCGTGGCTCCTCGTTTATCACGTTTTCTGAAAGTGTTATTTTACTATATTCAGAACTTTCTATTTTCTTTTTATGTAACAAAATAGTTTTTTTTTCTGATACTGATCCTTGTGAATTTTTCATAGTATTTTTATTTTTTTTAAACATTTGGTGTTTTTTCTGGAACAAAGGTAATTGGTTTTATACTATTGAATGATACATAACTTGCGAAATCCATTATATGTTTTCACTCCTTTATGAGAATTTCGCATTGGAAATAAATCTAAACAGCTTGGATACGCTTAACGTCCTTCCGTTATAAAAACTTCCGACATTACTGCCAGAAATTCTTTGTTTTTTATTATCAGTATTCCATAACTTTAGCAATTAAAAAGGTGAATAATGCCCATTGCCTGAATTTTACTTCTAACATTGTCACAAACGTTAACAAAATAAATTTGAATTCCGTTTTTCAAAGCAGTTCTTTTTAGTTCTATCATGTGCGCCAGCCCTGTATTGTTAATATAATGAACATTTCTTAAATCGTAAGTGCTTGTTCCTGATGGCTCTGCAACACTATTCCTTCGAGGCTCTTCGTTTATCACCTCCTCCGAAAGTATTATTTTTCCCTTTGTTTGTTGTATATTATTTAGAAGAACCGAATTTACCTCTGATTGTGATGTGTGTAGATTTTTCATAGTTTTTATTTTGAAATATTAATGTTTAATTCTTATACAAAGGTCGGAAGTTTAATAAAACAGGGCGATACACAACTTCGGAAATCAATTATATGTTTCCCACGTGGCAATTATGTAAAAGAACACTACTAACCGACTAACATATAATTGGCAAAAAGCAATCTTACAATGCTTGATTTTGTTGTAAATAAATTTTCTGACTAAAACATCCCCCCCTACTTTAATTATTCAGGTTGAAAATAAGTCAGGAGTAGCTTCTTTGCCCTAATACCCCAACTTCTCAGAACTAACCGACAAAAATAAAAAAGGCAAGTAAGTTTCCTTACTTGCCAAAATAGAGTAAAAAAAATGAAAAACGAATCGTAATTACTTTCTATCTGTTCCTATTCCAAAGCCCTTTTATTAAATATAATATAACCAAAATGAAAATCAATGGAGAAAGGGTTTACTACCTGGTCATAATAATTTACTCCCAAACTCATAGGACCGATGGGGGTGTTCCAAACAATGGAACCCGAACCAATATAATGTTGAAGGGAGAAGGGGGGGGTATAATCTGTTTGATTGCTGGCGGTGCGGATATAAGCCTGATACGGTTGAAAAATATAGGCTTCGGTGCGTAACTCAATGTTTTTTCGAATATTGAAGACAAATTTTAATCCTCCTGCAAAGTATTCGGTTGCACGATAGTTTTCAAGGAAAAGCGTTTTGCTGTCGAGTGTGGGTTGAAAGGAAGGTCCGGCAAGTACAGAGACAGTATAGTTTCGAAAAAGGGTTTGAGTGGAATATACCGCTTCGCCAAATAGCCCTATTTTGAGAGTTCCCCTGCGGTTAAAATATTTTTCACCTTGAAGTTTTAAGATATAATATTCGTGGCGGTTGTAATAATTATCAACGAGGTCGGGAGATGTGGACCCCGGACTGTTATGTTCGATACCGTTAACATACCGTATTTTAAAATTGACGAATTCTCCCTGGTTGGGGTATTGCTTTCGATTGAGGGAATTGATTTCGTAATATGCTTGGGCAGTGTAAAAATCAAAATCATTTCTGTCGGCTGTATCTCCAGGGGTAAAAATGGTAGTTTGATAATATTTGTCGGATATTCGCCCACCACCGGCCCCGCCTACAACACGCCCTTTTTTGCCGGTTGGAAACCCAAGGTTAACATTTCCAAATTCTTCGTTTTGTAATACATATTCGGGTCGAACTTCTTTTAAAAACTGGCTGCTACTTTTGTAATAATCAAATTTGTTCCAGCCAATGGTGGGTTCGATATAGATGGGAGTTTTTAACGGGAAATCGAAGCGGGCTTTAAGCTGGGTTGCATTGTATAATTTTCCGAAATAACCGTTTGCCATAATGGAAGTGGCGAATTTTCCGAGTTCGTTGTATTTTATACCTATATATCCTTCACTGCTGGGGCGACTGGAAAAAACTCCTCCAAAATCAACAATTAGGTGTTTTTCCTTTTTGATACGTAGATACAAATCGTAATTTCCTGTTTGGGGATTGAATTTTGCTACAGGAAAAATATATTTTATTTTGTTGTCGGCAGCAAGTCGGAAATAGCCTTCTTTGAGATTTTCCATACTTACTTTTTTATTTTTATGGCGTAATATTTTTCTGGCATAGTCGGCTTCGGTATCGTTGAGTCCTTCGATGATAATACTATCGAATACTATTGGCGGCTGTTTAGCGGCAAACGCATTTCGTTTAGCAATGAGTTCTTTTGAATCTGTTCTTCTCTGGGTATTTGCCTTGATGTTTTGAATCTGGCGAAGGGTGGCAACGTATCCGCTGTCTATTAAGGGTTGCACATTACTGAAATTAAAGAGTCCGACATCGGTTTTTGGTTGAATAATAATTCCATTTTGACAGGGCAGTTCGAAATTTGATTTACTTTGCAACATTGATTTTATCTGCGATAAGATATTGTCTTCGTCCGGGGCGGGATTGTTGGAGCTAACGTTGGAGCCAATCATAAAATCGGGATAAAATTCTTCGTACATAATATTAGAAGGAAAATTGTTGTACAAGCCTCCATCAAATAATAATTTTCCATCCACCAAAATGGGACGCATATAAAACGGGTACGACATGGAAGCCCTCACTGCCTGTGCCAAATCCCCATCTTTAAAAACAACAGTCTCTTTTTTTTCAATGTCGGAAGCCACGCAGCGAAAAGGAATAAATAAACTATCGAACTTGTAATTAGCTGCTGCTGAAGGTCCCCCGGCAAGTTCCATCATTCCGAAATCCATTGAAATAGGAGAAATAACATTGGTAGGAATAGCTGACAGAATGGTTGAATCGAATAACCGAAGGGTAATCCAGGACGCATTTTCATCGTCCCGTTTAAAATAGTAAGCATATTTCTGATCAATAATTCCTTCCGACATATTTTTAAATTCTTCCGTTTTTGCCAATGCTTCAATTTGGACCGGAGAATAACCCATTGCATATAAAGAACCAATCAATGCACCCATGGAAGTGCCGGTAATATAATCTATGGGGATATGATTTTCTTCCAAGGCTTTGAGTACACCAATGTGTGCAATTCCGCTGGCAGCACCGCCACTAAGTACCACCCCCACTTTTTGAGCGGGCGCGGATGAAAGAGAAAACAAAAACAATACAACTATGATAAAAGAATGGATTGTTTGTTTTGTAAAACTCATTGTTTAATGATTTTTGTGATTACAAAACTAATAAGAAATAAGCGAGTGAGAAAAATCATTTATTTTTTTATTCACAAAAGGGATTGAATAAGTTTGGTAAAGTAATCAGGAGCTTGCAATAAACGAGAACCATACCAAGAGAACATTTCTCCATCTACTATCATCACTTTTGCATTCGGGCAAATGATTTTAAATTCCTCTATATGTTTTTCTTTAAAAGGAAATGGCTCGGAAGAAAGAAAAATAATATCCGGATTAGCTTTTGCAATTTGTTCTTTGGTTACTTCGGGATAACGAGCTAAATCAACTGATGCAAACACATTATTAAAACCACAACGTGTGAGCATATTATTAATAAAGGTGTTTTGCCCGGCGAGCATGAAAGGATTTTGCCAGATGAGATAAGCCACGTTTAGAATTTGGGATTTAGGATTTAGTCCTTCAACAAGCTCAAGATGACAGATTAATTGATGGAATGAATATTCGATTTGTAATTTGATGTTTGTTGCTTCTTCGTTTTTTCCAACCAATGCGCCAATAGAAATAATCATAAAAAGAGCTTCCTTGAGATTATGAATATCGCTAAGCCAAACAGGATAGAGTTTTGAAAGCTCTTCAATTTGTTCCTGCTCGTTCTCTTCTTTGTTACCAATTATTAAATCAGGTTGCAGTTGTTTAATCTTTTCGAAATCATATTTTTTTGTACCCCCTATTCTGTTTTTTGTCCGAAACCATAGGTCAGGATGTATGCAAAATATAGTGATACCAACAACTTCATCGCGCAAACCTATATCATAAAGCAATTCTGTTTGGGAAGGAACAAGGGAGATAATACGTTTGGGAGTTTGAGCGAGTTCAATTTTATTTCCAAGCTGGTCGGTAAAAATCATTACTTATTAGGATAATTTTTGTGAATAAAGTCATGAAGTTTTGTTCCGTCTACTAATTCAATCTTATGTGTTTCAGCAAATGCAATAGCTGCTTTGTCAAAACTTCCGTTGGTAACAAGAATGGCTTTTGTAATTTTTTTATTTGATAAAAGCAAGGCAAGTAATTTTTTAAGGTTGCTTTCATTCACTACCTCATTTGCATTATCCACACGCATAGATTGAATAATAACTTCACTAATGCCTTTGGAAGTTATTTTCTTTGCGAACATATACACTCCGCCATCGTAACTTCTTTTATGATGATTCAAATGGTAACCGGTATGAGTAAATAAATCAGAGACAAATTTTTCGAATTCCTTTTCATCCAGGTTATGAAAATCTTTTCTTATAGTATCATTTGCAGTTGCGGCATTAGCCCTTCTTTTCTTTAAACCAAACAGCCCGAAGAGTTCTTCTTCAGACATTAGCTGAGTCAAATTTACTTCTTCGCTCAAATCATCCACCACCACATTAAACAATTGTTTCTTTGTTTCCAAAATATTAAAAATTCTTCTTTCAATTGTGTCTTCCGCTAACAACATGGTTTCGAAAACCTTTTTGTTCTGCCCTATCCGGTGAGCCCTACCGGCAGCCTGAGAAGAAACCGAAGGGTTCCACCATAAATCGAAATGAAAAACATAGTTTGCCCTGGTGAGTGTAATACCTGCATTGCCCGCTTTCAGCGAGAGGAACATGATTTTATTTTCCGTATTATTTATATCCTGAAACTTTCTTACCATCGTTTCTCTTTGTCCTAAATTAAGTTGTCCGTGATAGTATAAAGGTTTGAATTCATCCAAGAGAGGAAGCAAAGGTTCGATTGTTTTTTTAGGAAATTGTGAAAAGATTAATGCTTTATCTCCCTGTGAAGTAAGTTCTTCCAGCTTTTCTTTCAAATAATCCAGTTTAGAACTTTCCATTGTTTCAGGGTCTAAATTGCAAAGTTGTTTAAGTTTTGTAATCAATGCAAAAATGTGGTGAACTGTGGCATCGTCTCCTTTATCAGTAATATCAGACACCCCGTTTGCTTCCACATAGTCATATTTTTTTTGCTGACTTGGAGATAGTTTCAGCCATTCGTAATGCGTTTGAATGGGTTCTAAATCTTTCAGCACATCCTCTTTTTTTCTCCTGATAAATGTTGGACGATACCTTTCAATGACTGCATGTGTATTTGTTTTATCCATTTCCACAAACAAATCTGCATTGAGTGTTTCACAAACGGTAACCAAATCTTTTAATTTGTTTTCCAATGGGGTACCTGACAAAGCCCATCTATGATTAGCATACAAGGTACGCACTGCCTTGGTCATTTTAGTTTTCGGATTTTTTGTTTTCTGAATTTCATCAAAAATCAACACATCAAAATGAGTTCTTGCACGGTCATCTTTATACGGATAGAAAAACTTATTAGCGCACTTCGGGCATTCTATCTCAGAATAATGTAAGGCAAACGGAACATCTATTTCCCCATCACATTCAGGAACAGGGCATTTGAAATGATGCCCATCACCATCTACTTTCAAACTTCGGATTTCAATTGTTTTTTCTAAATCCTTTTGCAACGATTCATATACACATAAATAAATATGCGCCCCTGTATGCCATAAGATTCTTCGCATTTCAGGTCCGCCTTCCAGTCTTAGTGCTTTTAATTCGGGAGCCCAGCGACACAATTCGTTATACCAGTTAGTAAGTAATGCTTTAGGGCAAACGATACAACAACTGGTTATTTGCCCAGTTGTAAACATCACTTTCAAAGCAACAATTGCCTGGATAGTTTTCCCTAATCCCATTTCATCTCCTAATAAAGCCTTGGGATTTGCCAATAAAAATTCTATCCCTTCTGGTTGAAAGGCAAGCAAAGGGCGAGGAAATACAATCGGGTTATCAAAATTTTTACCCAATGGTGGTTGTAATGCAGGAAATATTAAATCGAAAACATCAAAAGGGTCAAACTTATTTTTATCTCCATATTGCTGTTTTATTTCGGGCAAATCATTTTCTGCAACCACTTCCAATTCGTATTTTTCTGCTGCTTCTGCGGGTTTTTTCTTTCTTTCTTTAAATTCTTTTGCTTCTAATTCTTCGGGTTTTTCTTTAGAATATATCTTTCCCTTGATAAAAGGCTTTTTAAACTTCACCACAAAACTTTCAATTGTTGGAAACAAATCAAGGGTGTCCTGAATATTCCCTAAATCGTGGATAATAACTGTTTCGAAATTAATATTAATTAATTTATGCTCACTTATAACTACTTCTAATATGGGAATATTCGAAATTGTAAGTGAGGAAGTAGAGTAGCAATAATTTTGACTAATATCTGTCTTTGAATACAAAAAATCTTTTAACGGACGATAAGAAGGAGGGGCTAAATACAAATCTACCTCAGTTAAAGTAGCACTGCTTTTTTCTTTAACTGGCGCAACAGACTTAGCAATGTTTAATCTTGTTTTTTTGAAAAACGAAAGTTTATCGTCCAACATTTTTACTTGAATTTACTATCTGTCTTGCCAAGTATCTCAACAGATTTTTTCATTCTTTCGAAAGGTTCAATCAAATCGAAATTAGCAGAAACAGAATTAATATCTTCCAATGTACTTTTATTGTCCTTCGAAAAGTCGGGGTGATATTGTAATTCCACAGGGTCAAAGGTATTGTATTCGTGAGTTATTAATATCTTTCCGGTCTTTGCATATTCTTCCGCATTCGTTTTATTTTCCTTATCCGTTCTGTTAATAAGGATTACAGGAGTAGTTGCCTTTTGACGAATGGTAAGAAGATAGTTTTCATTTACAAATAAAAAATCGGGAGAATTAGTAATTGATTTCAAAAGGGGAATACCACAAAGTTCAATGCCAATATAGGGTTGGAGACGTTCGCCATACAATGCTTTTTGAATAGCAGTCGCTTTTACAGAGTGAGTACATTTAAATTCCAGTGGTATTCCATAACTGTCGGTAACCAATAAAGTACCTACATAACTATCTTTAACATCCGTTTCGTAAAGCGAATAAAATCCTATTTTTAATTTTGACATAACAATAACAATTATTAATAATTCTTTTTATAATAACAAAGTTAAACAATAAAGCACTACATCAAAAAGCTTTAAGGAAATTTAACGAGAATGTTTGTAAACCAATCTAAACGGCAATTAATTACTTTGTCAAAGCACTGACAATATCATGACGAGTGATGATGTAAGTATTATCCAGTTTAAAATCACGAACCAACACTGCGGGGTTATTATCAGTTATCATTGCGAGCAGCGAATCAACGGGGGCAGAAATGTCAACAAATGGAAAAGCAGGCTGCATAATGGTTTCCACCTTATTGTTCTTAATTTCAGGGTTAGCAACTATTTTTGAATATAACAGACTTTCATTTAACGAGCCCACTATTCTTTTTGCATTTGTTACCGGTATTTGCGAGATGTCCATTTTGTTCATCAACTTCACTGCATTTCCTATAGTATCAGAACTTTCCACAGTAATTAATTTTCCATTTGTACTGTTGTTTACCAAATCTTTTGCAATTAAACCTTTTTTATCAAAGAATCCCTTTTCCATCATCCATTCATCATTAAACATTTTACCTAGATAACGTGTGCCATGGTCATGAAAAATAACCACTACTAAATCGCCTTCTTTCAATTCGTTTTTAAGTTGTAACAGCCCTGCCATAGCAGATCCTGCCGAGTTTCCTGCAAATATTCCTTCCCTTTTGGTAATCTCTCTCGTCATTATTGCTGCATCTTTATCGGTTACTTTTTCAAATCTATCAATGATGCTAAAGTCAACATTTGCAGGTAAAAAATCTTCACCTATTCCTTCTGTAATGTATGGATATATTTCATTTTTATCGAACTCTCCCGTTTCTTTGTATTTCTTGAAAACTGAACCATACGTATCAATTCCCCAAACTTTTATTCTCGGATTTTTTTCTTTTAAAAATTTCCCTGTTCCCGTAATGGTTCCACCGGTGCCTACACCCACCACCAGGTGAGTTATCTTTCCTTCTGTTTGTTCCCATATTTCAGGTCCTGTTTGCTCATAATGCGCCTGTGTATTACTCAAATTATCATACTGATTTGGTTTCCATGAATTAGGAACTTCGGCTACCAGGCGGGAAGAAACAGAATAATATGAACGGGGGTCTTCGGGCTCTACATCCGTAGGACAAACAATTACGTCTGCACCAAAGGCTCGAAGGGCATCCACTTTTTCTTTCGATTGTTTATCGGTAGTCGTAAAAATACATTTGTAACCTTTAATGATTGCAGCTATTGCCAACCCCATTCCGGTATTCCCGCTTGTACCTTCTATAATTGTCCCTTCAGGTTTCAATCTTCCATCCTTTTCCGCATCTTCAATCATTTTTATTGCCATGCGGTCTTTAATAGAATTACCCGGATTAAACGTTTCTATTTTAGCATACACTGTAGCTTTTAGGTCTTTTGTTAAATTGTTGATACGAACCAATGGAGTGTTACCAATGGTATCAAGAATGTTGTTGCTGGCTTTTCTGAAAGACATTTTACGAATTACGAATTAATACTAATTTTACTTATGATAGTGAGGTCACGAAAGTACTAAATTAAACTAATTTATTCAATAGTTATAACATTTATTTCCACTCTTCTGTTTGCGGACATTTCCCATTCCATAGCAGCCCGAGGATATAACATATATTTTGCTCCATAACCAATGGTTGTCATCCTTTCTTTTTCAATTCCGTTCTTCAATAAATAATCATAAACCGTTTTTGCTCTATCTTCGGAAAGTGTTTGGTTAAATTTATCATCACCGCCTCCTCCAACACCATTCACATGACCCTCAATATTAATTACCATTTTCTTGTTTTTTTTCATTAATTTATATAATGATTCCACCGATACCATTGATTCAGGAAGCAACCTGGATTCATTTCCATAAAAATTAATAGAGCCCATTTTATATTTCGAGCCTTTTTTCAATTTCGGAAGTATAGTCCGTATGTCTTTTAAAGAATGTTTTTCGTTTAGTTGGGAAGTATTTATAGTTTGTATTTGAGTGAATCCACTATCGGAAGTATAGCTCAAATTATAATTCACATTTTCTTTCAGGTCGGTTTTGAAACCATACTTACCATACTTATCCGTTTGAATTTGCTTTACTGTTTTTCCTGTATTATCAATCAATGAAACTTCTGCTTTTACGCCAGCACTGTCATCATTAAGCACCACCCCCGATATTTCCACTTCCTTTACATAATTAAAAAAGATAGTATGACCTTTGCCATCGGGATATACATTATCTAATACAAGAATATATTTTTCTCCTTTTTTTACTGCAATGTATTTTGAATTCGACTCTCCCAACCCCTTCCCTATAAATTCATTTTTTGCAGACAGAGATAACCCAGTAACCCCTTTCAGTTCAGGTTTCACTCTTGACAGGTTGGAACGCACCGGTTTTACTTTATGTTTTAAAATATTATCACAAAGAGCAGAATCAGGATATTTATAAAGTAAAAAATCATAATCATTGGTGGAGTCTTTTGGAACAATTTGAAAAACAAAATCCCCATCGAAATTGATGGTTAATAAATACCAGGCGGTATTGTGTTCCTTTTCAAAAGCATATTTGTCGTATTTACTTGTCTCGGTAATTTCCTGTATAGTTCCAAAGCCATCGGGAGGAACCGTTAAACCATACTTTGTGTTTTTCTGGATATTTATTTTTATCGCATCCTTACAATCACAAACGGTTTTGGTTAAAGCAGGTGGTGGCGGTGATAAAACTTTATTCCCGGTGACATCCGGTTTATGTTTTTGTGCAAACGAACTACCTGCAAGGGAAATACAAATAAAGAAAAGAGGAATTTTTATTCGCTTCATTTTTTATTAATGGAAGAATAAATGGTAACTGCTTAAAAAAAACAATTTATCTTTTGTAGAACTTATCCACATAGGTCTTGGTGGCATCGAGCATGGCATCAATCCAGCCTGACAATGTTCCGCCCCCGCTTCCTTTCCCCGTAATTTTTTGAGTATCAATAATTGATTTGGTTGCTATATCAAACCAAACAAATTCAACTGTATAATTATTGCGGTCTTCATTAAATAATTCGGGGATAAGCACCAAACCTATTCCTTTGCCATTCGAATTGTAATTTTTAAGATGCTCCTGAATTTCAGCATTTGAAACATCATGGTAATCGGACGAAATCCAATTTTGTTTTAGTTTGGTTTTATATAAATTTTGAACAAAGTCTTCATCCGATGCCACATACTTCTTTTTTAGCCAACCTTTCAGTTTTGCAGCCGGCACTTCTTTTCCATATCCTTTTTGCCATGTATTTATATGTTTCAGTAGTTCGTTTTCCTTTCCTTCTTTTCTTACAAATGTATACGTAAACAAACTGAAATCTGCACCAAACCAGGTAATGTCAGCTTCGTTATATATGGAGTTTTTGCTCACCGGGGCTGTATTGGAATTAGGTGCATAGTATTCAGTTGGTGTGGAATTTGAAACTGGTGTGGCAGGAGTTACCATCTTATTACCTTTAATAATTTCCTGTTGGTTTTTTAATTGCTCTGCTTTCGCATAGTCTTTGGCATCTACTGCTTTTTTTATTTCTTCATCCAGCTTATTAATTTTAGCCAGATCGGCTGAGGAAAGCAATTTCAGGGCTTTTAACTGTTCTTTCAATGCGGCTGCTTTTGTAAAATCTTCCGCTTTGGTGGCAGCATCCATTTGTGTGCGCAGGGTAATGGCTTTATTAAATACTTCTGTATCGTATATTTTGTTATTTGCTACCGCTTCGGTTTGCTGTTTTTGCAATTCCTCCAGTGTATAATCTGCTATTTGTTTTTGAGCAATGCATTTAAAGGAGAGACAAATGCATATACTAAAGAATAATTTTTTCATTGTTTAAATTTTTATGGGTTCTGTTTTAACAAATTTGGTTTTCCAAATTTGTAACGGACAAAAATACTATTCTTTTTTAACTGTTTAATTTTTTAAATAAAAAACCCGGTAATAAGGCACTCCCCTCTTTATCCTCTCCCCTTAGAGCATCTTTAAAAATTCATCTTTGTTGGTTGAATCATTGGAGGAACGGATAATTATGTAAATAATAACTCTAATAATATAACATCCGAACGATAAAAATATGGAATTTTGCACCTTAATTATAAACCTAAACTAAAATTATGAAAAAGTATTTTATCCTGGTGTGTGTTACTGCACTGATGGCATGTGGTGGTTCCACCAAACAAACCAATGCTGTGCAAGACAGTTTGACAAAGGCAAATTCCACCATTCATTCTGAACTGAACGCCAAAGATTCCATTATCAACACCAAAGAAGATGCAATGACAGAGTTTATTTCGTCTTTTAATGAAATACAGGAAAACCTGAACCAGATAAAAGCGAAGGAAAAAATAATTTCTACCAATTCGAAAAGCAATGAACTTAAAAAATCTAATAAGGACCAGATAATAAGCGATGTGCAACTGATTTATGGTCTTTTGGAAAAAAACAAAAAGAAGGTGGCAGACCTTTCCAAAAAGCTAAAAGATTCTAATTTAAAAATTGATGACCTCGAAAAAGCTGTAACCAACCTGACCAATGAACTGGAAGATAAAGAAACCGAAATTGCTGACCTGAAAATGAAACTGGAAGGACTTAGTTCGGATTTCAAAAACCTGATGGTGAAATACGATTCCACCAAAACAGCATCGGAAATGAAAACGGAAAAATTAAATTCTGCATGGTACGTTACCGGAACCACCCAGGAACTAAGAAAAAACGGGGTGATAACCAAAGAAGGTGGTTTTATAGGCATGGGTAAAGTAGCCGAACTGAACACTACGCTGGATCCGGGTTATTTTACCAAAATTGACATTACCAAAACTACCAAAATTGCTCTTTCGGCAAAAAAGGTGAAACTGATTACCTCTCACCCTGAAGGCTCGTACAAACTGGTGGAAGGTGCAAGTTCCATCAACCGAATAGAGATACTTGACCCGGAGAAATTCTGGAGTATTTCCAAATACCTTATTATTGCTACGGACAGGAAAAAAGATTCAGAATAAACTGCATCAGGCACTCTTTTTAATGTACAACGGAACACTTACTTTAAAACTAATGTTTCTGCCCATATTATAGATGCCGCTTCTGCCACTTCCATTTTTAGGGTAATTATCAAAATATTTTAACCGGTTCATATTAGACTGATAGGCTGCATCGGCAAGATTAGTACCCAAAAAGCTTATTGCAAAAAGTGTATTTCCTTTTTTGTTTACTATGTCTGTCCCTGCTCCGGCATCTATTAAAGCGTAGGCAGGGGTTTTGGTTTCTGTGCCATACGCTAAATAGGCTTGATTTTGCGTGGCATAATATTGCACTCCCGCTTTTACATAAAGGTTAGCAAAGCAGCCAATTTTTTTATGAATGTTTGCCCTCAATTCCGAATTGGTATGTAGGGGCGGAATCAATGGCAGGTATTTGTTGCTGTCGTTTATTGTTGCCCCGTTTCCTCCTTTATTTATAGCATATATAACAGAAACAGAATTTTCAAAATGCAACCAATCCAAAGGATGAGGGTGTATATCCAAGCTAAATTCGCCACCATATATCTGTGCTGTGGTTTGCCTGAACTGATAAACCGGGAAGGTGTTTCCGCCTTGTTTAAAAAGAGAATCGCCACCTTTTACACTCACCAACTTTTCATTGTATATATAATTGGTGATATTGTTTTCAAACACTTCCACGCTTCCCGAAATATGTTTGCTTTCAAAAAACAAACCTGCATCGGTCTGCAAACTAAACTCGGGCTTAAAGTTGGCATCGCCCAGTTGTTCCAGTCCTGTGCCAGGGTGCACTCCTTTGGCTGCTATTTCAAAAACATTGGGCGCCCTGTATCCTCTTGCCACATTTGCTTTTATAGCTATGTTATCATTTACATTATATGTTGCTCCTATACTTCCGCTGAAACCGGTGAAGGTGTGTTTATAATAATCAAACTGCCTTACAACTGTTGTATCTGTGGGGTTGTAAGAAGTTATCATATCAAAACCAGTGGTAGCGTTTGGTTTCGAAAACATAGAATCGTTTTGAAACAGCCGGGCATCATACCTTACACCTGCCGCTATATCCAGCTTTCCAATCATTTTCTTAATATGAATAAAGGGTCCGGCATCAAACGAATGATAACCCGGCACCACAAACTGGGTTCCTTTATCTGCACTGTTATCCTGGTACATACCATTTACTCCTATGGTAGATTCCACTCCTTTTATATCGGGCAAATGAAATTTAATATCATAGGAAAACACTTTTAACACCAGGTAAAGCCCTGCTACATCGGGATAAAGAGGATGACTGAATTCTCTCCGGCTGCTTTGCTGCACACCTAAATTCAAATTGAGTTTACTTCTGCCAATTATAAAATTACTTGATGAATAGACTCTGTAATGTTGCACATGTTGATGCAATACTGAAATAGTGTATGAGTTTAATTCTTCATTGGTGGCAATGGGTCGGGCGGTATCTGCTTCGTTTATTTGTCTTGTAAACTTCCTGGTGAGTGAATCGCGGCTGCCATCGGGAATTTCCTGCACATCATCATACATACTAAAATTCAAATGTGAATAGCCCCAGGCTCTGTGCAAACCAATGTATGCGTTCACATCGTTCTCATTGAATTTGGTATTATACACCCGCCCGTCATATTTATCCTGATAGTCGGAGGCTTGCTTGTGCGAACCTCTTACCCCCCAGACAAAGCCTTTTGAATTGCCATCTAATGCTAACGAACCTGCAATTTGTTTGTTGTTGGTTTGGTAATTGGTCAGAACATTTCCTTTTATCACTCCATCGGGTGCAGGGTTTGCAGGAAGTAAATTAACCACTCCGGCAAGTGCATCAGAGCCGTACATCAAACTGGCTGGTCCTTTTACTACTTCTATGTGGTCAATTAAAAACTGGTCAATTTCTATTCCGTGTTCATCTCCCCATTGTTGTCCTTCCTGCCGAACCCCGTCAAACATAGTGAGTACCCGGTTGCTGCCCAGCCCGCGGATAAAAGGTTTTGAAACATTGGGTCCGGTGGTGAGTGTGCTTACTCCTGGCACTTTGTTTAATGTTTCGATGATGTTGGTTGATGCGTTTTGAGCCAGGTAGTCTTTGGTAATAGAAATCATCGGTACAGGGTTTTTCTTTATCTCTGTTGCCCTCGATGTGCCTGTTACTACTACTTCGTTCATTTCTTTTACAGAAGTTTCCAGCGCAAAATCTTTGGTCGTAGTGGTTGCCAAATCAATGGTTTCGATAACCGATTGGTAACCCACAAAACTGATTTGTATAAGTATTTTTGTGTTGGGCAAATTATCAATTAGGTAAGTGCCATCTAACTTAGTAACTGCGCCCGTTTTTAAATCAGGCACATACAGGGATACATAAGGCAGCGCTTCGCCTGTTGTTTTATCAGTAACCTTGCCACTCAAAGATGTTTTTCCTGCTACTGCCAATGCAGGTGTACAACTGAACACCACCAGTACCATTGAAAGCAAAAAGTATAATTTTTTCATTACGAATTTTAATTGGATTAAATTATTTTAAATAAACAAGAACATCACTTCTTCCTGGAAGAACCGACTTTTATTCAAACAATTAAAAAGTGAACTGATTTTAATTGTTGTTAATTAAACAACAGGGGGTGCGCGCGATGGCAGATGCTGAAAAGCATTTTTAATTTCTACCTTTTCGATGAAAGGCAGAAATGCAAATTCTCTTACAACCGGAATAAATTGTGTGTGCGTTTGGGGTGTTGTGGAATTGGTGGTATGTGAAAAATCGCAAACAGAACAGTGGTGTTCTATGGAATGAAAATGTTTGTCGGTAGCCAAACAATGGATGTCGGCAAGGTGTTGAAAGGCATGTACTTCTTTTTCCACCATAGGGAAAAGGAAGAGAAACAAAAACAATAAAGAGAAATATTTTTTTAGCTGCCGATTCATTGCGCTGCAAAAGTACTCTTATTTTTTTAGATGTCTTATATCATAACTTACTTTTAGCCTTTCTCTTTTTCACAATTTTTATTTAGACGCTTCGCTTTATGAAGTGCATCGTGTTATCTCCTTTATGTGCCTCCGGCAGTCGATGTGTTGTTCGTTCGTTTTCTTTCTATCTGGCAGTTTTATCTGTTTCAGCATTTTCATTTCACCTTATCAGCTAAAGTTTTTAAAAAATACACAAAAAATATCCCCCGAACTTCGGGGGATTTTTTTATCTCTTTTCCGAAAAGGACTCTTCTCTATGTTATCCCAACAAATTGCAAAAGAGTTTCGCAGAGGTGGAAAACTATCATTTGGTCAAAAAATCTATTAAAACCATCAAAATTACCAATTCACCTCCAATTTCAAACAGCCTTACTCGGCTTCCAGCATACCTTCTTCGGCTTCGCAACATCCTTAATTCGGTTTCGCAGCATCCTTAATTCGGTTTCGCAACATCCTATATTCGGCTTCGCAACATCCCATATTCGGCTTCGCAACCTCCCATATTTGGTTTAAGCAGACACCCATTTTTGGCATATCAACCTCCCATTTTCGGTTTAGCAGACTACCAAATAAGTAATAGTAAGCACCCACACACAAAACATATTTTGGTTGATTATACGAAAATGGGCAAAAAAAAACCCCGCCCTAAGGGACAGGGTTGTTAAAAAATGCATTTATGCTCGAACGGTTACTTTTAACCTTGCCTTTACTCCTGTGTTTACTTCTTTAACTAACCACTTCAGAATTGACAGATACATTGATTATTTTATCTCCAGATCTTTTATATCCCTGTTGTGCAATCGCCCTACTTTCATGAGTGACAGCATAGACCCGGTTACAAAATTGAGGAACCTCCTGCTATAGCCCACATATACTGCTTCTCCTGAAAAAATACGGGTAAGGTGTTTTTGAAACTGCGGACCGAGAAACCTTCCCAGGGCAGTATCCATTCTATCCTGTCCTACTTTAAAGAGGGTAAACAGGCTGCCGTCATACCAGGTATCTACCAGTCGTTGCCATACTTCCAGCTCTCTCAATTGTTCTTTTTGGTAGCGTTTGTAATCCGGGTTTGTTCCATCTCCTATAATTTGTGAAAGCCGGAAAGCCCCTTTGATAGCAAGAAACAAGCCCGAAGAAAATATAGGGTCGAGAAAACCACCTGCATCCCCTGTAAGCACCCAGTTAGTGCCATACATCTGTTGAGAAATTAACTGGTAATTATCATACTGCATTACGCTTGTTTCGCGTTTGCCTTTTCCGGTAAATTTTTGCAGGGTAGGTTCGCTTTTCAGGTAATTGTCGTACCGTTCTTCTTTGGTAGAACCATATTCTTCCAAATGTTTGGGATGAATAACCACACCTACCGAAGTTCTGTCGAGGTGAGGAATGCGCCATGCCCAGCCTTTTTCCAGGCGATGAAGATGGATGTTATAAGGTTCTATCTTTTCTGTTCCGGTCATGTGAGAGAATAGAGCAATATCTCTTCTTTCGCCTGCTTTTGTGGGTATATCCAGCAAACGGGAAATGGTTCTTGACCTTCCGCTTGCATCAACAATTAAGTCGGGCTGCCCTTTAAAAAAATCATTGATGCCGGAAATAGTGTCATCGCTTAGTTTCAGCTCATCGCCCTTACCTGTCTTTTCAATCTTTGCCACCTGTTCAAAAAACTGCACTCCTTCGCGAAGAGCAAGGTCGAAAAGAGTTTTATCAAATTTTACCCTGGGAACATTATAGGCATAAGAAGGAAGAGCACCACCGCCAATGGCAAAGGGAGAAGTAGCTTCTTCATCTTTGCTTACCCATACAGAAGCACCCGGCTTATAAGTACTGTACGATTTTACTTCGTCTTCTATGCCCAACTCGCGTAGCATAGGAACAATGGCAGGAACGAGGGATTCGCCCACAATAATTTCGGGGCGTTTGGCAATATAAAATACGGCTACTTTAAATCCTTTCCTGTTTAGCAATGTAGCCAGCGCACAGCCACACGGACCTCCTCCAACAATGGCTATTGTTTTGATATTTTTCTTCATAAAGACTATTAAAAATAATTGGCTGCAAAAGTATTAAAAATATGAAAGAGAAATAAAAGAGAAAGTAAGAAGCTGTTTAAATTTCATTTTATACTTTACCCCGGATATATTTCCGCATTTTTTAACCTTACCTGCCTTCCGGCAGGCAGGTAAGGTTTGAACAATTAATTTGAGCTGATTCTATTAAGGTTAAAAATATACACTGTTTTTTTCTTTTAAATGAAATTTAAACAGTCTCTAAAACTTAAAAACTGTTTAAAACTTTCTTCTGTTATTCAGTATGTTTTAATAAAATTCTTCGCTTTGCCCCAAAAAAAAACAAAATTATTACCCTGCCGCTTACCGTTTAACCGCCCAAACCGTTCGTTCACTCGCTCATAATGTCAAACACTAGAACTGCCCCTTTTATTTTGAATAAAATAGTTTTCTTTGTTTCCTCATTTATAACTAAACAAAATGGACACTTCTATGTTGAAACTAAATTTGGCTGTTACTGTGGCTACTGCTGCTGACGAAATAACAAAAGCGGAAGAATGTGAAGTTATTATTCATAACAATCAGAAAGGGATTTTTCTTCCAATGAATAATGCAGAGATGACAGAAGAAAAAATAAAAAATAAGGAAACAGCATTTTTGATTTCAAATTACTTTCCTCCACATTTACCGGAAAAAAAGGAAGAGGAAGAGGGGATTGATTATATATACATGCAGGATGGAGATAAAAAGATAAAAATAGTTTTTACTGACATACTTTATATACAAGCAGCAGGCAGGTATGCTACTATTTTTAAAACCGATGGAACTATTGATATTACTGAGATAAGATTAGATGAGTTTGAAATGGAACTACCTGGAAACCTGTTTTTCAGGATACACCGCAGCCAGGTAATCAATGCCTCCCGCCTGGATAAAATAACAAAAGGCAAGCGAACAAGCACTGCCTTATTAAATGATGCCACGCCACTCGGCATTGCTGCCCGCAAACTTCCTTCGTTTTTTGAATGGCTTAAAAAGAATTTCCCTTCCTTCAAATTCTGAAATTTACACGCTCATACAAAAATAGTACACGCTCATACAAAAACAAAAACCGTGCATTATTGATTCATTTACCTTTGGCATCAGTAAAAATGTTCTTTGAATTTCAAGCTTTTACATCAAAAGGTGTCGTTTTGGCTCCGTTAAGGTTAGCAATCCAATTGTTAAGGTTAACAATCACATCGCTAAGGTTAATGATTGGATTGCTAACCTTAATGATTGAAACATTAACCTTAATGATTGGATTGCTAACCTTAATGATTGAAACATTAACCTTAATGATT